>JAJFFB010000080.1 GCA_021776925.1 Planctomycetota bacterium | reverse complement strand
TTACGGCCTCGACACGCCTTCGCCGCGCGGCTGGCTGCTGCCCCTGGACGAGGTCCTGCAGCGCCTGATCCTGGCCCGCTCCGGTCTGGCCCAGAGCGTCGCCGAACTCGATGCCAGCCTGCGCCCCTTGCTTTCCGGCGGTTGCACGGTGCCGGTTCTGCTGCAGGCCGCCGAACGCGCGCTGGGAATGGGCGCCGCCGCGCTCGCCACCGAAATGGCCTGGCGCGCCTTTGATTTTGAACCGGAATCGGCGCAGGCGCGTTTGCTGCTAGGGCGGGCTCAACTCGAACTGGGCGAGGATCAGGCCGCCCGCATCCATCTCGGCCACGCGCTGCGCCTCGCCCCCCAAGGCAGCCCCGTCGCGCAGCATGCCGAGGAGCAGATGCAAGCGCTCTCATCTCGCCCCACCACTGACCGATAGGATGTTCACCATGGCCGCAGATCGATCCCTCCGCTGGAGTGCCCTTGCCGTAGTTCCATTTCTGGCGTGGATGGCCCTTCCCGCTCAGGAGCCGGCGGCGACCGACCTCGCCAGCGTGGTCGAAGAACTCGCCGGCCACGGCGTCCGGCTCGACCTCAAGGCCCAGCGCATCGAACTCGAAGCCGAGATCTGCCAGGACCGCGAGCCGCTGGAATACCTGTTGGTGGCCGGCCACGGTGCCGATCACGAGAGTTTGCTGATCGTGCGCGAGGCCTCGGCGCAGGCGCTCAACACCGCCATCTTGCTGCTCGGGCTGAAGCAGGGCAGCAACGTTCAATACGTCGAAAAGGACCCGCCGCCGACGCGTGAGCAGATGGAAGCGGGCGAATCTCTCTACCAGGAGGTGCCGGCGCAGGGCGACGGCTTCTACATTTACGTCGCCTGGGACCAGGTCGGCGCCGACGGCAGTGCCGAGCATTTTGTCTACCGCGCCGAAGACCTGGTGGTCAACGTCGCCGAGGATCGCACCTATCGCCGCGGCCCGTGGGTGTATCTGGGCTCGCGCTTCGTCCGTCCGCACAAGGACGCGGAAGAGTTTTTTGCCGCCGAGGGCGAGGGCAATTGGATCAGCGTGTGCTACTTCAATCCGGCCAATCAGCTGATGACCGGCAATGACCCAGCCGCGGGAAATCAATACGTGTGGTACCCCAACATGTTCCTGATGCCCGAGATCGGCGAGAAGGTGCGCCTGATCTTCAGCCGCAAGCGGCTCGAGATTTCGATCCCAGCGCCCGCCGCCGGCAAGGCCGCAGAGGCAGAATAGGCGGTCCGGCGGCTTCCGCTGCCGCCCCAGCCGCCCCTGCCCCCCGGAGGATGCCGTGAGTCCCGATCCACTCAAGACTGGATTGCTGCTAGTCGGAGTACGCGGTGCGATCGCCACCACCGTGCTCCATGGCCTTGAGTCGCTGCGTTCTGGCCAGCAGGCTTTGGGCCTGGTCACCAATACGCCGCAATTTTCCAAGGTCGACTGGGAAGACCTGGCGTGCTTCCGCGTCACCGGCTGGGACATCGCCGGCGACTGTGATCGCGCGGCCGGCGAATTGGAACGCGCCGGCGTGCTGCCCAGCGATCTGGTCGAGTTGTGCACCAGCCTGCGCCAGCGCACCGAGTTCACCATCGCCCCGGGTATTCCCGAGCCCGAAGACAGCGGGATTGCCGACCGCGCCAGCAGCGATCGCTTGTCCCTGCCGCTGCCGGAACTGGTCGAAGCGCTGCGCGACGACATTCGCTCGTGGAAACGCGAGGAGGGTTTCCGCCGCATGGTGGTGGTGCACCTGGCCACCGCCGAGCGTCAGCACGAGCTTCCAGCGGGCTGGAGCCATCCAGAAGCCGACCCGATCGAGTTGCTGCGCGAGGCACCGGACAATCTGTCGCGCTCGGTGCTTTACGCGCTGGCCGCCATTCTCGAAGGGGTGCCCTATATCAACTTCACCCCGGCACCGGGCGCGGCGGTTCCCGCGGTAGCTGGGTTCGCCAAGCGCAACGGCGTGCCGGTGCTCGGCAACGACGGCAAGACCGGCGAAACGCTGATCAAAACCGTGCTGGCACCGATGTTCCGCGATCGCGGTTTGTCGGTGATGGCCTGGGAGGGCTACAACATGCTCGGCAACCGCGACGGCGCCGCGCTCAGTGATCCGGCCCGACGTGCCAGCAAGATCGCCAACAAAGACGCCGTGATCCACGGCATCCTCGACAACGATCAGATGCACTCGGGGGTGACGATTGATTTCGTACCCAGCTTGCACGACTGGAAGACGGCGATGGACTTCATCCATTTCCAGGGTTTCCTCGGCGCCAAGATGCAGCTGCAGTTCACCTGGCAGGCGAGCGACTCGGCGCTGGCCGCGCCGCTGGTCCTCGACCTGGCGCGCATCGCCCTGCTGGCACAGGATCGCGGCGAGGGTGGCCCGGTCGAAGCGGCCGCGGCTTTCTTCAAGAACCCGCTCGAGGTCCGCGATCACGATTTCCACCGCCAGATGGATCGCTTGCGGCGCTGGGCGCTTCCGCCCAAGAGCGACTGATCCAAGCCTAGGATCGATGCGCGTCGAGGAACTCGACTTCGACCTGCCTGCGGAGCGCATCGCGCGCTTCCCACTGCCGGATCGCGACCAGGCGCGGCTGATGCAGGTGAGTTGCGCCGAGGAGCGGCGCGACCACCGCACCTTTGCCGAGCTGCCCACCCTGCTGCAGGACGGAGATCTGCTGGTCCTCAACGACACCTCGGTGGTCGCCGCCCGCTTGTGTCTGCGCAAGGTCAGCGGCGGCCTGGTCGAAGGACTGTGGCTGGAGTCGCTCGATGGAGCGCGTGCGCGCTGCATGCTTTCCGGCAGCCGCCTGCGGGCGGGGGTCGAGCTGGGTTTCGAGGATCAGCCGCAGGACTGTGCGCCACTGCTACGCCTGGTCGAGCGCGAAAACCGCGGGCGCTGGGTGGTCGAGTCCCTGAGTGGTGAGGAATGGCGGGTGATCCTGGCGCGTCATGGCGCCACGCCGTTACCGCCTTACATCCGCAGCTTGCGGCGCGAGGCCGGCCAGGCCGAGGACAGCGCTGCAGATCGTCAGCGCTATCAGACGGTGTGGGCGGATCAACCCGGTTCGGTGGCGGCGCCCACCGCCAGCCTGCATTTTTGCGCCGAGACCCTCGCCGAGCTGCACGCGCGCGGGGTCCGCACTACCTACCTGACCTTGCACGTCGGTTTAGGGACTTTTCTGCCTGTGAGCTGCGAACGCGTTGAAGATCATCCGATTCACGCCGAGCGCTTTGCCATCAGCGCCGCGGCGTGTGCTGAGCTGGTGGCGGCGCGCCGCCGCGGTGGACGTATCGTCGCCGCCGGCACCACCGTCTGCCGGGTGCTCGAAAGCCTGCCGCAGCAGCCGTCGCCGTGCACCGCCGAAACCGGCCTCTATCTATTGCCCGGGCACCGCTTCCGCTGGACCGACGGCCTGCTGACCAATTTTCATACGCCGCGCAGCACCCTGCTGGCGCTGGTCGCCGCCTTCGCCGCCCACGCTGGCAGCTCCGGCCTGCCCTTCGTACACGCGTGTTATCGCGCCGCGATCGAGCGCAACTACCGCTTTTATTCCTACGGCGACGCCTCATTGTGGCTGCCTTGAAGGGGGGGCATTCCGCTACGGACTCACTTGCGCCGGGTGCGCCGGTCGGCCTTTTTCTTGGCTCCGGCCAACGCGGCATTGAGGCCACCCGTGTCGGTGGTTTCGCCGCTGTCCGCGCCAACTTGTGCCTCGCCGGAATCAGGCTCGCGCCCAGCATCAGCGGATCCGCCGCCGCTCGCATCAGGCCTGCGCACGCCGCCTGCGCTCCGTGCGCCTGCGACGGCGGTCGTGCGCACACGCGGTGGTTTTTCGAATAGGCGGCGCCAGGTGATTTCGGCGAGCAGCAGGAGCAGGCCGGCGAGGGCGAACCAGTGGCCCAGCGGGCGTACCGAATAACCTCGACGGCTGCCACGCAGGACTTCGTTCATGGCCGGGTTCATACGCCCGCCGCTGAGCCGGGCGATGCGGCCGAGCGCACGCAGGCCGTCGTCTTCCTCCGCGCGCGGTTCGAATTCAGGCGAATAGGGGACCGCCAGCGGTTCCATTTCCAAGGTCTGCCCGTCGGCGGTCTGGGCGGCAAATCGGTAGATCCCCTCCATGCCCAGCGGCACCCGCGCTTCGAAGCGGTCGGGGCCGACCGGGGTCAATTCCACTACCGTGGTGGTGCCGTCCGGTTTGACCATGCGCGCCTCGACTGGACTGGGGGCTCCGGGCGCCGCCTCGCGGTCGACCTCGATGCTGACCAAGGCGTCGCGTCCTTCGCGGCGCACGTCGGGGAAATACTCCGCCGGCGGTTCCTGCCCTGCGATCCAACGCGCCAGAGTCACAAGGGTTTCGGCGACCTGCGGCCAATGGTCATCGGCGACGCCGAATTTGCCGTCGATCTGACCGCTGAAACTGGCGGTGCGACCGAGGCCGGCCTGGCGGGTGGCCAGCACCGGGGCGCCGTATTCGTCCTGGGTGACCACACCCTGGGCCGCGTCGGGGCGCAGATAGGAAAGGTTGTAGCCGGCCAGCGGCGCCCACGGCCCCGACGGCAGCGCGGCGATCGCGAACACCCCCGGGGTGGTCTGGGTGGGGGTCGGCACGTCGATGAAGGAAGAGCGCGCCGCCAGCAGGGTGTCCTGCGCGAACAGGCGTGGCAGTTCGTTCGGATCCTGCGAGAAGAAGATCTCGCCGCCGCCGCGGCGGGCGACGTCGATCAAGAAGGCGGCGTCGCTGCCGGTCGGCGTGCCGAGGGCGACGACCGAGACCGTGGTGTTTCTCTCTTCGCGCAGTTGACGCAGCAACTCGACGTACTTGCCCGGTTCCTCGGCGTCGTCGGCGTCGGCGAAGAGCACGATGTGGCGATTGTTGCGTGACGCGCCCTCGAGCATGCTGGCCGCCGCCAGCAATCCCTGGTAGACGTAAATCCCGCCGCCCTGCGAGCGGATTCCGGAGACCCTGCCGGCGAAGTCCTCGGGGTCGCCGACCTCGGCCAGGGGCACCACCACGTGCGCTTCGGAGTCGACCGCTATGACCGCAACCTCGTCCAGGGCGCCGAGCAGGCGGATGCCCTCCATGGTGCCGGCGTTGGCCAGATCCATCTTGGTCAGCGTGCCGCCGACGCCGGCCGCCATCGAACCCGAGCGGTCGAGAACGAAGGCCAGCGACAGGCCCATCTTGCGGTGCTCGACGCGCATTTCCATCGACACCGGCAGCAGTGGATCGAGCCCCGAACGGTAATAGCCGCCGACACCGAAACTGGCCGGGCCGCCGGTCAGCAGCAAGCCACCGCCGAGGTCCTCGACCTGCCGCGCCAGGGCCGGCAGCATCGGCCCGAGGCGGTCGGCGGCGACGTTTTCCAAGATCACGCCGCGGAAGTTCTCCAGATAGGAGGGGCGTTGCCTGGCAAGTTCTTCCGGGGTGTGCAGCGCCAGCTCCAGGCCCGCTGACTGCAACACCCGCGCCAGGCGTCCGGGAACCGCGTCATGGTTGACCAGCAGCAGCGGCCGCCCGCCGGTCACGCGCAGCACGCCGAGGCCGATGTCGTTCTCGAGCACGCGGTCGCCCTCGACCGAAATGCGCAGGCGGTAGCGCGCCAGACCCGGGGTGGTGCCGAGATCGCGGAACAGGAGCTGGTTGAGGCCGCGGCGCAGGGCGCGGCGGCCGCGCGTCAGGACCTCCTGGTCGCGGTAAAGGACGTACTCGGCTTCGACCGCATGATCGGAGCGCACCCACGCAGCGAATTGGAACGGCTCGCCCTGGGCCACGCTCGGCGGCAGTTCCAGTTGCTCGACCGCGGCGTCGACCTGGTTGGGGCGCTGCGCGCTGCGCACGTCGATGCGCACCGAACGCACCCCGGCGCGGCGCGCGGCGGACTCCGGGCTGGCGCCGTGGTACTCGCCATCGCTGAGCAGCAGCAGCGACCCGGGCCGGTTGTCGGGGATCAGCGCCAGCGCCTGGTCGATGGCTTCGGCGAGGTGGCTGCCGTCGGGGTCGATGCCGTGCTGGAAGCCGGCAAAGGAGGGGTCTTCGCTGGGCGCCATCTCGAGCGCGCGGCCGGCGCCGAAACCGAGCACCGCGAGGCGGTCGCCGGCGCGCATCTCCGAGTTCAGCAGTTCGACCATCTCGGCGGTTTCGGCGAGGCGGTCTCCGGGCATCGAGCGCGAGCGGTCGACGAGCAGGACCAGGTCACGGCCGGTGGTGGAGCCGCCGCCGTGAGGCCCGGCGAGGGCCAGCAGGAAGGCGAGGACCGCCAGCCCGCGCAGCAGCCAGCGCGACGCCTGGCCGCGGCTGGTGCGGTACAGAGCCAGGGCGATCGGGATGGCCAGCAGCAGCAGCTCGGGGTAGAGCAGGCTCATGGTCGGCGCGCCCCTCCCAGCACCAGCCAGTCGCAGACCACGGCGGCGAGCAGGACCAGCAGCAGCAGGCGGCCGAAGCCGGATTCGGCGTAACGCTGCTGCGCCGGCTGCGTCTCCCCTGATAAGGGGGGGCGCTCGCCGTTGTGAGCACCGCTCAAGTCCGACTCGGCGTCATCGGCAAAATTGACCGCGAAGTGCACCACGTCCTGGTCCTGCTGGCTCAGCCGGTAGTCCGGAAAGGGCGCCAGGCCCTCGACGACCAATTCGCCACCCTCCAGCGCGGTAGTGCCGGCCGGCCCGTGCAGTTCAAATGCGCCTGGCTGCCGCGCCAGGTAATGGAAGGCCTGGCCCGCCACCAGGTTCACCGACCGCGGCCCGGGCAAACCGGCGCGGCGCAGCTCGATCAGGTTCGAAAACAGGATCGGCCAGTCCGGCGACAGGCTCAATGTCGAACGCACCGGCAATAGGTTGAGGTGCCAGCTGACCGCGCCCGCCGCGGCTTGCATGCTCAGCAGCGGAAGATCACCAACGGTCAGCAGCGGCCGCCCCGGGGTAGGAAAGGCCAGATTGCGGCACCACACCACCCCTTCCAAGGTAATGCCGTCGAGCAAGGGGTGCTGCTTCTCGGGCAGGAAGCCGCGCACAAAGGCTTCGGCCTCGGCGGCGTCGTCCGGGTTCTGCGGCATCACCAGCGACCAGCTCGGCGCCGGCGCGCGTTCGTGGGCCAGCACCAGGTCGGCCGCAGCCAGGTTGCTGGTCTGCTCGACACCGGGCAGCGCGGCGATCAACTCGCTCAGGCGCATCGCCGAGGTGGCTTGCTCATCCAGGCCGACGCCGATGTGTACGGTGCGGTCTGGCAACGGGTGCAGCACCGCCAGGTTGTCGAGCAGCAAGCCGTCGTCGCCGATTTCCAGCCGCAGAGCCGGCGAAGCAGAAGGGATCTGCCATTCAAAGGTGCGGCTTTGCCCAGCATCAAGGCTGATCTCTTCGCTGGCCACTTCGCGCCCGCCGCTGGTTACCCGCAGCAGCGTGGTACGCGCCTCGGCGGCGAAGCTGCGCACCGTACAGCTCACCCGGTCGCGGCCGGAAATGGCGTCGGGATCGAAGCCGGGATCGGCACTGGCGACGCGGGAGCCGTCAGCGCGCACCCGACGGGCTTCGGCCAGCGCCAGATTGCCGTCGGCCTCGCCCAGGGCGATGACGCGGACTGACTCTGCGGGAATCACTCCCTCAGGCGGCAGCATGTCGCTCATGAACCAGATCACCCCGCCCTCGGCCAGCTCCTTGGCCAGCATCAGCGCCGGGCCCGGGTCGTGCGAGGGCGCTGCCGGGTGCCACTGTTCCAGCGCCTCGGCGGCTTCGGCGACCAGCGCGCCCGGTCCGCACAACAGGCTCGGGCGCGGGCCGCTGCGCACCAGGGTCAGGCGCAGGCGGCGGCCGTATTGGTGGAAGGCCTCGGCCAGTCTTTCGCGCACCCGCAGCTCGGGTCCGTCGCCGCCACTATTGCGGGCGCTCATCGAAGCGGAGTCGTCGAGCACCACCACCAGATGGCGGCCCTCGGCGCGGTCGAATGGGTTGAAGCCGGCGATGAAGAGTGCGGCGACCAAAGCCGCCAGCAATTCCAGCCACAAGCTCGGGGTACGGCGCAGCGGCATGCGCCGACGGCCGGCGGTGGCCTCTGATTCCGGGTCGGTCCACAGGAATAGCGCGCTGACCGGAATGCGGCGGTGGCGGCTGCGAAAAAGATGCAAGGCGAAAACCGCCGGCACCGCCAACAGTGCAAACAACCCTGCGGGGAAGGCAAACCAGCTCATCGCGGTTCCACCAATCCAGCCGGGACCAAGGTGCTGCGCACGATCTGTTCCAGACCCGGTCCGCTGACCACGCGCAAGGCGCGTCCGCCGATGCGCCGAGCCTCGCCTTCAAGGCCGCGCCACAGCCGCGACAGGCGCTTGTGGTAACGCTGCACGGTGCGCTCATCGACTTCGACCTCGCGCCACGCGGCGCTTTCCACTTCATCCAGGCGCAGAAAACCGCGCGCGCTGGGGTCGGCTTCTTTGGCGTCGAGCACCTGCAGAAGGATCAGGGCTCCGGCACTGCGGCCGAGCCGGCGCACCAGATCTTTGGCGCTGTGCGGAAAGAGGAAATCCGAGATCAGCACGCGCACCGTTCCGGGCCGCAGCATGCCGCTGAGCGGACTGTCCATCATCGAGGTCGCGCCCTCGAAGACCAGCAGGGCTTCGCTTGGATCGAGCAGATCTTCGCTGCGCAGCGGCTGCGGCCGCGGCCCGGCGAGGATTCCGCGCACGCTGTGATCGGCCGCTGCTGCGCAGGCCAGGAAGGCCACCAGCCCGCGCACCGCTGCTTCCTTGGCGGCGGTCAGGCGCATCGAGGCACTGGTGTCGATCACCACCTCCAGCGTGGCGGCGATCTCTTCGCGGTACAGCCGCGTGGTGAGTTTTTCGCTGCGCGCGTAGGCACGCCAGTCGATGTGGCGCAGGTCGTCGCCGGCCTGATAGTCGCGGAACTCCTGGAACTCGAGCGAGGAACCGGTGCCGCGGCCGAAGCGCTGGCCGGCCGGACCCGCGATCGGCCGCGCCGACGGAATCAGGGCATAGGCGCGCCCCAGGCTGCGCGGATCATTCCTGCTCAAGGGCCACCTGCTTGCGTCGCTTGCGGATTGCCCGGCGCGCTTGCGTGATCTGGGCCCGCGACCCGATGAAGGCGAACAGGTGCAGGAAGAAGCCGAAGGCGCCGAACAGCGCCCACGCCACCAGGCCGGGTGCGGTTTTGCTGGAGAAGGCGGCATCGTCACGCCCGATCAACCAGAAAGGGTTCATTCCGCTGCCCAGGAGTGCGCCACGCCCTGGGCTGATCAACAGGTCGAGAAGCGCGACCACGATCAGGATCAGCAGCGGCATGGCCACGATCGTCATGCGCAGCAGATGGCGCTTGGTCGGGCTGCGGCGCGGGTTGGCCGCGATCGAAGCGAGCACGCCGGTGCAACCGAGACACACGAACAAGGTGGCGATGGTCATGCCAAGACCGTCGGCGTCGAAAACCGAGGTCCTGGAGGATCCCGCGCTGCTCCAGGTCAGCAGCGGCAGGGTGACCACGACCAGCTGCATCAAGTAGAGCAGGTAGCCGCGCGCGCCCCCGGGCAGCAGCAGCCAGCTGAAGGGCAGATTCCAGCGCTTGTCCTCCAGATGATGGAGACAGCGGCGGCCGAGCAGATTGCTCTCGGTCATGGTCGGGACGTTGACCAGGGTGATGACGAAATAGGCCATCATGATGCCGAGCGTCAGGATTTCTTCCTGAACGTACTCAAGGTAGACCATGGTGATGGCGATGGCGCAGCCCACCGCGATCAGGGAGTTGGCCAGACGCACGCGCGCCGAAGCGTTTTCCTCGGGATGGGTAACGCTGGACACGGTGCAGGAATAAACCCATCCCGCGACCAACGGCGTGGCGATCAGCGACAAGACCAAAATGGTGAAAAATTCCCCCGCCGGGATGCCACTACTGTCCCAGATGATCGCCCAATTGAGGCTGATCCACATGAAACCGCAGAAGACCGCAGCCAGCGCATAGAGCACCGACAGCATCGTTGCTGCGGCACGATTGCGGGCCACTGCCGCGCTCCACAAGGCGACGATGATCATGAAAAAACCGAAGGCCAGCGTCATCATCAGCAGGCTCACGCCGACCAGCGGGTCGAGCCCCTGCAGGGAGAATCCCAGTACCAGGAAGGGGGCGAAGGCGCACAGGAACAGACCGAAGATCACCGACGCCGACAGCCACTTGCCGAGGATGATCTGCGCCGGTCTCAGACCGCTGATGACCAGCGCGTCGTAGGTTCTTTCCTCGCGTTCGGCCGCCATCGAGCGCGCCGCGATCTGCGGCACGATGAGGAAGGCAACGACGATGAAGATCGTGTGCAGGGTGCCAAAAAACACGATGCCGCTGGAGCCGACGCTGCGCGGGGAGTCGCCGATGTTGGCCAGCACCAGCGACCCGGCGAGCCCTGCCAGCATGAGCATGAAGCCGAAGCTGATGCGGAAGAAACGGCCACGGATCGCCTGGCGGACTTCCTTGACCAGGACCGGATTGAGGCGGTCGCCGAGGCGTTGCAGGCGCGGGCTCATTGCAGGTGCCCCTCGGTGAAGGACAGGAACAGCTGTTCCAGGTCGATGCGATGCCAGTGGAACTCGACCGGTTTCAGGCCGCGTTGCACCAGGCTCTCGAGCAGCGCGGCGATGCCCTGATCGTCGCCGGTGAACTCGATGACGAAGCCCTTGCGTTCCGGGCGGATGCCGACCACACCCGGATTCTCGGCCAAGGCCATTTCCAGTTCGCGCGCGGGGGACAAGGTGCGGATGAAGAGCATTTCGTGCTCGGACATCTCGGCCGAAAGCTCGTGCAGGTGGCCGGTGCGTGCGATCTTGCCCTGTTCGATCACCACCACGCCGTCGCAGCTCTCCGACAGTTCGGACAGGATGTGGCTGGAGATCAGCACTCCCTTGCCCTGGTCGGCGAGCGCGCGGATCAGTTCGCGGAATTCAACCCGCGCGCGCGGATCGAGGCCCGACGCGGGTTCATCCAGGATCAGCAGTTGCGGGTCGTGCAGCAGCGTCTTGCCCAGGCACAGACGCTGGCTCATCCCTTTGGACAAACTGTCCATCATGCGCTCGCGCAGATGGGTCAGGCCGGTGAACTCCATCACGGCTTCGATGCGCTGGCGTCGCTCAGGTCCGCGCAACCCGGTGCAGCGGGCGAAGAAATCGAGGTACTCGAAAACCGTGGTATCGGGATAGGTGCCGAGCGTGTCGGGCATGAAGCCGATGCGCGAGCGCGCCTGTTGCGGCTCGAGGATCACCGAAACGCCGTCGACCAGCACGTCGCCGCTATCGGGCAGGTCGAGCGTGGCGCAGATGCGCATGGTGGTGGTCTTGCCAGCGCCGTTGGGGCCGATGAAACCCCACACCTCGCCGGCGTGCACTTCGAAGGAAACGTGGTTGACCGCCTTCAGCGATCCGAAGGAGCGGGTCAGTCCGGAGGCCTGCAAAAGGCTGCTCATGAGCCGGGCTCCAATGTCCCGATGAGCAGATGGGTGCCGACCACCTGGGTGCGGGCGACACCGCCGTCGGGCACAAAGGCCGAAGTCGCGGGCCGCGCGAGGAAACTGTGCTTCGGCTGCACGGGCGGCACGTACGGCGGCCTGAACAGATCGCTCCGTCCGCTCAAGGGAATCAGGCCAGTGGTCAGGGGACGGCTCGAAGCAGATTCAGGCCGCCTGAGCTCGAGACTCGGAAGGTCATCCGTTGGCAGCAGCTCCAGGCGTTGGCCGGCGGGCAGGTCGTCGCCGATGGGACTGAAGAAAGCCCCTTGTTCGTCGCGGTAGAAAAACTCCGGCAGGTCGAAATCGAAACCATTGACCGCGTAGATCGCCCCCCCTTCGTGCTCGATGGCCAGTCGTCCGCGTTCGGCGGCAACCCCGGCGACCTGTTCGCGAACCGGCCTGCGCACCGGCAGATAATCGCCGCGGAAAACGCCGTTGTCGTTCATTGCGGTTTCGAAGTGGTTGTTGCCCTCGCTGCGTCCGAGGGTGGCCAGCGGGCGCACCGTGGCGGTTGCCGGGTAGTTCAGGTCGGGACGCAGGACCGAACCAGAGAAAACCTGGCGCACCGCCAACGTCGAAGCCTGGCGACTGTGCTGGTCGAGCCAGGTGACGCTGGCCACCGCCTCTTTGACGCCGAGTCCTTGACTGAACAGGCTGAATGCGAAAATCGCCACCGAAAAGCCGAGGCCGAGCGCCGGCGTCAGGATCAGCAGGCGATAGGGACGGCCGCTCTTGGGGCCGGTCAGCCTGCCCTGCACCGGCCCGATCAACAGCACGAATAGGAGCAGCACGAGGGTCAGGCCGGTGAGGGGGAGATTGTCGACTCCCGGGATCTCGATGGGGTTGGCAGCGAGGGCCGAGGGGAAAACGCCCTCGGGCAAACCTTCGGACAAGCCACTCAAGCCGGCCAGCCCGCTGACCCCGAGCATGTCGGGACCGATGAGCAACGGCTTGCCGCCGCTGGGTGCCACCACCATGCGGCCAAAACGGTGGCGCCAGACCTCGGTGCCGGTGGTGCGTTGGACCAGGTTGTCACCGCGGAAGAAATCGCCATATGGGGCGAGCAGGCGCTCGGCGGTGGTGCGCTCGCCGGCCACGATGAGAAAGCCACCGAGGGCGACGAAATCGAGCAGCGCGGTCATCTTGGCGGCTTCGGGAGTGCCGCCTTCGGGGTCGAGCGCGACTCCGGCCACCGAGGAATAGGCACGCCAATCCGAAGGCAACTGACCCGGTGCGCTGCCCCCGGTGACCCAGGAAAGGCTGTTGCCGACACTTTCACCGTTGACCTGCTCGGTCAGCAGGGCATGATTCTCGGCAACCAGCAGCAACGGAACCTGACTGCTCGAGGCGCTTCTTGAGTCGATCCGGTGAACGGAGAAACGGCTGTGCCTGGAATTATTGACCTCTACCTGGAGGTGGTAGTTGTCTGCCCAATTGTCGAGGTTGTGCAGTACCAGCCAGTCGAGTTCGACAGTCTGATTGGGCTCGAGAATCATGCTGCCGTGGGTGGAACTCCGGTCACTCCAATTCGGCTGGCCGTGCATCAAGTTCAGCCCGACGCGCGCGCGTTCGGAGGTGGCGTTGTGCAGGCGGATGTGCACCGGCACATAGCCCCCCTTCAAACCGGTGGGCCAGGTGCACAGGGTGGTCACCTGGATGCCATCAAAGTCCCGGTGAACGGAACTCTGTTGTGCGGCCACCGGAGATGCCCACAGCGACAGGGCCAGCAGCAGCCCAGCCCAACAGCGCATACGCGACCTGACTTCAGGACTGGGCATCGACCACCTCTTGCGGCAGCGGATGAGCGAGTTCATCGATGGCCGATAACAGTTCGTCGACCACCTGCCGTGAGGTGACGCCATCGAGGCGTGCGCTGTAGTCGAGGACCAGACGGTGCACCAGTGCCGGAGGCGCCACACGGCGCACGTTGTCGAAACCGACCGTGGGTTTGCCTTCGAGCAGCGCGTCGACGCGCGCCGATTCAACGATGGCGATGGCGGCGCGGGGAGAAGCCCCATAACGCACATAGTCGCAGATCTTGGCCGGCGCCCCGGCGGCCTGCGGATGGGTGGCGCTACACAGGCGAGCCACGTATTGAGCCACCGCCTGGGGCAGATGCACGCGCCCGGCGCACTCTTCGATGCGCTCGAAGGCGGCGGCGTCGGCCACCGGCGCCGACTGCGGCGGGCGCCCGTGGCGGCGCTTGCTGATGATCGTGGTGAGCACCTCTTCGCTCACCGGCGGCACCTCGACCTTGAACATGAAACGGTCGAGCTGAGCCTCGGGCAGCGGGTAGGTGCCCTCCATTTCAATCGGGTTCTGCGTTGCCAGGACGAAGAAGGGGTGCGGTAGATCGCGCGATTCGCCGAGCACGGTGACGCGCTGCTCGGCCATCGCTTCGAGCAACGCCGCCTGGGTCTTGGGCGAGGCACGGTTGATCTCGTCGGCGAGCAACACGTTGCAGAACACCGGGCCGGGGCGGAAGACGAAGTCCTTGTTGCCGTCGCGTTCCTGCAGCAGGTGGCCGCCGGTGATGTCGCCCGGCAGCAGGTCAGGGGTGAACTGCACGCGATGGAATTCAAGGCTGAGCAGCTGCGCCAGGCCCTTGACCAGTTCGGTCTTGCCCAGGCCGGGCAGGCCTTCGAGGAGTACGTTGCCGCCGGCCAGCGCTGCGGTCACCACCGCGCGCACCAGTTCGTCCTGGCCCAGGATCATCGCACCCAGGCCATCCAGCAGCGCGTGGCCGGTCTGCTGGCATTGTTTGATTTCCGCTTCGCTAAGAGTCTGCGTGGTGTCGTTCATAGGCGATCCAACCGGCATCGGCGGCCGACTGTTCCCAGGCCAGCTTAGCGGTCCTGCTTGTCTTGGTTGGCCTTGCCGCTGTCAAAGAAACGGCGTACCACCTGGCGGTGGCTGGGACGCAGACGCCGCTTCCAGGTCGCCTCGCCGCGGACCGTGGGTCCGGCACCGGCGGCCTGCGTCGACTCGGCTTCGGGCGCGACGTTGGGGGCCATGCTCGAAAGCTGCAGCAGCTGCATGGCTTCTTCCATGCTCTGCGGAGCGGCGAGGGCTTCCATTTCCATTTGCGCGCTGAGGTCGGGGCTTTCTTCGCCCCACGACAGCGGCGCGCTGCCGGGTCCGCGGGTGATGCCGCCGGAACCGGCGCCGAGCGGGTGGGCCACGCAACCTGCGCAGCTTCCGGACCCGCTTCACGTGCCGCCGCCAAGGGCCTGGGCTTCTTCCAGGCGCGCCAGGAGTTCGGCCAGGCTTTCGTCGCCGGTGGCGCTGCGGGCGAATTCGCCGCCTTCACCGGCGGGGCCGAGCAGCCCCTCGCGTGCCATTTGTGCCAGCTTCTCCAGCGCGGCTTCAGACAGCGCGCCGGCCGCGGCCGCGGCCAGCTGCTGGGCGGTGGCTGGGTCGAGTTGGTTGGCGAGCTGGCCGAGTGCGCTGAGGTCGGGCAGCGCACCGAGCTGGGCCAGCACCTCGGGCGACAGGCCGGCCTCGGCCAGTCGCGCCAGCAGTTCTGGGTCGAGGGCCTGGCTCTCGGGGCCGGCGGTCGCGGACAATTCGCGGGCGAGTTCAGCGAGTTGCTCCAGGGCTGCAGCGCGTTCGGCCGGATCTTCGCTGGCCGCGGCCTGGGCGGCGGCCGCGGCTTCGCGGGCGATCTCTTCGAGGTTGGCGGCGGCGTCTTCGGCGGCTTGCTCGAGGCGCGACTCCATGCGGTCTAGGGCCTCGCGCAGGACGTCGCCCTCGGGCCGCGCGCGCTGGTCTTCAGAGGTCAGCGCGGCGAGGTTTTCCTCGACCTCGTCGTGCAGGTCTTCGTCGAGCTGCAGGACCTCTTCCAGGGCGGTGGCGAGGCTTTCGAGTTCTTCCAGGCGCTGCTCACTGACCGGGTCGGTGCCCTGCTGGGCGGGAAGGCGCAGCGGTACGAGCAGAGCGGCGGCGAAGAAGGCGGCGCCCGGCAGCAGGGCGCGGGCAACGCGGCGCAGATCTGGGCGTGGGCGGGTCAGGCCGGCCAGTTGGGTGCCATGACCGGAGCCGTCCTCGGGGAGGGCGGAAGAACCGGTTTCCAAGGCAAAGAGAAGCCGACCATCTCCGCCACGCCTCAGGTCGAGCAGGGTGGCGATCTGCTCATTTTGAACGCGACGCGAGCGAAAGCGCCATCCGGCCCAGCCCAGGCCGGCGGCGAGCCCGGCGATCAGCGCCGGAACTTCAAGGTAGACGCCGCTGGCGCGGCCGATCAGGACCGCGCAGCCGGCCAGCAGCAGGGCCACACCCAGGCCGCTGCCGGCAAGACCGGTCAGCAGCGCCCGGTTCCATTGGGAACGGGCACGGTGGATCTGGGAGTGGAGGGGCTTCATCAGCGCCGACGGAACGTCATCAGGTACAACGCTAGCCTACCCCGACTCGTTCGGAAAAAGTGGCCGCGCTTTTCCTATTTCGCAGGAATTCATGGCCAATCGCCGGATGCGGCGAAACGTGCAGGAACAGCTGGGAATGGTCCATTTCTTCAATCCTCCGATTCAAAGGCGACCATAGGTGCAGGCACTGAAAAAGTCTGCGAACGAGACCAGCCGTCCAAGCTCCTCGTCGGGCAGTTTGTTCGCCAGATGTTTTCCCCAGCACAACAGGCGCCCGATTGATTCTGGTTCCCCTTTGATCGCCGAATCTAGTTTCTTGAGTTTTTCCTCGACCCTTTGGCGATGCCAGGTGGTGGTCACTTCCAGAAAAACGATTTTGCCATTTATCCTGACAACGAAGTCCACCTCCTCGCCTTCGCGTTGGCGCCAATAACCTACACTCTGATCATTGGGGCTGTCCTGGGACCGGCATGCCTCCAGTAAATGACGGAACACGCCGCATTCCGCGAGGACGCCCAATTCTTTCGAGTCTTGTCCGCTAAAATATGGAGCGGCCATCGACGGATCCAGAGGGAAAACCTTCGGTTGAGCATTGAGGATTGGAGTTCCGTCCTTTCTTGCCTTCGGCACCGGAACGATCAGGCCGGCCTCTTCCAAGTGATGGAGCCATGAGTCCACAGTGCGGGTCGAATTTCCATCGCCCAACATCAAATCTCTGGTCAGATGTGAATTATTTAGTATCTGGCCAGGCTTCCGCATCAGCATCGAAAACGCCAGGATGAATAGGTCAGATTGCGCAATGTCATGCCTGCTCAAGATGTCATCGCGTATTGCTTTTTGCTCGAGGTCACTGCGCATCCGTGTGCGGGCCAGCTCCAGATTGCGATTTGAATCGACGGTCGCCTGGGGGAAACCTCCCCAACGAAAATACTCTTCGACCTCAGCCGGGCCAGGTGGGGGAATGGTGGAATCCCTCTGACCTGGAAGAGATGCGTCGACCCTCCGCAGATCCAGGTATTCGAAGAAGTTTAAGCCGTAGAGGTGGAAATGTTCGATCCTGCCTAGCCAGGTTTCCTTCTGTCCTATGACCGTTTCCTGTGCAGAGGGGCAGGCAACCAGGAACCTCCCGCGTTTCCGATCCACCAGGGATTTCAAATCCTCCGGCCAGCCGCCGAATTTTTGGATCTCGTCGATCACATAAAGGGGAGGGTGACTGCCACCCGCCGGGAGTGGGACACGATCAATCAGGTCGCGCAGTGAATCCACGTGCGCCCCGATGTCATCGTGGGAAGCGTATAAGATTTTTTTGGCAGGCCAGCCCGATGCCAGCGCACGCTGAATTACATGGCGCACCAAGACGGTTTTTCCCACCTGACGGGGTCCAGTCAGGACGATTGCGGGCCGGGCCCCAGGAGAAAGGTCTTGGCAGCGTCCCCAAACCTTGGAAAGCAGATGCCGATAGATGAAGCGCTTTGGGAGCAGATGGTCCTCCTCACCTTGCCACCACGGATTGGCCTCAGCTAACAGGGAATGGAGCATTTCCTGTATAGCATGGACCCAGAAATGCAAAAAATCTATACGAGCACGTATGGATTGGCCAAAACCCTACTCGGATCGCAAAAAGCCCGCCGGCGGGTGCCGGCGGGCTTGAGTGCGGGTCGAGGGGGGGGGCTAGAAGCCGCCCATGCCGCCCATTCCGCCCATGCCACCCATGCCGCCCATCGGGTCGCCGCCACCGGCGGGCATCGGCGGGGCCGCTTCGGGCACCTCGGTGACCAGGGCTTCGGTGGTCAGCAGCAGGATCGAGACCGAAGCGGCGTTCTGCAGCGCAGTGCGCACCACTTTGGTCGGGTCGATGATGCCGGCGGCCATCAGATCGGTGTACTCGCCGGTGGCGGCGTCGTAGCCCTTGTTGAAGCCGCGCTCATTGCGCACGCGTTCAACGACGACTGCGCCGTCCTTGCCGGCGTTGTTGACGATCTGGCGCAAAGGCGACTCCAGTGCGCGGCGTACGATCTGCGCGCCGGCGTGCTGGTCACCAGTCAGCGTCATCGCGTCAACTGCATCTTGGGCGCGCAGCAGCGCGATGCCACCACCGGGCAGGATGCCCTCTTCGGCGGCCGCACGCACCGCGGCGAGCGCGTCTTCGACGCGGTCCTTTTTCTCCTTCATTTCCGCCTCGGTGGCGGCACCGACGTTGAGCACCGCGACGCCGCCGGCCAGCTTGGCCAGGCGCTCGAGCAGCTTCTCTTTGTCGTAGTCGGAGGTGGTGCGCTCGATCTCGGCGCGCAGTTGTTCCATGCGCGCGTCGATGTCGCCCTTGGAACCCGCGCCCTCGATCAGGGTGGTGTCATCCTTGGTGATGATCACGCGCTTGGCGGTGCCGAGCTCTTCGATGGTGGCGTTTTCGAGCTTGTGGCCCATGTCCTCCATCAGCGCGGTGCCGCCGGTGAGGATGGCGATGTCTTCCATCATCGCCTTGCGACGATCACCGAAGCCGGGCGCTTTGACCGCACAGCACTTGAAGATGCCGCGCAGACGGTTGACCACCAAAGTGGCGAGCGCTTCGCCTTCGATGTCCTCGGCGATGATCAGCAGCGGCTTGCCCGACTTGGCCACCTGCTCAAGCAGCGGCAGCATGTCGCGCACCGTCGAGATCTTCTTCTCGAAGATCAGGATGTACGGATCCTCGAGTTCGCACTCGAGCGACTCGGCGTTGGTGGCGAAGTGCGGCGACAGGTAGCCCTTGTCGAACTGCATGCCCTTGACTTCGTCGATGGTGGTTTCGAGCGAACGGCCCTCTTCGACGGTGATGACGCCGTCCTTGCCGACCTTCTCCCACGCCTCAGCGAGCTTTTTACCGATTTCGACGTCGTTGTTGGCGGCGACGGTGGCGACCTGCTGGATCTCGTCGGTGCTCTTGACGGCCTTCGACTTGGACTGCAGGAAGTCGACCACGGTGGCGACCGCGGCTTCGATGCCGCGCTTCAGCTCGACCGGGTTGGCTCCGGCAGTGACGTTGCGCAGGCCTTCTTCGAAGATCGATTCGGCCAGCACGGTGGCGGTGGTGGTGCCATCGCCGGCGACGTCGGCGGTCTTCGAGCTGACCTGGCGGACCAGCTGGGCACCGATGTTCTCGTACTTGTTCTCGAGCTCGATCTCACGTGCGACCGAGACGCCGTCCTTGGTCACCGTAGGGGTGCCGAAGGACTTCTCGATGATCACGTTGCGGCCGCGCGGGCCAAGTGTGATCTTGACTGCGGCGGCGAGTTTCTTGACGCCCTGGCGAATGTGCTCGCGGGCTTCCTGGTCGAAGGAAAGTTTTTTGACGGCCATGTTTATCTCCGTGGAAGATTCCGGGATCAGCCGATGACGCCGAGGATGTCGTCCTCGGACATGATCAGGTATTCGGCGCCGTCCCACTTGACTTCGGTGCCGGCATAGGAAGTGAAGAGGACACGATCGCCTTTCTTCACGGTGAATTCGGTGCGCTTGCCATCTTCCAGCGAGCGGCCTTGGCCGAGCGCAATGATGGTGCCTTCGGCCGGCTTCTCCTTGGCGGAGTCGGGCAGGACGATGCCCCCGGCGGAAATGTCAGCGGCTTCGATGCGCTGCACGAGGACTTTGTCACCGAGGGGACGAATGGCGACTTTCTTGGCGGTTTTGGCCATGGTTGCTAATCCGGATCTCTGTAGAGATGAATGTCAGGGTGCGGGTGGGGAGGCGCGCAGGGAATTCAGGATTTGCCCTGGTCGCGCCGCTGGATGATCTGTTCGACCGTGATGCGGAGGATCTCGATCGGGACGGGTTTGTGCAGCATCGACAGCGCGCCGAGTTCCAGCGCCGCTGCTTCGATCGCCGCGGTGGGATTGCCCGTCATGAGGATGGCCGGGGTTTTCAGCCCGGCCTGGCGCAGGTGGCTGAGGATTTCGATGCCGGTCAGGAAGGGCATGTGCACGTCCATGACCGAGAGATCGAAGCGGCTGGCCAGCAGCAGGCGCAGGGCCTCGCTGCCGGAGCAGGCGGTGCGGATCTCCACGCCGGGGGCCTGGAGGCTGCTTACTACCGCTTGGCGGCAGTCCTCCTGGTCGTCAGCGATGAGAATGCGAAACACTACGGCAATTCCTCGGTCCAATAGAGCAACTGCCGTGCCACTGCCCACCGCCCCGGGCTCGCAGCCCTAAAGCTCAATAAAAAAGTGATTTAGGGCGCTTTTCCGGCATCTGGGCAAGGTCGGGCGCCTGCCGGAATGACGCACTCACAAGACCGGATCTGCCTCGTCCTCGCCCTCATCGCCGAAATCCGGCGTGCCTTCGAAGATTTCTTCGTTCTCGGAGAGATAATCGGCCTCGTCCTCGGCACGCTGCGCGCCCTCGGCGACCACCGCCTCGTCATCCCACTGGGCAACCGCCGCCTCGAGGTCTTCGAGCGGCAGATCGCTGCCACACAGCAGGCAGACGCCGCCGCCGACCACCGCTTCCAGGGCTTCGGTGTAGATCGCGATCTCGTAGCCGCAGTGCGGGCAGGTGAAGGAAGTCATGCGTCGCGTTGGGCGGCCAGGACCGCCTCGAGGGCCCCCGAGGCCCGCAAGGCATAGAGCGCGCCGGCCAGATAATTGGTGGCCGTTTGGTCGGGGTCTTCTTCCTCGAAGAAGCGGGTGCACGCCGCCGACGCTCCAAACAAGATATGGCTCTTGTTGTCCTCCTCGTGCCAGAAGCGGTCCCACTCGGAAAAGCGACTGTCGGCACGCCGTGCGGCGATCTGGTGCAGGGCGCGCGCGCGCAGCGATGCCGGATCGGCCGGAGGCAGCACTTCGACCCGCACCTCCCAGATCGGATCGTGGCCCTCGGTGCCCCAGGTCATACCGGCGAAGACGCGCAATAGCTGGTCGCGGTCGCTCCAGGACAATCCGTATTCGCGGATGCCGTCGCCAGGCACCTTGCTCAGCAATTGAAAAGGGAAGTCTGCCGGCGCCTGGTCCAGCACGAGAACCTGGGCCAGAACCCGGCGGATCTTGCCCAATAGGGCTGGCAGGCGGATCACGGCAGCGAGGTCCTCGACCACCACCGGCTCGTGCCTCGGTAGCGCGGTCGGCGTCGGCGGACCCGGCTCGGAGTGGGGCTGCGGGGAGGGCTCGATCACGGCTGCCCGGCCAGAGTAGCGCCGACCCTGGGCGGAGGGCTTTGCAGCCCTGAAATGCATTCCGTCGCCGACCTGGATCAGGCGGCTTGCAGGTGCTGCACCAACAGCTCACCGGGGAGTCCCGCGGCGAGGCTGCGCACCAGCACCCGGCTGGCCTCGTCATGCTGCCCGAGTTCATGCAGCACCACGACCAAGTGCGCCAGCGTGGTCGGGTCGGCGGGATCGGCGAAATGGGCGCGCGACAGATAGGTCCGAGCCGCTTGCGGGTCGCCGCTGGCGTGCAGCACCACGCCGAGTTCGCGCGCCACTCCCACGTCGGTCGGATCCTCGCGGAAAGCGATCAGCAGCAGGTCGGCGGCGGCGTGGAAGCGCCCGGCGTGAAAACGGCGTCGGGCGCGGTCGATGGTGTCGGAGGAGGAGGCCATGAAACCTGAATTCCAGGGGGTCTCTTTCATCGTCCGGGCGGGCGATGGGACTGAAATCAAACTCGCGGATCAGTCATCTTGGTTCCCTCAGTGGGTCTACTGGATTCAGGCGACGTCTTTATCGCTGGTACTGTTTGGCCGACCGCTCATCGCGCCACCGATTGCCGCGCCGATCGCAACACCGAGGGCAACGCCTATTCCCACGTCGCCAAGGGCTGCGCCGAAAGCAGCCCCAAGAGCAATGCCGCTTCCCACCCATATTCCAACGGTTGCCTGTGCTGCTTGCTTCTTTTCCATTTGATTGTCGCTTGATTCTCTGTACGACTGACCGGATTGCCGTTCAGCCGCCTCTCGCGAGGCGGGTGTCAGTCGGCAGCTTCTGCTAGGGCATCACTCGTCCTGGTTCACGGGGCCATCGTATTGATTCACGAATGACCATCCAGTTGTAGCCTTGTCGCTTCAGAATGCAAAGCGCGCGGCCCGCCATCTTGGCCTACCTCTTTTGACGCCAGGCCACCGGTCGAAGAATTCGTCTTGATCCAGATCTATCCAAGCCAGGTGGTTGTACGAATCGGGGGGACCCACGATCCGGAGGTAGTCGACGCGGCCGTCTGTGTTGTGATCCGCGATCTCAGCGCCGTTCCGAGCGCTGGATGATTCATTGTGCGTCGATCCCGACGCAGGGATCGGGGCAACGCCGCTGGGGGCCACCCCGTGCAATAGGGCAGAAGACCACATTTTCCATGTCCAATCCGAAGAAAGCGCGTCGGGCGATCCTGCGAGCTCCGTTGCCAGGGGAGAATGGCATCCTGGCAGGATGCAGATCCGGGCGAGGCGAAGGAAACACATCAGAAGAGTCTCGCAGACCGGCTAGGTTCTAGCGGTGGCAATGGAGCGTGGCGAAAATGCCGTCCGGTGCAGCGAATTGTCAGGCGCGTCCTTTGAGTTGGGTCCGCAGGAGCAACGCAGCCAGGAAGGAGAGTGCGCCCGCCGCCGCCAAGAGATGCTTAAGAGCATGCCCACCCACCCCAAATAGTTCATAGATCTTTGCGTCCGCAAGCTCAAGTACCTTGGAAGATCCATATGCCCCGAGGGCCAACCAAATCCACCCATTGCTCGAGAAAGGCGAGCGGAAAAGCAGGAGGATCAGCGGGATGAGCAGCAAGGGAAGGAACTGGACAAGGGCATAGGGCCTTAGATCACCTCTTCCTTGGGTTTCGCTCAAATGCCAGTACCCAACTGAAAGAACTCCTGCCACGACCAGGGGCCAGAGCAACCTGCTCCCAGCATTCTCGGAAATATTCTCACCAACGATGACCGCGAAAAAAGCCATAAACGAAAGAGCCATGGGCAGGCGATCCCATACCAGAGACCCATTGGAAGGGTTCAAGTGGTAGATCCCCGAGCCGAAGCCAATGAGCGCAATACCCGCGAAGAAGACCAGGTACCCCGTGCGCAGAGCGGGGATGCTTCCGGCAAACCTGTTGCGGTTGAGACCGAAAATCCCCGCAACACCAACCAACAGAAATGGGAGATTGGACAAGACGTTCCAGAAATTTGGAATGCCCAGGAATTCACTCTGGTCAGCGAATGCGTGGTAGTCCGGGTCTTGCGGAATGGGCGGTGAGACTAGAGCAACAACCAAAGCGACCACCGCGATTCCGATGATCAGCCCTGATTTCTTCATAGAATTTGGATCATCTCGCATTTTGTGATTTCGATGCACTCAATGGGATTTTCTCAGTGGGTAGTAAAGTACCCTTCCACCCACCCGAGTTGGTCCAAAGTGTGCTCATCCAAGGAAAACCCCTGCGGCAATTCTTTGAAACCTGGCATGTCTTTGACCTTCGCGAGCGCTGATTCCGCTTTTTCCCGGGTCGAAAAAACGCCAATCAGCTTCACGTCTTCGTGGCCATTTTCGAACTCATGAACGTGGTGCAGCATGAAGACGGTCTTATCCATGGATTGCTTCCTCGATCTGCTCGACTCCGCCGCTCACCTGCCTGGGGCGGCCCCAGCCGCATCAGGTCCTGGTGCAGTTGTTTGTCGGAGCCCATCTGTGGGTGTGGAGCGGCGCATGGCGACGGCAACCAGAGCAGCCGCAATCAGACACGGAATTCCAATCTGGATGCCCAATAGGACAGCGGTCCGGAGTGTGGCCTGGGTTGCCGTGCCGTACTGTGCGATGGAGGCGTCGTCAGAGATCGGCCAGTGGCCGCGTTGGAACTGAACAAGAACGATCTTGGTCACTGCTGCAACCACTGCGACGCTACTTCCCCACGATGCGACCAGCACTCGCCGGCTCGGAGCCGCAAGGGAGCTGACCATTCCCACCACGAGACCTGCCAAGGTAGGCCACCCGGCGTGGGTGAAGGATTCCATAGCACCCAGGCCGACAAGATAGCCGGCAAGCAGGCCACTGCCCGTCGCGATGAGCAATCCTCTGGCATGGCGTTGGAGTCCTGACTGACTACGCCAATCTTCAGCCTCTATGGGTTTGTACATCTCCATCCAGGTGTCGCACGGTCTGAATGCTTGCGCGGGTTAGATCGTAACCGAGGACGTTGCGGGCTGGAAATCTCTCTCGTTTCATGGCCGTTTGTGGCCCGGCATTTCAGGTCACTCGCAGACCCTGACGCAATGCTCGCGTTTGCCTGTGACTTTCGGAACTCAGAAGGAGGAGTTTTCAACGATGGAAACTCAACCACTCTTCTTACAAATCTCTCGCGCCAATCCAAGCAGGACTTCCGATAGCGTCGGGTGATACCACGGCATCGCCAGCATGTCCTTCGCAGTGCCATGGAAATACATCACGGCACTGACGGCATGGATGATGTCGTCAGCACGGGGGCCAAGGATCTGTGCGCCAAGGACTTCGCCGCCATCTGCGGTCGCGACTAAGCGCATCACACCATGGGTGACGTCCATCGTAATCGCGCGACCGGTTTCGGCGAAACGCGTCTCGGCAACGATGGTGTCGATCCCTTCCGCCTGCGCTTGCTCTTCGGTTAGGCCGACGGTGGCGAGAGGAGGGTCGGTGAAGACAACTGACATGTTGAGTCGACGTTCGACGGGTGCTACTTCCGCAACCCCGGCAGCGCCCATACCTGCTGCCGCACCCTCCCAGTTCGCGACATGCAGGAGCAGTCGTTCTCCCGTGGCGTCTCCGGCAACAAAAATTTTGGGGTTCGTCGTACGCATGTCCGGCCCAGCTTTAACACGACGACCGTCCATCTCTACACCGGCAAGGCCAAGGTCGAGACCATCCACGGCAGTTCGGCGCCCAGCCGCCACGAGTAGGTGCCGCGCGTGAATAGTTTTCTCGCCGCTTTTGGTCTCGATCTGGACGGCAACACCGCCATCGCTTTTTCGGATTGCGGCCGGGGCCCCTGGAGCGTGATTGGTGAAGTTCGGCTCATCGGCAAGAGCGTGCGCAACCTCTTGAGCGATCGTCGCACCCCAGTCGGTGAACACCGGACGTCGGCTGATGAGCTCCACTCGGGTTCCCATGCGTGCGAGGAACTGCGCCAACTCGAGGCCAATCGCCCCGCTGCCAATCACCGCGACGGATTCGGGACATGAGGTCAGGGCCATGATGTCGTCGCTGGTCCAATACGGCACGTCCTCCAGGCCGGGGATTCTGGGTTTTGTGATGGTGGACCCCACGGCGATCACCGCACCTCGAGTGAAACGATAGCTTTTGCCAGCCGCTTCCACCGTGTCCGCGCCGGCAAACCGAGCACGAGCCTCGAGGACCTCGTAGCCTCCGCTTTCAATGCCCGCAACCTTGGCGCTTTTGAAACGAGCGACCTTCTCATCTTTGTTCCGCATCACTGCAGCAAAGTCCGCGGCGAGGACGCCTTGCGCGACTCCCGGCGTGCGGTGGTGTTCCGCTTCGTGCCGCAGGTGAGCCGCGTGAAGCATGGTCTTGGTCGGCATGCAACCGCGGAGGATGCACAGGCCGCCGAGTTCGCCATCGTTGAACATTGCCGTGCGGGCGCCGGACAGCGCAGCGGCCTTGGCTGCCGCTGTGCCTGCTGTACCGCCGCCAAGAACCAGAACGTCGAAATCTTGCATGGATGATGGAATCAAGAGTGGTGCCAGGTCGAGCATCCCGCGGAGGGATTGGGCGGTGATTCTATCGAGGGCGCACGTTGCTCGCCGATCAAGAGTGTTTCGGCGTGCGTCACGAACCAGAAGTTCCTTCCACCAGATTCGTTATCTTCCTGTGATCAAGAGTTTCAATAGAGAACCGGGAAGGAAAACCGTGTCGGCGACGGCGCTCAGCGGCATATCGAACATCCATTGATAGCCCGACAAAACCGCCTGGTCAGAGTTGTACCCTTTGTTTCACAACTCCCAGTCTGCCCTCAGTCCACTATAAACTCCAAATCCTGTGTCGATTCGAGGGTCAAAAATACTGGACAAGGTCCCGCACCCTGTGGAGCATAGGGGGAAAAGGGCCACCAAGCCGATCCATGTCCATTTATTCATCGTGCTTTCCCTCCCAATTGAGGGCCTCTTCCAATGACTGTTGCTGACTTGAACGCAAATGTAAGTGCGCTCCAGAATTCAGTCAACTCATGGAAGATGGGGCGCGCGTTGGCGCTGTGTGTTAACGCGTACATTGGAATACACTGCTTTCCACCCGGGAGCTGGCGATAGTTCAGTGTGGACGGGTTTCCTTTGATAGAGATATGCAAAGAGTTTGAGAGAAGATCTATGAGAAGCAAGCGCGAACCTGATCACTCGGCCCGACCACTTGCGATGACGTTCGAACAACTCATGAAGGCAGACGCGGGTGATCTCGACCTGGCATGGACCTGGAGGTTGACAAGCCATTTTCTTCTACAACAGGGAGGATTGGGGAAGACATCCCCATTACGGTAGATTCCTGGAACTGAAGAAGGATGAGTGGGTGTATATGGCCTGGGTGACGGGTGAGGGCGGAACGGAGGGCGCTGAAACAGCCTTTCGGGTTGAGCTGTCGGTCAGGGATCAGGGGACACGGCTGCGGCTCGCGTACTCGGGCTTCTGCAATGAAGAGTCCCGAGATGGACATGCCGAGAACTGGCCCGAGGGATTTGAGGAGTTGGACCAGGCCCTGTTTCTGGAGCAATCGTCGCCAACGGAACACTTCATACGTCGAACAGGTTTGCTGCCCACCAGCCGAGCATGCGAAGCTTGTCGCCCGACCTCGTGCTACAGCTGGTTGGGTGCCAGGATTCCGACGCAACCTTCTCAGGGAACCCAATCGAGGCTGACACACTAGGGAGTGTTGGTCTTCTTCCGCTGAAGAACGAAAAAGGCCGCAACTCCCCCGACCACGATCCCAACTCTGATTGCCGCGGGATTCGCATCCAGAGCACCTCCAACCAAAGCTCCAATTGCACCAAATACTAGAATACAAGGCAGAGCGACGACTAGTTTATCGGCCACCTTCATTCAATTCCTCCTTGACCACATGCGGCGCACTTAATTGAACGCCCATTACCATCCTACCTTTCCTTGAGAGGCGCCGCTCGCACCCGCATCAGCCCTCCGGGGCCAACCACTCGAACTGCAAGACGGGAGTTCGGCCAGCCAGGAGGTCCGCATGGGATGCCTCTTCGACGGCGGTCAGGCGCACAAGGATGAAGCGGTCTCGGGTCCTGACCCAGAAGGCCAGGCCCTCCTTGTCTCTCGCGACTGGAGTGATCGCAACCACGGTCTCAGCTCCCTCAGGTGGCGGCATCAGTCCGGCCAGATCACTCCGGGACATGGCGCCGACAGGGAAGATGTAGCCTGGCTTGTCATCGTTGCCGATGAGTGCCCCACGCGAGCAATCGCCGGCGTCGAAGTAGTAGACAAGGTCGACCTGTGCGGGATCAGCAGGCGGCCCGGTCAGCTCTCCGAGCTCGAATGAGAAGAGGCCGATGAATCCGCTGCCGTCGAAGGCGTGCTGACAGCGCAGCGAGCCCGGCTCGGTTTTGGGGACCGAACTGCAAGACAAGGCGCCAAGGGCCAACGCCCCGAGCAGGCAAGCGGCCAGCCTATTCATGACGGTTTCCATGGATTAACGTCGATTGCAACCGCTCGTCAGGCCCTGCCATAGTACCGCTTTGCTTGCTCCGTCACTCCGACGATGAACTCCGTCTTGCCCCTCGAATACGCCACTCGATCCCGAGGCGAGGCTGATGCCAGGCGGATCTTCAGGGCCGCGTATTCACCAGCCACTTGCGGATGGTCGATCAGATAGTCTCGGAAAAGGAGCCGATCCCAGTGCTCCTTAAAGTGGCCTTCCACCATGTGGATGTGGTGCGTGCGCGTGCCGGTTCGTTGATCTCGCTTGATAAACCAGGCGTAGTACGGCGGGCCGTCGTCCCCGTGCGTGGGGCGCCAGAAATACTCGTAGCCCTGCGCCTCGAGCAAAGGCGCGATCCGGACTCGGGTGGCCTGCAAGTCGGTCACCTCCACCAAGATGTCGACGATGGGCTTCGCCGCGAGCCTCGGCACAGCCGTACTGCCGAAGTGCTCGATCCTCCCAATCAGGTCGCCCGGCAGGCACGCCTGCAGATGGTCCCTTTCGCATCGGAACGACTCTGCCCAAGCTGGGTCGTACGGCGCGATGGCGACCTCCTCGCGAATAACTCGCCGAATCTTCTGCTCTGGTGTTTCCATGTCGTTCCGCATGGACTCAAGGAGTTTGCCGTTCAGCAGCTGAGGATCGCCAAGCGGGCCGAAGGTCTGTCGGCAATGGCTGGTTATGCAGAGAGCCCCAGCTGAACTCGAAATTCCGTAAGTACCTCTTCGAGAGTTGCCGCATATCGATCTTTCGTACTGTGGTTTTCTCGTATCTGATCTCGGATGTCATCCTCTCCGAAGTTGTCCACCGCGCTTTGGAATTCTGGTTTCGACCTTAAATCAATTAGCCTTGATTTCCCGATTGAGTATTGCTCGAACTCTCCGAGCAGTTCGCTCAGACTTTGAAAGTGTTCCTCCTTCAGAATAAGGCGGCCATTGCTTAGTGAAGAGCGCGCCGCTGATAGCGAATTCCCGAACGTCTCAAGATTGAATGGTGAAGCTCGAATCCATAGCTTATCTCCAGAGGAGCACAGGTCCTGGAGCTTAGTCCACACATCTCGGTAGAGGTTGAAGCGGGCGTCTGAGTTCCGGATCTTCTGAGCACTAACGACATCCAGGCTGGCCTTGAGTTCACTCAACTCGATGCTGTGTTGTGCCTTTACTCCCTCAATAATTCGCCCCGATAGGACCCCACCGAACCACTGCGTAAGGCCGAATAGAACTACGAGCCCTCCGCCCAATGCGGAAAATGCAGCAGTAAGAATATCGCTCATGCCCAAATTCTATCAACGACTTCAGGACATCGGGCATGTCAATTCCCTGTGCACCGAAACTGCGGCTGTTGCCATGGAGATGACAGAGCCACCATTGGCCACCTGCCGCTCTTTCCTGGTCGGAATCAGCGCAGTTCGTAGACCCGATTCCGGTAATGAAGGGGCAGGCACGCGCCAGCTTCCTTAGTCGTAGACCTTGGTGCCGTTGCGCATGGCCTCGCGCACCGAGAGCTGGTGTTGCCACAGGCGATCGTATTTGTTCAGTCGTCGGCGGTCTGTTTCACAAGGTTCGAATCCGGGCATGTCGGCGCGCGGTTTGGCGGCCAGCCTTTCCTGGCCTGCGACGATGAGGGCCAAGGCCTGTTGATGGGCACCGGCATCTCTCTCTTGGAGTCCGGCAAGAATGGGACTGAGTTGCGGACGGTCGAAGTTGAGCAGCGGGTGGGCGCCATGGCCCAGTTGGAATTCCTTGCCGGTCAACTCCTGCAGGCGGTTGAGCTCGGCGGCGCTGAAGGGCGCCCGCCCACACGCGCCCTGGTCGTAGGCGCTGGCGTAGGTGGAATAGTAGGGCGCGTTGAGGTCGATCCAGGTCGTGAGGCGCTGCATTTCTTCGCCGCTCAACTCGATGTCGTAGTGACCCTGGTCGAGGACTTCAATCAGCCGGCTTGCGTTCGAACCCCAGGAATATGCGCCCATAATCCGATTCGGCCCGCCACCGACCGCATGGACGAAACCCTTGCGGTGTAATTCCATGTAGGCCGTGTTGAAGACCAGCGTGCGGTCAGGCGCGAGGTTCAAGACCTCTCCTGCAGCTTGGCCATAGTCGTGACAGGAAACGCAGTTGTCGGTGAATACAGGCTGCACCTCCTCGACGAAACCGAAATCGCGCTCGCTGCCAAGCCAGGGTTCGAGTGGGCTTGGAGCACGATGGATGGCACTGTTCGAGTAGCTCGCAGTTTGCGGCACGGTATTGCGGTCGTCGTGGCAGCCGATGCAAGACGCGACCTCGCCGGACTGGGCGATCACCCCGCTGCGCATGGATTGCACCATGCGCCGGTCCTGGTCCAATAGCTGGAAGTAGACGAAGCGGTCCGCGGGGACGGAGAAGTAAGCGGAGCCGTCTTCTTCCACCGGGACCGTCCCCAGGATTCGCTTGTTATCGAAATCGTGCCAGTTCATCGCCGGAGACTCGCGGCCCTGTCCGCTCCAGCCAGGGTAGGTCCAAGTGAGTTTGGGGGGATCCTCGACCACGCGCAGGTAGGCCACCGAGCCCTCTTCTACCCCTTGCATGTGGGAGCCCTGATAGACATTGGCGACGTAGAAACTACCGGTCTTGTCTTCATAGTCGCGGCGCGTCGGAAGTTGGCGCGGCCGCTGGCTTTTGCCAATGGGAATCGGGTCATAACAACCCAAGCCCGGCGCTGCGCGATGCACCAGAACCTCGTTGCCGAAGGTGTCGACTAGAAACAGTCCGGTGTCTTCGCTGCCTTTTTCAATGACGCGCGAAACAAGAAAGTGCTTGGCACTGAGGGCGATGGGGTCCTCGTATTTGAGTGGCACCCTGGTGAAATTGTCGAAGCCCGCGCTGCCGGCGTAGTTGTCGCTTTGGTCGGCAATCAGGTCGATCGCGGAATCGGGCCAGGTGCGCAGGACCGGCTCGCGACCCTCGATGCCAAGGGTCCGGTCCAGGATCGCCATGGCCCCCCAGGGGCGATCATGGCAAGACGACAGAATGCAGATCAGCTTCTCGCTGCCAGGAATGGGGCGCGCGTTGATCACCGCATGGGGCGTGCTCTGGCCGTAATAAAGAGCGTGGTTGGTGCCGTCAGGATTGCTCGTCCACAGGCCCTGGCCGCCGCCAAAGTTGCGGTCGACGTACTCCCAGCGGAAATAAAGCAGGCGTCCATCGGGCAGTTGGATGCCGTGGCCCTCGAATTCGATGCTCTTGCCGATCTGAAGGATGTTGGCTCCATCACCTTCCATCCGGAACAGATTGGCCATGATGTGTCGATTGCATGCGCAGTACTTGGGCTCGCGTGTGGAGCTGAACGCGATGTCGCCACTGGCGAGGTAAAAGGGGTCGATGTCACTGACCCCAGGCATGGAGGTCAGCTGCTTCAGGCCCGAACCATCCATGCCCATCTCATAGATGTGGTAGTCATCACTGGAGCTGTTGCGCATCGAGAAGACGATGTGCTGCGCATCGAAATGAACTTCCGGGTCGCGCGGCATCCCGTCAGGGCAGTGCACCAGTGTCTGGGTTGCTCCGGTGGCAAGATCTACCGTCAGCAGAGCGCCTCCGGCCATGTGTTGAAACTTGTCGGTGTTGATCTCGTCGGTTTGGAATATGTTGCCGGTGTTGTGGTGGTCAGTGGGGTACTGGCGGCGTTCCACGTAAAGGACCGGCTGATCACTGACGAGCGGGTTTGCCACCAAGGCCCTGCGCTGCAGGTCGGCGAAAGCCCCAAGGCCCGCCGAAGGGTTGGAAGCGGACGCAAGGGCAGTTTCGATCTCGAGCAACTCGCCCAAGAAGGCCTCGCCATCGGGGTAGCGATCTTCGAAGGTGACCATCAGGTCCTGGATCGCAGTACGCAAGGCAACCACATCAGCGCCGGGTGGCCCCTCCTGTGCAACCGCTGTCGCCATGGGCCCAAGCCCGAGCGCCAGCGCAATCGAGATGGAATTTCTTTTCATCGGATTTGCATTCGCCGCCAAGTGCCAATTGAGGGGCAACAGGGGTGTAGCATACAAAGGCTGTTTGCCCCACCCGCTCTCCATGGAGAACCGATGCGAAACATGATCGTATTCTGCTCCTCGAAGTTGCTCGTGGCCACGCTGGCCATGGCATCCTTCGGACACCCTCTTTCCAGCCAGCAAGTGGGGGATGCCAGCCCTCTGTTCCTGATCGGTGATCCCGACGGACACGCGGCCGAGTTCGGACTGGTCCGCGAGGGGTACTCCGCCTTCAACTCCAGCTTTCCAGACCCGGTCGTATTTCAAATGGGTCAGGATTCCGCTCGGGATTGGCCCTTCGTTCATCCCTCTCATCGAGATACCTGGGCCGGCGGGCGCGCCCATCCTTTCACGATTCGCTTCTCCTCGGCCGCCCGCCAGGAGCGGCCCTTGTATCTGTTGATCGGGATCGTCGGCGCTCACTCAACCGAGCACTCCAAGGTCACGGTCGCTGTAAACGGAGTCGCTCTACCAGTTCAGACCGCACCCGGCGGGGTGATGCATCCGGTTTTCGATCCCCATCAGAGAGGCCGTCCCGACACCATGGTCTTTCCCGTTCCCGCAGGGATGATCATCAAAGGAGAAAACGCGATCTCCATCCGGCTGGACGAACAGAGCTGGATTCTCTACGACTACGTGGCTCTCACCCAAGACCGTGAGCCGCTGAAAATCCACCCGCGTGCGCAACCAAATCTGATCGGCAGCCTCCTTGCGAACACAGTCGAGAAGAGGTCACGGGTGGTCTTCGCTGTTCGCCAGCCCGGCCGGGACGAACACTGGTACGCCAACTTCAGCTACTACGCCCCCGATGAAAAGAGCACCACCTACGGTGACGGCGGACGCCTTTGTTTACTCGATCTTGAGAGCGGTGAGCTGCAGGTTCTTCTCGATGATCCCAAGGGCGGCATCCGCGACCCGAAGGTCCACTATGACGCCCGGAAGATCCTCTTTTCCTATCGCCCCGGCGGGTCCACCCATTACCACCTCTACGAAATCGGAGTGGATGGAGAAGGCTTGACGCAATTGACCGACGGGGATTACGACGATATCGAGCCAACCTACCTGCCTGACGGCGGCATCGTCTTCGTGTCGAGTCGCTGCAAGCGCTGGGTCAACTGCTGGCTGACCCAGGTGGCCACTCTGCACCGCTGCGACGCGGATGGAAATGGAATCCGCGCGTTGTCCGGCAACCTGGAACACGACAACACACCCTGGGTCCTGCCCGACGGCCGAATCCTATATCAGCGCTGGGAGTACGTGGACCGCAGCCAGGTGCACTACCACCACTTGTGGACCACCAACCCGGATGGCACCGGGCAGATGGTCTACTACGGCAACCAGACGCCGGGGGTGGTCATGATCGATGCGAAACCTGTACCGGACACCAATAGCATCGTGGCGACGTTCTCGCCCGGGCACGGCCGTACCGAGCACGACGGTTCCATCGCCATCGTCAACCCCGCGGCCGGGCCTGACGATCCTGGAGCGGTCGAGATGCTGCACGGGGGCCATGGCTTGCGCGACCCGTTTCCATTCTCCGCAGACATGTTCCTGGTTGCCCAAGGCTCCCAGCTTGTGCTCTTGAACCGCGACGGGGAAACGCAGACGATCTTCTCTTTATCTGACCAGGACGTGGAAGCCGGCCTGCAATGCCACGAGCCGCGAGCGCTGCGCAGGAGTCCTCGCGAGTTTGTCGCTGCACCCCGATCAGACCTTACCCAGGACACCGGCCAGTTGATCCTGGCTGACGTGTGCGAGGGCCGCAACATGGCCGGGGTCGAGCGCGGAGAGATCAAGAAACTGCTGGTGATCGAGAGCCTGCCCAAGCCGATCAACTTCACCGGGGGCATGGAACCTCTGAGCTACGGCGGCACCTTCACGCTGGAGCGCGTCCTTGGGACGGTGCCGGTCGAGCCCGACGGTTCGGCCTTCATGGAGCTGCCCGCTTTGCGCAGCTTGTTCTTCGTCGCGCTCGACGAGAACGACATGTCCGTCAAGCGCATGCAGAGCTTCCTCACCGTGCAGCCTGGCGAGGTGACCGGGTGCGTGGGCTGTCACGAACAACGCACCAAGACGCCTACAACGCGTTACGACCTGACGGCTCTGCGCCATCCGCCCAGCAAGATCCAGGCCATCGAGGGTGTCCCGGAAGTCTTCGACTTCCCCCGCGACGTCCAGCCCATCTTGGATCGTCATTGTCTGTCGTGCCATGGCTACGAGGAGACCCCGCTCGGTGGGCCGCTCGCCGGCAGCATGAATCTGAGCGGTGCGCGCGGCCCGATGTACTCGCACAGCTATTTCTCGCTGACCGTGCGCCGGCAGTTTTCGGACGGTCGCAACCTTCCCAAGAGCAACTATCCTCCGCGCACCCTCGGCAGCTCAGCCAGTCCGCTGCTCGGCAAGCTCGACCCTTCGCACTACGGAGTCGAGGTCACCGATCACGAACGCGATTTGATCCGGTTGTGGATCGAGGTCGGTGCACCCTACCCCGGCACCTACGCCGCGCTCGGAACCGGAATGATCGGTGGTTACGAACGAAATCAAATCCAACGCGCCGATCTGGGCTGGCCCGCTACGCAGGCTGGCCGAGAGATCGTCGGCCGGCGCTGTAGCGGTTGTCACTCCGGGCACCTGGTCCTTCCCAACTCACCCTCGGACAATCGCAACATGCCGCCATGGGACATCCGTTACGGTGACATCCGGCTGCGTCTCTCGCGTCACATCCTCTACAACCTGACCGAGCCCGCAGAGTCGTTGCTGCTCCTGGCGCCGTTGGCCAAAGAGGCCGGTGGTTTTGGCTTGTGCAAGGAGGACTTCTCCAATCCGCAGTCCGCGCCCGCCGAGGTGTTCGCCAGCACCGTGGACGCGGACTACCTCGGGCTGCTTGCCGCGGTGCGCGCCGCCGCGAACCACCTCGACCAGATCAAACGCTTCGACATGCCGGGATTCCGTCCTCGCGATGCCTACCTGCGTGAGATGCAGCGCTATGGAATCCTTCCCGATGACCTCGGGCCAGAGGAAGCCGTGGACCCGTATGCCACCGATCGGGCCTACTGGCGCTCGCTCTGGTACCGACCCTCCGATCAGTAATCGGAGCCTTCCGTGGTCATCGCTCGATGAGCAGGTCGGCCCAATCCTGACGCAGCGATTGCAGGCGTTGTTCCTGCTCGGGGCTGAATGCGCCGTTGCGTTGCGCGTAGGTGTCCATCCAGGTGGTCAGGCACTCAAGATCTTCGGCTGTGAGCCGCACTCCGTAGTGTTCCTGGTCGGCGAGCAACAGGCTCATCAAAGTGCTGTTCGCGGCCACGCAACCGCTGGCGATCGAAGCCCCTTCGACATAGCGGCGCATCACCTGCTGGCGCAGGCTGGGCTCTCCGAAATCGACCAGATTGGCGTAGGCGGGTTCCGGTGAAGACAGATCGAAGACGGCGGCGACCGCGTTCTTTGACGCGGAGCTGTGGCACTCGGCGCAGTTGCGAGTGAGCACGGGCTGCACCAGCTGGTCGAAGCGGATCGGCCACGAGCCCTCGGGTCCGACCTTGATGCGAGAGGGTTCGCGGAGGGTGGCGAGCGGGGGCGCCGCGGGCGGGGGGGAGGTCCGATTGGTCTCGTGGCAGCCGATGCACGAGGCGGTCTGGCCAGGTTGAACGTGCGTGGCGGTACGCATTGTCTGCACGACAAAGCCGCGATCGTCGAGCGCCTGCATGAAGAGCGTGACACCCGATGGCGCACGGAACCACGCCGAGCCGTCGGCTTCGACCGGGACCGTACCGAGCACGCACTTGCCGGGATCGTCCTTGGTGATTCCGATCGCGGGGTTGTTCATGTGCGGCTGGGTCTTGATCGGGACGCCGACCAGGCGCAGCTCTTTGATGCTGCCGCGCTCGATGGACTCCAGCCCGCGATACACATCCTGAATGAGGAAGCGACCCTCTTGCGGCCCTGCCCAATCGACCGTGCTGGGCAGAATGGGTGGTCTGGTGCGCGGCCGCAGCGGGATCGGGCACATGGCGGAGATCTCGGGATCGCGGTAGATCAGCTCGCGATGACCGGCGGCGTCGAAGAGGTAGATCCCAGTTGCGTTGACAGGGTTGGAAGCAGACTGCCCGACCAACGGCAACTCACTCCAGGCGACCAGGTAGCTCTGCTCGGACAACGGCCACGGATTGGCATAGTAGGTATTCGGCCAACCCTCGGTCTCGGGAAAGCAGACCTCGGGGGTCAACCGGGTCATGGCGGCGGGGTCTTCGGAGCCGCGGTTGGGGTCGAGAAGAACCAGCGAACCGGCGGTGATCGAGTGGTGCGCGGAAGCGGTGAAGATGAGCTTCTCCGAGCCTGGAATCGAGCGCGCCTCGAACATCGCGTGCGGGTTGACGGTGTGGTTGCCAAAGACCAGCCGCGCGTTGGTTCCGTCAGGATTGGTCGACCAGATTCCCATGAAGGGCATGTTGTCGCGATCCACGTAGTCCCAACGCGAATAGAGGATGGTTCCGTCGTGGGCAACCGTCGGCGTCCATTCGAACATCTCGAAGGGAGAGATCTGTCGCAGCTTGGATCCGAAAGGGTCCATCACGTGCAAGGTATACACCGCGACCGGTCGGTAGTCGTCGCCGCCGCAGCGCACATAGCTATCCGGCAGCGTGCTCGTCAGGGTGGCCGCGGCGCTCTGGCTTCCGCACTGGAAGAACTGGCCGCGACGCGTCGACAGGAAGGCGATCTCGCCATTGGGCAGGTACCTGGCGTCGAAGTCGTCGTAGCGACCGCGGGTGAGCTGGCGCAGCTCGCTGCCGTCCACGTTCATTTCGTAGATGTGATAGAAGCCATCCTCGGGCAGCAGCGCCTTGTCGACCTTGTTCTTCGCGCCGCGCAGGCCCTCGTGGAAACGCGCATAGGCAAACAGCACCTTCTTGCCGTCGTAGGAAAGGTCCGGGCGCAGGAAGCTCCCTTCAGGGAAGGAGGAAGTCAGGCAGACAAGTCCGGGCGAGTCGCTCTTGAAGTCACGCAACACATAAACGCCGCCACCAGGTCGCGACCACCAGCCATAGTATTGGTCGGACATATGGGTGAAACTGCCCGGCGCTCGCTTGACGAAGAGAATGTCGTCGAAGTCGAGCAGTGGATCCGAGAAGCAAAGCTCGCGGATGATCCGCCGGGTGAGCAGGTAGAGATCGCGGCATTCAGCGTTCGAGCTGTGATCGAGCTTCTTGGCGATGATCTCCAGGTCGGTGCGCAGGGCGCGGACCCGCTCGGTGGCGACTCCTGTGGTGGTCTGTTCCAGGCGCGTGGCGATTTCCAGACCCCGCTCGAGCGTGACCACAAAGGCCTGTCGCAGCGACGAGGAGGACGCCAAACCACCGACCTTCGACCACTGACTTAAGCCGCTCTGGTCGGCGGCTTTGCCGAGGGCGATGTTGTCCTTGGTGTCGTCGATGGAATAGACCTCGACCTCGTCGATGTGCAGCCAATGGTTGCCGGACAACTGCACGCGGACGAAGCGGGCTGCTCGTCCGTCGAGGTCGATCACGAGCGGTTTGCCGTCGCTCCCGCCGTAGAAGGTGGTGCCGTCGTGTTGGTACGCCTCGGTCCAATTTTCCTGGTCGCTAGAAAGGAGCAGCGACAGCCTGGCCGCGCGAGGGGCGTTGGCCGGATCGCAGCGATTGAAGATCAGGACTCGTTCCAGCGAATTGGAACTCCCCAGGTCGACCTGCCACCACGGGTTTGGGCCTTGGTCGGTGTGGAAGCCGTAGCTCCCGTCCTTGATTCCATCACAGGCGCCGGCCGCGTCTGACTGGGTGCTGAGCACCTGGGGATGGGCGAGGATCGACTCCAAGGTCGCTCGACTCATCCAGTCTTGCTCGAGTCCTTCTTGAGCAGAAACCTGAGGGACCGGAATCAGGAAACCCATGCACAAGGCCAGGGTCGCGGTGTGGGGGAGAGAGGAGTGCGACTGGAGGTGCATGAGCCTGCGTATTCGAGGTCAGAGACTGAGCAGATAGGCGACGAGGTCGTCGATCTGTTGAGAAGTCAAGGGCGAGCGGCTGTGCCGGTTTTCTTGGTTGCACTCGACGAAGACCTCTCGCAGGGTCGCCGCAGAACCGTCGTGGAGGTAGGGGCCGGTGCGATAGAGTTCGATCAGACCCGGGGTGTCGAACTTGTTGGATCGATCGAGTCGGCCCCGGGTGCCCACGTCATGCGCCGACAGGTCGGTGTAGTGAATGCCGGAGTGACACTTCGAGCAGCGCGTCTCCTCGCTCATGAAGACCTCGCGCCCGCGCTTTGCAGCGTCGGTCAATTCCAGTTCTTCGTTCAGATAGGGACTCGGCAAGGGCTGCAGGGAGCGGATATAGGCCTGCACCGCCTCGACTTCTCCTGGTTCAGGCTGACGCATGAGGAAAGAGAAACCGGCCTGCACGCCGACCTCCATGTTCTCGCGCATGGCGCGCCAGCCCATCGGCGGGGTGTGCTGCGCGTGCAACAGCGATTTATTGTTCTTGGGATTGCCGATTCCGTCCTGGGTCTGGTCCCAGTTGAGTCCGTCGACCCGGCCGTCGTTGGGGTGACACGTCGCGCAACTCAGCCAGTGTTGGAAGCACTTGGTGGCGTCGTGGAAGATCATTTCGCCGAGGCGTTCCTGGTCGGGCTCCATGGCCTCTCCCAGTTGCACCGAACTCACCGGCTTGCCACTGGCAGCGTCGAGAAAAAGGATTTCTCCAGTGAAGTAGCAAGCTGTCGCGAGCAGATCGCCGTTGGGGGATAGGGCCAGTCCTCGGGGGCCTTTCCCGGCAACCGGGATTCGCTCGATCAGATCGGCGCTGGTCAGGGCGGCGAGGTCGTTGGCCAAGGTGGCACGTGCCTTTGGATCTTGCTTGATCCGCAACCAGACGTTGTCGGTGCCGTGGTTGTTCGGCCTGGCAAGTGGATGCCCGTCGGGTAGCCCGCCTGAGAGATAGGTTGCGAGGCGTTCCATGTCGAGCTTGGCGACTTCGTGTACGCCGCTGAGCGAAACCCACAGCGTTTTGCCATCCGGAGTCAGGGCGATCCCCCAGGGATCCGCAGCACCGCGCACCGGGTTGTCGAGCAGGACGGTCGCGTAACGGGTGTGCGTACGCAGGTCGAGAATGGTCAGTGCGTTGGTATTGACCCAACCGCGTTCGAGTTGGGTGGAGGGGACGCTGGTGCGGCCGAGTACGTGAGTCACGTAGGCGAAATGCCCATCGTTGCTGATCGCGATCTGGCGCACCGCGGTTGAGCCGGGTGGCAAGCGCACGTCGCCAAGATAAACGGCACCTTCCAGGTCGAGGATGCTGATGACGGAGGCGGAGTCGGGCTGGTTGGCGCGTCCGGCGGGCAGCAGGTTGCCTACCACGGCCAGGCTTTCATCCGGGGTGACCGCGATGTGGTGGGGCTCCCGAGGCACATCGATGCGGGCTCTCTCGCGTCCATTTTCCAAATCCACCAGGGACACGTTGTGCGTGGTGGCGTTGGCGACCAGCAGGAGATTACGTTTGCCGGCGAGGGCCAGGCCCTCGGGGTGTTTGCCGACGCCGAAGCGGCGCAAGACCTGGCCCTCGACCGGATCCAATACGGCCACGGTCCCGGCGCCGAACTCGCTCACGTAAACACGCTGCCCGTCGGCTGCCCAGGCCACGCCGGTGGGTTCGCCGTGCAGAGCGATGCGGTGTACTACCCGTTTTTCGGCGGCGTCCACAAGCCACAACGAGGCCGCGGTCCGGTCGCTTGCGGCGACGGTGGTACCGTCGGGTGAGAAGACGACCTGGTACGGGGAGTGCCAGGTGGGTTCGCGTTCACTGTAACTGTGGGAGCCGAGAAGAGCGCTGCTGGCCAGTGCGAGTAAGCCGAGGGTGCTGGGCGAGCGGAGTGTGAACATGCGGACCTTCCTGGATGATTCCCCCCCAAAGGAATTCAGTATAGACCCTGAGCCGTCAACGCGATGGTCGAAAGGGTGAAGGGTCGGTCGACGGTGGTGTTGGTCAGTAGATCGCTCGGGAAGACCATGTCCATGTTGACCACGATCAACTCCTCGCCGCGCACCAGCACTTCGCATGGTTGGTCCAGCGCCCCGTCGGCTCCGTCGGTGTCTGCGTTGCGATGCAGCGTCGAGACATTTCCATCCATGTCTACGATATGCACAGCATTGAGCAGCATGTCGGCCAGGTAGATGCGGTCGTCGGCCTCGCGCCAGAAGAGCCCGTCACAGCAGTGCATTTGATCCGACTGAGCGAACAACTCGGTCGAAGCCACGCGGCCGTCGGCGTGGAAGCTGGTTTTGTAGACGACACCATCTTCGAAGATGCCGCAGTAGAGGTTGCCGTCTGCGTCGAAGGTCAGCCCGTCGGCGCCGAAGCCGACCCGGTTGCTGCTTTCGAAGGTGGCGATCAGATGCGGGTCGCTGGCCTCGGCGGTCCAGGGTCGGAGCCGCACCGGTCCGTCGGCCCATTCGCTGAGTTCGATCGCGTAGATCCCGCTGTGCAACTTCGGTCGGGCTGCGCCGGGAGCGGTCTCTGGTGTGACCACCAGCACCGTGTCGCTGACGTACACCACATCGTCGCGCCAGATGACCGCGTTGGAGACGCCGAAACCATCGACCACCACGTCGCAGCCGATTGCCCGCCCGTCTTCGATGTTGATGCGCAGCAGACGCGAGGCGTTGGCCAGCGAGTTCATGTGCTGACTATCGGCCACGTAAAGGTTGCCGTCGGGTCCGATGTCGCAGCCCAGCGGCCCCACTTCGCCGAATTCCGGGTGGAGGTCGTCGCCTTCGAATTCGTAGAAAGGCGTGATTTCGTTGTGGGCGTCGAGCTTGACCATCAGGGAAGGCGAAGCCTGGGTGATCAGGCCTGCTTCGAGCAGGGCCTGGTTGTTGAAATTCGGGATCGAGAGGATGACGTCGCCGGTACTGGTCAAGGTGGCGCCATCGGGGGTGTTGCAGTACTCCGGCAGCTCGATCAACAGCTTCGGCACGGCGGATGCAGGCGGTCGCTCGGACTCGGCCCTCTCGCAGGCGGCAAGGAGCACCAGGATCAGGAGGGCGGAGGTCGGTTGGGTGGGATTCATGCTTGGTCGATTCGGCTAGCGATGCCATTGCGGTGGGCGCTCACCGATGCCAGTGCGGTGCACGCTGACTGATGGCTTCTTCGAAGGTCGCCTCGCGCCGGAAATCGTCAGGGTGGTAAGCGGCCTGCGCCGGATCCAGCTCGGTCCATTTCCAGTGATGCCGCCCGTAAAACGACCCATAGAACTGATAGTTGGAGTCCACCCATCGACTCAGGACCATCAACTCGTTTTCTGTGAGCATGGTTGAGTGGTCATCGACGGCGTTGCTGGAATGGGCCGGGTCGATCAGCATGTCGATCAAGATGCTCTTGGAGCTGCCCAGGCTTCCTGGAGGGAGAAATGAGCCGTTGAAGTTGCCCTGATCTCCGCGGCCGAAGGAGGTGAACTCGGCGATGATGGGGCCGGCCAGCGCTTTGCTGGCGAGTTGCTCGTAGGAGGTGTTGTAGTAGAGCGTGACTTCGTCGGTGAGCTTCAGTCCGCCGGCAGCTTCTGCCCCGGAGTGACAGCTTGTACACCTGGCATCGAAGATCGGCTGGATATCGGTGGGGTAATGGAGGACCTGTTGCGGGCGGCCGTCTCCGCCATGGGCGACCAGGTCGCAGGGCTGCGGTTCGGGCTCGCTCGGTGGCCGGGTCAATGCCAAGGGCGTCACCGCATCATTCGGACGGGCGGAACGACTGGCCTGCCCGTGACACCCGGTGCACGAGCGGACCTCGCCGGGGCGATAGTTCACGTAGGTCCGTTCCCGCTGGATCTCGCGGAAGTTCTCGTCCAGCGCCTGGAAGAAGACGTTGCGATCTGCGGGTACCAGGAAGTGGGCCGAGCCGTCTTTCTCTACCGGAACCACACCCCATTGCACGCGCGGCCAGAGCGCGGCCTTCCAGCTCGAACTGCTCAGGGAGGACCCCCAACGCCGACCCGTGTCCCAATAGCGGGGCAGCGCTTCGTTGATGCGCAGCCACTTGACCTCTCCCGGGCGGATCCCCGCCATGCCTTGGTGAATGTCGGTCAGGACGCAGACGGCCTGGTTGCGGGCAGCATATTGGGAATCCCGAGAGGCCTGGATGATCGGCGGAACGGGGCGCGCGACGACCGGTAGGGGGTGCCAGCAGGAGAGCTCTTCGTCGGCGTGCACCAGGCGGTGGTTCCCGTCGAGATCAATCAGATAGAGGGAATAGGCGTTGGCGACATCCTGGTAGTGATCGGAAGGGTCGGCCTTGTACGAGACCAGGAACTCATGGTCGCTGATCGGATACGGATGCGTGTACAGATGACCTCGCTGGCCGTTGCGGTCATGCACGTATTGGCCTTCTTCGGTCAGGAAATGCCACCCGGGCTCGGTGCGGCGTTCGATGAAGGTATGCGGAGTGAGATTGGTGACCGCGGATTGCTCGTCCCACTGGACATAGTTCGCCTCGTCGGGGTCAGGGCCACGTCGGCGCGCTTCCTTGCTGGGGTCGATCAGCATGATCGCTCCGAAGCAACCTCCCTGCGGGTAGTGGCAGGTGCCCACGCAGACAATGCGCTGATCGCTGCCCGGAATGGGCTGGGGATACATGTAGACCGTGGTCGAGTCGTCGGCCACGCCATAGATTTCCTGGGGCCTGGCTCCGTCGGGATGCATCGACCAGATGGTCTTGGCGACGCGCGCGCCCTTGTCGATGTACTCCCAACGGTGGTACATGATGCGACCGTCATCCAGGACCACCGGGCAGAACTCACTGACCGGGCTTTGGCTCAGCTGCTCCACATTGGCGCCGTCCGCGTCCATGCGATGGAGACAAGGAGCCACCAGGTGGGCCGACCCGCCGCACAGGACGGTGTGCTCGCAGCGCGTCGAAGAGAACACGATCCCGCCGTCGGGCAGATAACACGGGTGGATGTCGTCGGTGTGCCAGGGCTTGCCCCAGCGCGCCACCTTCTGCGCTTCATCTGTAGGCGGGAACGAAATCTGGCGCAGATCTGTACCGTCGGTGCGCACCTCCCAGATGCGGAATCCAGAGGCGGCATCCTGGCGGAAATCGAAGACCACCTTCTGGGCGTCGAAGGACAGACTTATCTTGCCGATGAACCCCTTGCCGCCGGGCAAACCCGCGGCGGTGATCACCGCGCGTTCCGACTGGGTGCGCAGGTTGTAGACGTAGATTCCGTTGTCGGCAAGGAAGCGATCCGCGCTGGTGCCGTTGTTGATGTCGGTGTAATAATGATCCGAGGAGTATGGCTTGCGCTTGACGAAGACGATCTCATCGAAGTCCAGGCGGTGGTGATCCCGCCCGGCCGGGGTGTGGGCTTGCTTTGCGACCTTCGCTTGCGCCTCCGATTGCGCTCCTGATTGCATTCCCGATTGCGCCTCCGCCGTGCCGAGCAGTGGGCCGCCGAGGAAAGCGCATAGGCCACCCACCATGGTTGCAGAAATGATGAAATGTTTGCCGCTCATGATCTTCGGATGGAAGGAGTGATTCCATCTTAGTCCCGGCCGGCGGAAGGGCCAGGCCGGCGAGAGTGAGGATGGGTGAGATCGAAGCCCCTACTTGCTTTTCCCCGCTCGCTGGAGTCTGCGGCTCAGTTGGGCCCGATGGAGGTTCTGGGGCAGGAGCTGCGCGGGATCGATGGCCTCGAACCAAATGCCAGCTGGAACCGTCGCCGACGGTTGATCGGTGTGAATTCCCACCAGATTCATGGAGGGTGGGCCAAAGGACGCGGGGGGATAGCGCTGCGGTCGCTGGGCGCGGATGTTCCAGAAGGTGCCCCGGGCACCGCAATGCTTGCCCAGCGAGGCGCCGCCGCCGCACGCCCACATCCGGGTGCCTGCGCCGAGGTCGATATTGGTGAAGAGGTTCTCGTAGGGAGCCCGTCGATGGTGGTCGAAGTTCAGGTCGACGCCCTTGCCGTCGGAAAACACGTTGCCGGCGTGATTGGCGGACACTCCGAGGTCGTGGATGAAACGTGTATTGAAATTGAAATCGGTGAAGAGGTTGTCGGTACCGCCCAGGATGACGCCGTGGTGGCCGGTGCAGGCTCGGGTTGGCGGGCGCTCAGAATGAAAGCGGACGCCGGAGAGGGTGACGAACTTGGCTCCGATGAACAGGCCACTGTCGGCATTGTTGATTTCAATGTTGCGTACCCAACAGTGTGCGACGTTCGACATGGCGATGGCGTTGAAGCCGCGCTCGGTGAAGTGCCCGCCATATTGGGTCGACGGGAATTCGAATCCCAGGTCTTCGATCCCTACCTCGCGGACCGTGGGCGCAAAGCGTCTGATCTGTGGCTTCCACCCAAGCTTGACGTCGAACCTCAGAGGCCGATTGAAACGAATTCGATTGCCTTCGATTTCTGTGATCTCCACGACCAGGGAACCCCTCGATCCGGAGAACTTGCGCATGTCGCCGGGGTCATCGGAATAGAGGTGCTTGGTCAGGGTCTTCTGGGTGTCGTCCTCGACGTAGATTTCAACCCACTCGCCAACCTCCAGGCCTTCGGTCGTCGACATCTCGAGTGCCCTGGCTCCGCGTTTGGCATCGGCGGTCACATCGGCCAACTTTCTGGATTGGAAACTCCCTTTGACCCAAATCAGGCCACCCGACCAAGAGTAATTGCTGGTGCGTTGACCTCCTGTGGTGCTGCCCCAATTCGGCTTGATGTCGTTCAATGGCCTTTGAAAGTGCAGGATGCTCTTGTCGGGCCCTGCGCCTCGGAGCACCAGGTTGCTCTTGCCGATCTCAATGATCTCGGTGATCTTGTAGTGCCCGGGAGGAACGTAGATCGCCCCGCTATCCGTTTCGGCGATGGCGTCCAGAAAGGCCTGGGTGTCATCGTGCTCGCCATCGCCGAGGGCACCGAAGGACTTGACGTTCGCCGCGATGTCCACCTCAGGGATCTCCGCCTCTCCGCAGTGATACCCCGCATAGGAGAAGTCCGGCAATCGCCCCTCGGGGCTCCAATGCTCACCAGCCTTGCCCCACAGTTCCGAAAATTCCTGGGCGGAAGCGACACCGGCGGGGCACAGAACGCCGAGCGCCAAAACTGTTGGGGTCAGGAAGTGCATTGGGCTAGCCTGGATTTGACCATGCCGCAACCATCAGGTCAAAGCTTGGTTGCCAGCTGGCTTCGGTGGGGGACCTTTCCCCCTCGGGCAGGCTCCGCAACTCAACCGCGATGTCCATCTCCGAATGTTCGAAGGTGACGCGGCCGCCACGACTCTTCCCAATCCACAGCAATCAAGCAGGCTGGAAATGCACCATTCGTCTTGGCCCAGGTATGGGGCAACATCACCTTGAGCAGCGCTGGCGAGGCGAGCGTCTGCTCCTACGGTTTGGCTATCTCACCGTGGTCTGAGAGGCACTGCTCGCATTCGCATCAGCCCTCCGGAGCCAACCACTCGAACTGCAAGACTGGAGTCTGGCCAGACAAGATGTCCGCATGTGATGCCTCTTCAACTGCGGTCAATCGTACAAGGATGAAGCCTCGGTCTTGTGTCCTGACCCAGAAGGCCAGGCCCTCTTCGTCTCTCGCAACTGGAGCGATCGCAGCCACGGTCTCGGCTCCCTCAGGAGGAGGCATCATTTCTGCCAGCTCACTCCGGGACACGTCGCCGACAGGGAAGATGTGGCCTGGCTTGTCATCGTTGCCGATGAGCGCCCCACGGGAGCAGTCAGAGCTGGGTCACGCCAGGCTTGCTTGACGATGGTCTTCCAGCTGGCGCTCTCAGCCCAGAAACGCTGGCGCAAGCTGAACGGCTACAAGCTGCTCGCCGACGCCATCGACGGCGTGCAATTCACCGACGGCATCAGGGCCATCGCCGCATGAGCTCCAGGTCGCGATACACAACTCTTGACAATACCCCCAATACTGAATCGGTCATCGCCTATACGACAGTGGTTTTTTTTCTCCCCAGGCTGAAGAGTTACGCCGGAGTAGGTCATTATTTCTAGTTAGCTAAAGCCTCTCAGGATGAACTACACCCGCCATTCTAACGTCTACAATGACGCGCCAGAATTGGTCGCGCTAGCGCGGCCATTTCTTGTCGCTGTCAATTGCTTTGTTCCCCGATCTAATTGTCATCTTCAGTGTCAAAATGTGTACTTCGGTGTGTGTTTCCCCTTCACACACCCTGGGCTCTTTGGCGGAAGTTCATCTTTGGTCCTTCCAACCCTCCCGTAGAACGTTCCTACGTACTTCTGGCCACAGCAAGGAAACTCCCAAATTTCGGCGTAGTCGCGCCGTGGACCAGTATGTCCGATGTTCTGCGGTGGCTGAGGATGGAACGAGCACCCTGAAGGGTCGTGCTCTGCGTATTGAGAGCCACAACGCGAACAGACGTTTAGGATGATGTACTCCGGCGTGGTTGCCTGAGTTGAATCTCTCTGCTTCGCGGCGTTGAGTACGGTCAAAGTGTCGCCAATGATTCTGTCCGGTATGGGAATGCCGCCAGCTTCCACCCACTGAAAAGTGCGGAGACGGTAATCCATACCGCCGGTAGGCGAGGAAGCATCGATCTTGATGGGCACGACGATCTTGTCGAAGCTGAGGGCGAGGTCAACCTCGCGTAGAACGTGCTTCGATCCGTTCGCTTGGGCTGAAAAGACAACTACGAACATAGTTGAGTCCTGAATCCCTCGCACAATCTCCTCCCCGTAGTCACGCCCGGGATCGATATTGCGCGGTGCGATCCAGCATGAGGCGCTGCTGGCTTCAAACGTACCACATAGGTTATCCGCGATATCCTTGTTCTGTGACGCGTGGCTGATGAAAATGTCCCAGTGTGATTTCATTCATTATCCTCTGGCGAACGAGATTACCATTCAGCCGCCCGCGAAGCGGGTCTGCTGCAATGGCTTGATTCTATTGGAGGCCTCTCCCGATGCCCCCACGCGGGCGCGGGTAGGTTGTTGATCACCTAAATCACTTCCAGACATCAGGAGGACCTCCGTGAGATTCTACCGCAAGAAGCACGCCTTCACATGCGGCGTCGACCTGCATATCCGCACCATGTTTCTTTGCATCCTCGACCAGGCCGGGGCGCCGATCCTGCACAAAAACATGCCGTCCACTCCCGCGGCCTTCCTCAAAGCCGCCCGGCCATTTCGCGAGGATCTCGCCGTCGGGGTGGAGTGCATCTTTACCTGGTACTGGCTCGCCGACCTCTACCGTGAGGAGGGCATCCTTTTCATCCTTGGCCACTCGCGATCTTCTCAGGCGGCACCAGTAAATCGTGCGCATCCGTGGCTACCTGTACCGACCCATTTCTCCCCTTGGTTGTCTAACTCGGCGCGGTTCCGTCGAACAGCTCGTGCGCGCGTGTCACGGGCAGCGCCTCGATCCCGTCGCTGAAGGTCTGCGGGTCACCGTTGTAGACGATGGCGGCGCGCTCGAGTGAATGCGTGTTCTCGCGGAAGCGCAGCAGGTTCTTCTTGAAGGTGGAGTGGTACGTGGAGCTGGATTTGATCTCGACCCCGACCAGGGTGCGCATGGAGTCCAAGAGCAGGTCGATTTCGTTGCCGTGGCTGTCGCGGAAGAAC
>JAJFFB010000079.1 GCA_021776925.1 Planctomycetota bacterium | reverse complement strand
CCTTCCTGCTGGAAGCGGGGGACGGCGACGAGGTCATGGTGGTGACGCTGCCGGACGATTTTGTGAAGGAGTGGCGGGGCGGCTCAGCCGGCGGGTGAAGGCGCGAATGAGCCGCTCGTCGATCGGGACTCAGTTCACCGAAGTCAGCCAGCTTTCGCGGATCTCCAGTTGCAGCGGGGTGGGGCGGGGGTTGAAGCTGAGGGTGGCGGTGACGATGGGTTTGTCGGCGAGTTCGACCTGCAACCCGCGTTCGCTGCCGCCGCCGTCGCGTAGGACCAGGGTGACCGAGTCACCCGGTTTGCGGCCGCGGAAGAATTCGTTGCCGCTGAAGTCCTGGCCGTCGACCGAGACCACGGTCTCGCCGGGGCGCGGGGCGCCGTCCTCGGGCGCGGGACCGCCGCGGCGGCCGCCGACGCGGGTGCCGAACAGCGGGAAGGAGAAGGAGCACGGAATGACGTCTTCCTGGTAGTCGATGCCGGCGTAGGCGAGGTACTCGGCCAGCGGCGGGTCGACGGTGCCGTGTACGTGGCGGGCGAAGAACTCGGAGAAGTCGTAGTTGCTCAGCGCGGTGCACGCGCGCTCGACGTCGCCCTCTTCGAAACCGACGTTGCGCTCGGCGAACCAGCGGTTGAAGAAACGCATGAAGTCGTTGAGCGACTTGGTGTTGCCGGTCTCGTGGCGGATCTTCAGGTCGATCAGCGCGCCGAGCATCTCGCCCTTGCCGTAGTAGTCGACGCGCGGCTCGGTCTCGTTGGCGCTGCGGTGCCAGACGTTGCGGCTGGCCCAGTAGACCGAGTGCTCGAGGCGCCGCACCTTGCTCTGCTCGCGCGAGATCACCCGGCCCATCAGGCTGAGGAACTCATCTGGGGTGAGGATGCCGGTGCGCACCAGGGTCAGGTCGCCGAAGTACGAAGTCCAGCCTTCGGAGACCCACAGGTTGCCGGTGTAGTCCTCGTGTTCGTACTCGAATGGGCCGAGCACCATCGGACGGATGCGCTTGACGTTCCAGGTGTGGAAGAACTCGTGCGAGGTCACCGAAGCGCCGGCCTCGGGGTTGCTTTTCTGGCGTTCGGGGCTGAGCCCGATCGCGGTCGAGTTGAGGTGTTCTAGCCCCCCCCCACCGGGCAGGCTGAACAGGAACACGTAGTTGGGGAAGGGGAAACTGCCGAACAGCTCGCCCTGGTTGATGACGATCTTGCGCACCAGCGCGACGAAGGCATCGATGTCGAAGTCGTACTTCTGGTCGTTGGAGAAGAACACGCACCAGAAGGGTGTGCCATCGACGTCGAAGCTGCGTTCCTCGAAGACTCCGAGGATCGTCGGCGCGTCGGCGAAGGTGTCGTAGTCGCGCGCGTGCCACACCATCGGGTCGTCGGTCGGCAGCAGACCATTGGCGACGCGCCATCCCGCGGGCAGACGATAGGTCGAAGTCACCGGCACCAGCTTGGAGCCGCGCACGTAGAGATAAGTATCGGTGCCGCCCAGGCGCACACCGGTGAGCGGTCCGTCGGCTTCGGCCTGGCGGAAGCGTCGGCGCCGATTGCTCGGCAACTCATAGGACACGCGCACCTGCGCCACCCCATCGATGGCCACGCTCCAGGTCTGGTGGTCCATCTGCACGACCTCGAGCGGCCGTCCGTCGGTGGTCGTCGCCCGCAGTTCGCGCACGTTGTCGCCGAAACGACCGATGTAGTAAGTACCCGGCATCCAGTTCGGCATCGCCACGTGCAGATAGGGCCGTGCCAGGTTCTTGACCTCGAGATCGATCAGGTAGCTCTGCAGATCGTCCGACACCGTGGTCGTGTAGGCGATCTCGAGCGGGGTGAGGTCGTCGCGGTTGGCCTGCGCCGAAACGGCGGCCGGGGCGGACACAAGCAACGCCAACAGGATTGCGGCAAATCGGTTCATGGGAGGATGGATTCAGGGAAAGGGAGCCGAAGGCCATCGATGATAACGAGATTTTTCCTGGCGCCGATCAGCCCGGATCCTGCTCCAATTGGAAGACTTCGTCGACCGTGAGGCCGAAGGTGGCGGCGATGCGCAGCGCCAGCGCCAGCGAGGGCACGTAACGACGGTGTTCAAGCAGGATGATCGTCTGGCGCGTGCAGCCGACCCGCTCGGCCAACTCTTGCTGGGTCATTTCGTCGTGCTCGAAACGCAGCCGACGCACCTGATTGCGGATTTCAGCCTTGGCCATGACGCGGGGCGACCCAGGAGCCGAGCAGCAGACCGACGAAGAAGGACAGCATGTAGACCAGCCACACCGATCCCATCATCAGGAAGAAGAAGATGGTCGGCGCTGCACCCTCGTCATGAAAGCGAATCGGCAGCAGCGTGCACCAGGCCGCCATGACCAACAGGATCGCGATCGCCTGGGTGTGCGGCGCCCAACCCAGCACCGCGCGGTCGCGTTCATCGGCGCGCGTGCGGGCGAGGGTCGAGAACAGGGTGAAATTGGCCAGAGAGGCGAGGAACAACGCCAGGATGCGCATGCGCATGGCCGGGTCAACGTCGTAACCAGCCGACCCGCCGCCGGCGAAGTAGATCAGCAGGATGCCTCCGCCGAGGGCGGCGCCGATGGCAAAACCCAGCCACGCGGTCTTCTGCAGAGGGGTGCGCGGCAGGGCAGCAAATTCGGCGCGGCCCTCGGCGCTGAGCGGAATCACCGCGGCGCGCGCGCGCAGCAGGGCTCCCACCCCCAAAACAACCACCGCCAGGGTGCTGAGGGAGAGAAGGATGGCGATCCAGGGTCCGGGTGAGTCCATTTCGTTTCGCTAGTGGGTACGGACTATGTACGATAAACCATACACAATGTAATGTTTTTCTTATATAAACCCGGGAACCCACCGCCAGCATCCGCGCTCTGGTTGCGGAATCGGTCCTAAATCGTGACCACGCAACCAGAAAGTGCATCTAGGGTGGGGCGACGAGGCAGCAAACAATGGCATCCCCCGAAGAAATGAAAGCCACCATGGTGGCCAACCTGAAGGACAAGACCGGCAAGACCCTGCCCCAGTGGCTGAAGCTGGTCCAGGCGAGTTCCTTCGAAAAACACGGTCAGATCGTCAAGTTCCTGAAAGCCGACCACGGCGTGTCCCACGGCTTCGCCAACCTGATCGCTCACCAACACCTGCACAGCGACGCCACGGCGCAGGCACCCTCCGACCTGACCGCGACTCAATACTCGGGCAAGAAGGAGTCGCTGCGCCTCAGCCTGCGTCGCAACAAGCAGTTCGCGCTGATCCAGCCCTCCACCGCCACCCGGGTCGACGTCGGCCTCAATCTCAAGGGTGTCGATCCGAAGGGACGCCTCGAGGCGTCCGGCAGTTTCAACTCCATGTGCTCGCCCCGCGTTCGCCTGGAATCGCTGAAGGACGTCAACGCCGAACTCGGCCGTTGGCTGAAGCAGGCCTATGACCAATCCTGAATTCGAATAGGAAACACACCCATGAACCTCGAGGAAATGGTCCAGCAGGTGGCCGGGAAGATTGAACGGCATGCCGCCAACCGCGACTTCCAGCAAGCCAGACAGCTGATCGAAATCCTGACTCCCTTCCTGACCGAAGAGGGCATGGATCAGCTGCGGCAACGCGTGGCCGAAGCCGAGCAGGCGAGCCCACAAGCGCATTCAGGCATGGTCCCGCTGCTGGGAACGAGCGATGACGAGGCCACGCTTTCGGTCCGATCCCGCTCCGATTCCGCCATGCTGGTCGAAGCCCCAGGCGCCCACCCACGCGAAGCCCCCGCCCATCCGTTGCAACGAGCCATGCAGAGCGGAGGGCCGGATGGCGTGCGCAAATACGTGGAAGGAGTGATCGAGCAGATTCAGGCGCAGGTGCAAAAGGGGGAATTCCAAAGCGCCTTGGACCGCATCCAAGAGATCGCTCCGGCTCTGTCCGAGGAAGGGGTTGCCATGCTGCGAGCCCAGATCGAGGCCGCACGCGGCAATCACCAGGAACAACAGGAAGTCCAGACCACCCTCGAACGGGCCCAGGCCCACGTGGAAGCCCAGGAGTTCGACCTCGCCCGGACGCAGCTCGAAGGTTTGCCAGCACATCTGCAGGACCGCGCGCGAGTCCTGAAAGAAGTAGGCGCCAAGATCGACCAGGCCCAGGCCGATCACCAATACGCGATTGAGGCCAACCCGGATCTCTTACAACGTCTGGAGCAAAAGGGCCTGTCCGCTTCCTTCGTCAACCTGGTTGCAGCCGCGCATGACGTCGACGTTACAAATCCATGTCATTTCCATCACCTTCTGGAGCAATTGGTTTCGCAAGCTTGCCGGTAGATCCTGGAACTTCGCTCCCACCACCCCGTCATCCCTCCCATGCACGTCCTCCCAGTCGTCCTGCTGCTCCTCCTGCCCTCCCTAGCTCCAGCCCAAGGCAACGGCGTCACCCTGATGTCGCGGACCGACCAGTATTCGGACTACAACGACGTGTGGGGCTACACCGCCCCGGACGGTCGTGAATACGCCATCCTCGGCACCACCACCGGCACCGCGATCTACAACTGCACCAATCCGTCCGCGCCCTACCGCACCGGTTTCATCAGCGGCGATTTCTCGACCTGGCGCGACATGAAGACCTATCGCGAATACGCCTACATCGTCACCGAGGGCGGTCGAGGCGTCCAGATCATCAGTCTTGCTGACCCGGAGAATCCCTTCCTGGTCAAGAAATGGGGCAACTCGGCGGTCGACCACGCGCACAACATCGCCATCGACTTGGACCGCGGCATGGCCTACATCGCCGGAGAATCCACCGGAATGCCCGTCCTTGATTTGTCCGACCCGGAAAACCCGGTCAAGGTCGCGACCTACACCGCCTTCTACGTCCACGATCTGCACGTGCAGGACGGCCTCGCCCACCTCGCCGAGATCTTCGACGGGCGTTATCGCATCGTCGGCGTCGATAACCTGCCATCCTTCCCGTCCAAGGATTCGGTCCGGACACCAGGGAATTTCACCCACACCGCGTGGGTCAACGAGGACAACACTCTCGCCGTCACCACCGACGAAAGCAGCAGTGGACGCATCACCCTTTACGACGTCTCGGTGCCCACCAACATTCGTCAGCGTTCGGCCTGGACCTTGAATCCGAACTCGATCGTGCACAACGCCTTCATCCGCGGCAGCCGGGTCTACGCGTCGTGGTACACCTCCGGCTTCGCCTGCGTCGACGTCAGCAACCCGGCACAGCCGACCTTCGTCGGTTCCTACGACACCTCAACCAAGACCGGGGACTACGACGGCGCCTGGGGCTGCTACCCCTTCACCCCATCCGGCCACGTCTACATCAGTGATCGCGACCGGGGCCTGTTCATCCTCAAGGTCGACGACGACACCGAGTCCATGGCCCTGACCGGAGACAACTCGGTCGCCACCGGACAGACCGTCAGCTATCAGCTCGATCACGGTCCGACCCTGGCGCCGTGGTTTCTGGTGCGCGCCTTCAACCTAGGCGGCACGGTGTTCTCGGGGCACAACTTCGACGTCGGCGGCACCACCACCATCGTGCATAACGGCGTGACCGACGCCAGCGGGGCGGCCACCTTCACCAGTGCGCCGATCCCCTCGTCGGCTTCCGGCCTGACGATCTACCTCGAAGCCGCCGCCCTCAAGGACGGCCTGTGGTACGACTCCAATCCGCTCACACTGAACGTGCAATAGATCCGGCGCCTGCCCCGTCCGTCGCGGGCGGGGCAGGCGCAGTCTAGTTCACCACGCGGGTGATGCCGTTGCTGAGCTGATCGGCGATCACGTCGTAGGCCTGGAACCAGACCTGCTGTCCGGCGGTTCCTAGCGGCACCTTGAGGAGGCGGCGGCCGAAACCCGATCCATCGGTGGTGATCTTGGGCATCGAATGCAACGGCGGAGTAAGCAGGGCCACTCCCCAGAGGAAGTTCCACGGTCCGCCGCCGACCAGCGAGTAGGCCAGCAGGATTTCGGTGTTCGGCGTCGCTGCCTGAATCCTGAAGCGCGCTTGCACGCCCTCGGTCAATTCAGTTACCGAGAGCACGTGACTCAGTGGCGAACCCAGCGTGAAGACCACCCCGGCTTCCGATTGGGCGCCGAAATCGGTGCGCGGCGCGCCGGCGAGGACTTCGCTGCGGCCATCGCCATCGACGTCGCCGAGGCCGGCGACGGCAAAACCGAGATACTGCTCGCTGGCGGCGTTCATCTGCCAGATCAAGCCCATGGCCGGCACACCCGAATAGACCCAGATCGCGCCCAGCGGCAAGGGATTACCCGGAATGACGGCGAGATGGGAGCCGATGACCAGGTCGGTGCGGCCATCGCCGTCGACGTCGCCGGCCAGATCCACGTCCTGGCCGAAGAACAGCCCCTGGTCCGGAGAGCCTTCGATCTCGGCCTGTTCGCTGAAGTCCGCACCGGAGAAGACCGTGACCGCGCCCACCGAACCCTGGCCGGAGACGGTCTTGGCGTAGGAGCTGATGACAAAGTCGTCGATGGTGTCGCCGTTGAGGTCGCCCGGGGTGGCGATCGACCAGCCGAAGGCTTCGCCGGCGTCCTCGCCTTCCCACTCATGGACCAGGGCGCCGTCGCCACCGTTGTACAGAGCCGCCGACCCCGAGGAAGTTCCATTGGGATCGGTGTGCGGCGCGCCGATCAACAGGTCGCCGCTGCCATCGCCGGTGGCGTCGTCCATGCCGCGTACCTCGGTACCGAGGCGGTCACCAAAGCCGAGGTCGCCGATGCCGCCGTCGAATTGACGCAGCAAGGAACCATCGGTACTGGAGTAGAGGAAGACCGTACCCGCGTCGATCAAACCGCCCGGCGCGGAGCCGGGAGCTCCGGCAGCGAAGTCGGCGAGGCCGTCGCCGTCGACGTCGGGAATGATCGCAACGGAGTAGCCCAGTTCACTGCCGGCGAGGCCGTCGCGCTCGAACAGCAGCGCACCATCGTCACCTGAGTAGACCTGGAAGAAACCCTGGTTGGAATTGGCGAAACGGCTGCCAACGATGAGGTCGCCGAAGCCATCGCCATCGACGTCACCGCCGCCGCCCAACGCGTCGCCGAAGCTCTTCACCGTGGGTGGTCCGTTGAGCTCGTACAGGGCCGCACCGCTGGCGCCTGAGTAGACGTAGACCGCTCCAGTGACGTCGAGATCGGGAGCCGCGGCAGCGTAGTCCGGGATGGTGTCGCCGTCAACGTCGCCGAGCACCGCCAGGGCGTGGCCGAAGTTGGCCGCGGTGTCCTTGCCCACGGAAAGTTCCTTGATCAGGAAACCGCTCTGGGCGGGGACGGAAGCGGCAAGGACCAGCAGCAAAGGGAAGGTAAGAAGCCGGAGTGCCATTCCATAATCCTACCTCTAATCGGCCGCGTAAGCCTAAATCCACCCAGGTCCCCTCTCTTCGGGGGAAAAAAAGCATCACGGCTGGGTTCCTGCGGCAATAACAGGGTAACCATGGATCCACAATCAGGCTCTGACCGGGTCACCGACTGCCTGGAGGCCGCCGGCTGGCTGCGCTCGCTGGCCATGAGCCTGGTGGGAAATGCGCAGGACGCCGACGATCTGGTGCAGGACACCTGGGTGGCCGCCCTGGCTCCGCGCAATCGCCCACGGCGCTTCAGCCGCGCCTGGCTCGCTGGGATCCTGCGCAATCAAAACCTCCAGGCGCGACGTTCGCAGCGTCGTCGTCGCCTGCGTGAGTCCAAGGTCGCGGTGGACGGCGCGGTGGAAGCCTCTGCCGACCCGATGCGGCAGGCGGCGCAACGTGCGCGCATCCAAAAGCGCCTGGCGGAGGAAATCCACCGCCTCGACAACGCCACGCGCAGCGTCGTCGTGCTGCGCTATTTCGACGGGCTGAGCGCCACCCAGATCGCGCGTCGGCTCAAGATCCAACCCGCCGCGGTGCGCCAGCGCTTGCAACGCGCGCGCCAACGCCTGCGCGCACGCCTGTCCGCGGATCTGGGACAGGATTGGCGCGCCACCCTCCTCGCCGCCCTCGGCCTGCGCTCTTTCGGGCTGACCCTCATGTACACGCTCAAAACCAAAGTCGCCCTCCTTGCCGCCAGCATCGCCTGCCTGGTGTGGCTGCTGCCGCAGTGGCAATCCTGGCAGACCGACGCCGTCGGCGGCGAGCACGCCGCCCTCGCGCAGGCGCCGGCCGCGATGCCCCAGGCAAATGCAAACAGCGGCGACGGTGTGGATCAACGCACTCCGGTCACGGTGCCTGCGGCACCTGCAGCTGCCGACCTCGACCCGGCGCGAGTGTTGAGCGGATGGGTGGTCGACACTCAGGATCAAGCGGTCGCCAACGCTATGGTGACCGCGCTGCTGCCGATGGCGCGTCAGATTCCGGGGTTGTTGCCACGTGATCAAAACGACCGCAGCCAAGCCGCGCAGACCATGACCGAGGCGGATGGCTCCTTCGCCTTCGATCTGGAGGAACTCAAGTGCTATGACCTGCACGTTGAGGCTGCGGGCTACGCCGACACCTGGCGGACTTCGCTCTATGCGGGGGAACAACTGCGCATCGTGCTGCCTGTTCCGGCCCGCCTTTCGGGTGTCCTGCGCGATGCGGAGGACGACCGTTTGTTGGCCGGCGTTACCCTTGAAATCACCCCGGGAGGGGTGTCGGAACCGGGCGCTCCGCGTTATCGCACCAACTCCGATCAACTTGGCCGCTTTCAAATCGACCAGCTACCGCCAGGGTATTTCAAAATCCGGATCCAGGACGACCGTTACCCAGACGGTGCCGGGCGAGGCATCCGCTTGGCGGCCGGTGAACAACGCTCCTTGGATTTGAAACTCACCGCAGGGACCTCGATCCGCGGCTCGGTCCAGGACGCAACCTCCACTCTCCCGATCGCCGACGCCCTGGTACAGCTGGGCTTCTTTGAAATCGGACCCAGTACGCGAACCAAAGCGGACGGCACTTTCGTGCTGCACGGAGCCCCGAGAAATACTCCATTGGGAATCTCCGCCCCTCGCCTCTCTCTGTCCTTCCGTGCACCCGGATATGGGGCATTCCAATACACCCTTCCCGGACCTCCCGGGGGAGTGTCAGGGGCAGCTTCCGGCGGACCATCGGGCGAAGCACACGTCGCCCTGCTGCCGGCGCGGCAGGCGCACGGCCGGGTGCTCGATGCCGCAGGGAATCCGTTGGCGGACGCCTACCTCAACGCCATGGCGCGGGTGGACTCCTACCACGGCCTGGGAGCCCAGATCGAACACCTGCGCACCCGCAGCGACGCGAATGGCGACTTTGTCCTCGAGGATCTGCGGCCCGACCTGCGCCACAGCCTGCTGATCGCCGCCCCAGGCCACGCCACCGCCGTGTTCGATTTCCCCGCCGAGGAATGGGAATCAAACCACTTAGATCTCGGGGATTTGGTCCTGGAGCCACCGGCCAGTCTGTCCGGCCGGGTGCTGGATCCAGACCGCCAACCCATGCCCGGGCTGAGGGTCTCCCTGAGCGCGGAGCCGAGCCAACGCGACCAGCTCGGCCCCAGCCAGGAACCCAGCCAGGGTTATGCCTCCGGCAGGGGCTTCGGCTTCGGCAGAGTCTCGGCACGCACCGACGCACGCGGGCGTTTCGCCTTCACCGACCTACCCTCCGGCAACTATTCCTTGTGGGCGGGCAAGAAGGGTTTCCTCAATTCGAACAGCACGACATGGCATTTGGCCCCAGGTGAAAACGCCCGCGACCTCGAAATGGTGGTGCAAACGGGCCTGAGTCTCGCCGGGGTCGTACGCGATCCCCACGGGGTGCCAGTACCCGGTCTCAGCGTCAACCTGGGTCCGCCAGGGCGACCCTACGTGCAAATTGTGTATAATTTCACGGGGCCCGACGGCACATTTCGGCTGGATGGGATCGAGCCAGGGTCATATTCCATTTGGGTCCATCCATTTGGCACCCTGGTGAACGACGACGGCTCCCCTCGCTCCTTCGCCCCGCTTATCGTCCACGACGTAGTTGCCGGAACCCAGGATCTGAACCTGGTGGTTCAGCCCAGCGCCATCACCAGCGGCCGCGTGCTAGGACCCGATGGCCAGGCCGTGC
>JAJFFB010000078.1 GCA_021776925.1 Planctomycetota bacterium | reverse complement strand
CGCTGCCCTGCGCCCCTTGGTAGCCATGCTTGCCGCCGCGGTCCGCGACGCCGGGCTGACTCCGGGCGTCCTGGTGGCGCCACCGTCCTCAATGCGGCGGCGCTGGCGCGGCTGGCATCTGGCTGGTGCGGTGGCCGCAGCGCTGGCGTGGGAGCTGCGCTGGCCGCACGCGCGCTTGCTACGGCGTCGTCGACAGCGTCCGCCCCAGGCCGGCCTTGGCGCGGCGGCGCGGCGGCGCAACCTCGACGGCAGTTTTGCCGCAGCGCGCGAGTGGCGCTGGCCGGGGGCCGAGCGCTCAAGCCCCGCACAGGTCTGGGTCCTCGACGATGTCATGACCACCGGCGCCACCCTGGCCGAGTGCCGCCGCGTGCTGCTCGGCCTCGGTGCAAGCCAGGTGGGGGCCCTGGTCCTCGCCCGCGTGGCTCCGGCGCTGAGCTGTCCGGCGCCTGCCCCGGCCTGTTTTGCCCCGGCCTCGAGCTGCCCGGCGCCCGCCCCCGACAACCTGGAGGCCAAACCGGGCAGCCTGGCGGCCAAATCGGGTTGCCTGGCGGCGGCGCAGACTGACTAGAATCCCGCACCAGCGATGATCGTCGGCCGCCTGGCACCCAGCCCGACCGGGGCGCTTCACCTCGGCAATGCGCGCAGTTTCCTGCTCGCCTGGCTGCACGCGCGCCAGGCCGGCGGGCGCCTGATCCTGCGCGTCGAAGACCTCGACGGCCCGCGCCGCAAGGCCGGCGCCGACCTGCGGGCCTTGGAAGACCTGCGTTGGCTTGGTCTGGACTGGGATGGCGAAGCGCTCTATCAGCAGCCGCGCATGCCCCGCTATCAACAGGTGCTGGAGAGCCTGCTGGCGCAGGGGCTGGTCTACCCATGCGTTTGCACCCGTTCCGACGTCGCCGCCGCAGCCTCGGCACCGCACCTAGGCCACGAGGGCCCGGTTTATCCGGGGTTGTGCCGCGAGCGTTGGTCCAGCGCCGCCGAGGCCGAGGCGCAATCGGGCCGCCGCTGCGCCTGGCGCCTGCGGGTCCCCGCTGGATTCGATGCAGTCTGGCGCGATGGTTATGCCGGACCCCAGTCCCTTAGCGTCGATCGCGAACTCGGCGACTTCGTCGTGTGGAAAAATGATGGCGAAGCCGCCTACCAGCTGGCGGTAGTGGTCGACGACGCCGATCAGAGCGTCAACCAAGTGGTCCGCGGCGATGATCTGCTGCCCAGCACTGCGCGCCAGATGCTGCTCTACCACCTGCTCGGCTGGCCTGCCCCGGAGTGGTGGCACGCGCCGCTGGTGACCGGCCGCGACGGGCGGCGCCTGGCCAAGCGCCACGGCGATACCACCCTGCGCAGCTTCCGCGAGCAGGGCCACGCGGCAGCTACGGTGCTGGCTTGGATCGGCCGCCACAGCGGCGTTCCAGGGGTCGGCGCTGAGTGCACTGCGGCACAGCTGCTGGCTGCCTATGAGCCGCCTGCATTGCCGCGCAGCACAGTGGTATGGAGCGGCAGCCTGGCCGAATAAACAAATGCCGGCTCCGCCGCAGAGCGGGGAGCCGGTATGCAGACGATCGAACGGCCGCGGGGGCCGCGCGCCCTAATCCAGGTAGGGGTCGTTCTTGTCGTAGTTGAAGAACAGCCGGTTGAAGCTGTCATAGACATGAGTCATGTCACGCTTGAAGGTCTGGTCGCGCTCGCGGTACTCGCGCGCCACCTTGGCGTTGGTCTCTTTGGAGAACATGTCGGTGCCCCACGGGTCTTCGCTGTGCACGTAGTGGCCGGGAGTGAAGACGTAGGTGACGCCATCCTGGACGGCTTTGCCGGCGGCCACGGCCACCGAGCAGGAGCCGAGGGTGAGGGGGCCAGCAGCCAGGGCGGCGAGGGCCAGGGCGCGATGTAGCTTGTTCATGGCTATGGACGAAGGATGCGCTGCCGGGGGGGATGCGGCACGGTCAGGAAAGAGTAGGAGGGCTCCAGGCAGGAGTCAACCAGGGGGCAAGCAGCCAGTGCAGGCGAGGTGCCGGAGGGGGATCGGAGAGGGCTATGCTGGCAGGCCTGAAATGGCCAAGATTCCCTTTCAAGCCGCGCGCGGCACCCGCGATCTGTACCCGGAGGACCTGGTCCTGGTGCGTCATTTGGAGCGCACAGCCCGGAACCTGGCCCGCAGCTGTGGCTTTGCCGAGATACGTCCGCCACTCTTCGAGGAAACACGACTTTTCCGCCGTTCCCTTGGCGAAAGCTCTGACGTCGTCGACAAGGAGATGTTTTCAGTCCCGCGCCGCGGCGAGGCCCAGGGCGATTCCTATACCTTCCGCCCCGAAGGCACCGCAGGGGTCGCGCGCGCCTACGTCAACGGCGGTTTTGCCGCCCGCGCGCCGCTGCAGAAGTGGTTCTATCTCGGCCCGATGTTCCGCTACGAAAAGCCTCAGAAGGGGCGTGAACGGCAGTTCAACCAGTTCGGGGTCGAGGCATTCGGCTCACCCAGCCCGATTCTCGACGCCGAGGTGGTCGACCTGGCGATGCGCTTCTTTGAAGCCCTGGGCTTCGGCGCCGAACTCGAGGTGCGGGTCAACACCATGGGTGACGCCGCCGACCGCGACCTGTGGCGCGCGCGCCTGGCTGAGTATTTCGAGCCGCAGCTGGAGCAACGCTGCGCCGACTGCCGCCAGCGTTTCCAGCGCAACCTGTTCCGTCTGCTCGACTGCAAGCAAGCGCAGTGCATCGAGCTGAATGCGCAGGCACCGCGCCTGAAGGAGCTGCTGGGCGGAGCCTCCGCCGCCCACTTCGCCGGCTTCCTTGAAGCGATGCGCGCGCTCGGCCGCCAACCGGTCGAAGACGCGGGCATCGTGCGCGGCCTCGACTATTACACCCGTACCGTGTTCGAGGTCCACTATCCGCAACTGGGCGCGCGCTCGGCGCTGTGTGGGGGGGGGCGCTACGACGGCCTGGTCGAGGAAGTCGGCGGACCGCCGACCGCGGCGGTGGGCTTCGCCATCGGCTTCACCGCCACCGAACTGGCGCTGGCCGAACTGGAGCTGCCGCCCGCGGCGCAGCTTGCCGATCTTCACGCCGAGTTGGCCCCCGAGGTATTCCTGGTCGCGGTAACCGACGAGGACCGGCTGCCGCTGCTCGGCCTCGCCGGGCACCTGCGCGCGGCGCTCGGCGTGCCGGTGCTGCTCGACTACCGCGACAAGTCCTTCAAGGCGCAGATGAAGGAGGCCGGCAAGAGCGGCGCCCGCTGGGCGGTGCTGCTCGGTCCCGACGAGCGTGCCGCCGGCGAAGTGGTGCTGCGCGATCTGCAATCCCGCAGCGAGGAGCGGGTGGCGCAAGAGGATCTCGCTGGGCGCATTGCTGGGGCGACGGCTCAGGCCTGATGGCGTGATGCAGGTGGTCCTCCTCGGCGGTTCCTTCGACCCGGTGCACTGTGGTCACGTGGCGCTCGCCGACGCGGTGCAGCAGACCCTCGACCCGGATCTGCTGTTGTGGGTTCCGGCGGCGGTGGCTCCGCACAAGACCGCGCAGCCGCCGAGCCCGGCGCAGCAGCGTCTGGCTCTGCTGAAGCAGATCGTGGCCGCGCGTGGCGGCGAGGAGACCTGGGCGTGGGAACTGCAGCAGCCGCCGCCTTCCTTCACCGTTGACACCCTCGAAGAGTGCGCCCGGCGGCGCCCCGAAGCACAGCTGTTCCTGGCCATGGGCGAAGATTCCTTCCGCAACCTGGCCACCTGGCGGCGCCTCGAACGCGTGCTGGAACTGGCCGAGCTGCTGGTAGCTCCGCGCCACGGCAGCCGTGCGGCGGTGCTGGCGGTGGTGCGCGACGCTTTGCCGGCATCGTGCCAGCAGCGGCTGCGCATGCGCGCCCTGCCGATGGAGACCGTCGACGTTTCTTCCAGCGCCTTGCGCCAGCGCCTGCTGCGCGGTGAATCCTGCGCCGGACTGTTGCCGCCGCAAGTCGAAGAGCAGATCCGCCGCCACGGCTGGTATCGCGGCGGCGCCTGACCTACCCGCTGGACGCTACCAGAGTTCCAGCTTGGCCTGTTCCACCAGCGAATTGCGCAGGCCGGCCATCTCCTGATAGGTGGGCTCGGCGGCCAGGATTTCTGCGGTGATCTCGTCGAGGACCTCCTCGATCCGGGTGGCGGTGCGTTCGAGCAATTCGACCACGTGGAAACCGGCGCCCGATTCAACCACCGCCGAGACCTGCCCGATCTCGATCTGGTCGAGGGCGGAGCGGAAGGCGGGACCGTAGAGGCGGCCGTTGTAGTTCTGGATTTCGCCGCCTTTCTCCTTGGTCACGCGATCATGCGACAGATCGGCGGCGACGGTAGCAAAATCTTCGCCCGCCAATAGGCGCGCGCGTGCGTCGGTGCAGATCTGGCGTGCCTGGTCCTTGAGCGCGGCCATGTCGATATCGGCGGGCTGGGTGCCGCCGCGCACCAGATCGGCGCGCAGAATATTTGGCATGACCAGGATGTGGCGCACGCGCAGGCGCACGCCGCTGATTCCGTACTTGCGTTCGAAGAACTGAGCGATGCGGTCGTCGGTGGCCACGCGGGTTTTGCGCACCAGGCCGCGCAACAGCTGATCCTGGCCGATTTCTCGGCGCAGGGCTTCTCGGTGCATGGCCAGGGACTGGCCGTTGCGGCGCAGGTTTTCAATGAACGCCGCTTCGTCGGCCTGCCCGCGCGAGGCCGCCAGGCGCTCCTCGGTGAGACGGTCGACTTCGAGTGGATCGACGGTGATGCCGTAGCGGGCAGCTTCCTTTTCGACCAGCATCTCGCCGATCATGTCGCGCACGCCGCGCTTGCCGAAGCGGTCGTAGAGGTATTCCATGTAGTCGGCCCGGGAGATTTCATCACCGTTGAGGCGGGCCACCACGCCAGGGGGCAGAGGCGGAGACTCAGCGGGGGACTGCAGGTCGGCAGCAGGTGCCGGAAGAGCCAGAATCAGGAAGGAAAGCAAAATCATCGTAGGTTGAGCGCTTGCGAGGGCCAGGAGGCCCCGCGACAATACCCGGACCGCCCCGTGGCGAAAAGTGTTCCGGCCGGATGATCGCCTTCCTCTCCGACCTCCATTCCAATCTGGAGGCCCTCGAAACCGCCCTGGCCGACCTCGATGAACTCGGGGTCGATCGTGTGGTGTGCTTGGGCGACGTGATCGGTTACGGAGCCGCCCCTCGCGAAGTGTGCAAGATCGCCATGGAGCGTTTCCGCATCACTCTGCAGGGTAATCACGACGCCGCGCTGCTCGACGATCAGAGCGCGCGCGGTTTTCACGAGCGCGCCCTGCGCGCGATCGACTGGACGCGCCGCGCACTGGATCCGGAACTCGAACAGAACTGGCCGATCTGGGACTGGCTCGGACAATTGGTACCGAGCATGGAGTTGGAGCCCAACGGCAGCGAAGCGGTGCAGATCGTCCACGCCAGCCCGGTCGAACCGCTGTCCGAGTACCTGATGCCCAACCTGCCCGCCGACCACCCGCGTCTGCGCGCCAACTTCGCCGCTGCGCAGCACCGCCTGACCTTCTACGGGCACACCCATCATCCGGGCTGGTTCGCCGAGGGCGCCGCCTTCGTGCCGGCCCAGGGCCACGACGTCGTGCTCGACCTCGAAGCCGGTCGCCGCTACCTGATCAACGTCGGATCGGTGGGGCAGCCTCGCGATGGCGACAAGCGCCTCGCCTACGTGCTCTTCGACGGCGACAGCGTGCGCTGGCGCCGCCTCGATTACGACGTGCACAAGGCCAGCCAGCGCATCGCCGCTGAACCCGAACTGCCTGAAACCCTTGGTTCCCGCCTGCTGGTGGGCAAGTAAGCCGCTTCCGCATGAACGCCCGCTCCCTTCTCACCCTGGTGCTCTGGGCGGTGATCGCCTGGCTCCTGTTCCGCAGCTGCATGCCGAAGAGCGATGCACCGAGCGAGAGCAACCTCGATTTCCAGGCCGAGGTCTTTGTCGAACCAGAGCTTCCGGCGCAGACCCTGGTGCTCGAGAACCAGTTCATGGTCAGCGAATGGAGCACCCACGGTGCCGGCTGCCTGCGCATCCGCCTGAAGAATTTCAACGACCTGATGGTGCGCGAGCGCGAGGCCACCGAAGCGGACTGGATCACAGTGTTCGAGTCGGTGCGCGGCCAGGCGCCCGCAGCGGAGTCAGATCCAACCCCGCTGCACTACCGGCGGCGCCTCGGTCTGCGCCTGTTTGGCGGCGAGACCGAACTCGGCGGCAGCCTCGACGCGATGGCGTGGCAGGCGCAGGAGATTCTCGCCGAGAACGCGATCCTGTTCACAACCACCACGCCTGCCGGCGTTGAAATCAGCAAACGCGTGGCCCTGCCCGATGGCCGCTACCACTTCGACGTGCAGGTCGGCGCGGTGGCGCGCGAGCAGGGTGCCGCCGGCCAGGATCTGCCGCTGCGCATCGGCACCGGCGGTGGAATCGTGCGCGAAGAGGACAGCTTCTATCCCAACCCCTACGTGGCCGTCGGTCTGCTCGACTTCAACGAGATCGACGATTTTGATCAGTTCTATCCGCGCGGCAGCCTGCCCGGCGACGGGCGCCGCGACAGCGTCTCGCGCTGGAAGGGCCAGGTCGCCTTCGTGGTGGAAGGCTCCAAGTATTTCCTGTCGGCGATCCAACCGCGCGTGGACAGCTTCCGCGGTGCGGTTGCCGAGCAGTTGTATGACGAATGGCTGCGCCAGGAAACCCTGCTGGCCGGCCTCGAACCCGATGAGCAGGCCCTCTACCTCGAAGTCGCGGGCGTCGATTACGCCCTGTTCAAGGAACTGGGCCGCACCCCGGAAGCCGCGCTGGTGGCCGAACGCATGGGCCTCGACGTGGGAACCGTCGAGCCGGTGTTGCTCGACGGACGCCACCGTCAGCAGGCTCTGGCCTTGCAAGAGGGCTCCTTCCGCGAATCCGAGTTCTGGAAGCGCGCCAGCATCGCCGGCGACTTCCGCCTGCACCTGGGCCAGGTCGGCGACCGCGACAGCGCCGAATTCCAGTGGTACGTCGGCCCCAAGGACAGCGCGGTGCTCGAGGATTACGGCTTCATGGCCACGATTCCGACCTACGCCGACTATGGCTCGTCGTTCTTCTACCGCATCTTCCTGACCCAGTGGATTGCGCCGATAATTATGGCGCTGCTCGCCTTTTTCAATTCGATCGTCGGCAACTGGGGAGTGGCGATCATTCTGCTGACCATCCTGGTGCGCGGCATGCTGATGCCCCTGAACCGCCGTTCGCAGCTCAAGATGGCGGGCTATCAGGTCAAGATGCAGAAGGTCAAACCACTGCTCGACCAGGTCAACAAGAAGTACGCCAAAGACCCGCAGAAGAAGCAGCAGGCCACCATGGCGCTGTACAAGCAGCACAAGATCGCCCCGCCGCTGGGCGGCTGCCTGCCGATCTTCATCGGCCTGTTCGCCGCGTTGCGCAGCGCCACGCCGTTGCGCCAGCAGGAGTTCATGGGCTGGATCCACGACCTGTCGCGGCCCGATGCCCTGATCGACTTCGGCGGCCCGATCCTCGGCTTCTTCCCGTTCCAGAGCGTGACCACGCTCAACATCCTGCCGGTCCTGATGGTGATCCTGTGGGTGGCGCACCAGCGCTCGATGCCGAAACCGGCCGACCCCAATCAGGCGCAGATGCAGAAGATCATGACCTTCATGCCGATCCTGTTCGGCATCATGCTCTACAACTACGCCTCGGGCCTGTCGCTGTACATGATCACCTCTTCGGCCATCGGTATCTTCGAGGCCAAGGTGATCAAGAAGAAGTGGCCGGTCGGCGGTGAACCCAGCGACGCCGCCACCGGCTGATCCCGGAAGCGGCCGCGAGCAGCCAGCCATGAGTGCGCCACGGGCCGATTGGATCGCCGCCCTGGCCACCCCCGAGGCTCCGGCGCCGCGCGGCGTGTTGCGCGCCAGCGGCGCCGGCCTGATCGCGGCGGCGCCTGAGTGGCTGCCCGCGAGCCTGCTGCCGCTGAGCGGCGCGCGCGAGGTGCGCGAGGGCCGCTGGGATTGGCTGCCCGGCGCCGACGTCGCCTGTCGCCTGCTGGTCTTCCCGGCGCCGGCCAGTGCTACTGGCGAAGACGTGCTGGAACTGCATCTTCCTGGATCGCTGCCGCTGCTGGAAAACGCGCTGGCGCGGCTGCAGCAGGCCGGCATGCGTCTGGCCGAACCCGGCGAGTTCACCCGTCGCGCTTTCCTAAATGGGCGCCTCGATCTGACCCAGGCCGAAGCGGTGCTCGACCTGGTGCAGTCGCGCAACCAACACGCCTTGAGGACCGCCGCCGAGGTGCTCGCCGGCCGGCCCGGTGACTTACTGCGCAAGGCGCGCGAGAGCCTGGCCTTTGCCCTGGTCCAGGTCGAGACCAGCCTCGATTTTGAAGAAGGCGATTCGCAGGATCTGCAGCCGGCGGAAATCGAGCAACTCCTGCACAGCACACGCGCGGCCCTGGTTCATGGGGGAGCGGTGGAGTCGCAGCGCCAGGCGACGCTGCGATCAGGATGGCGCATCGGCCTGATCGGAGCGCCCAATGCAGGCAAGAGCACATTATTCACTCGTCTTACCGGCGCCCGTGCGCTGGTTTCTGAACTTGCCGGCACCACTCGCGACCGCCTGGAAGCGCGCTGGGATCCCGGCCCGCTGCTGGAGCATCCGCAGCACGACTGGATCCTGGCCGACCAACCCGGCCTATCCGCGGCGGGGGAGCAGGTGGGGGCGGCCGACGCGCGCGATGCGGCGGCGCAGGCGCGCGCCGCCGACGACCGCTTCGATTTCTGCTGGTGGGTGGTGAACGGCAGCGATGCCGACGCGGTGCTGCCGGCGCAGGCCGGCAGCACGCCGGGCCTCACCGTGATCACCCACGGCGACCTGCCGCGCCGCCTGCCCGGTGCGGTGGTGCGCCGCGCCCACGACCTCGGCGAGGTGGTGTGGATCGACCCCGGCCGGACCTCCGCGGTCAAGGCTCTGGCGCGGCACAGCCTGGCCGCGCATCAAGACCAGGAAGCGCTGCGCCACCAGCGCCTGCGTTCGGTCGCCCGCCATCGCCAGGCCCTCCAGCAAGCCCAGGCCGGGGTGGCCGACGCCGAATCCGGCTTGCGCCAGGGCCTGCCACTCGACCTGGTCGCCGAGGAGTTGCGCCGCGCAATGCACGGCCTCGACACCTTCTTCGGGCGCTTCACTCCTGAGGATCTGCTCGACCGCCTGTTCGCCCAGTTCTGCGTCGGCAAATAGGCGCGCATCTTCTTTTGCCAGCGGTCTGGAAGCACCCCAAGGGGTTGTGGTACAAAGCGATGCGGTTCCCCGCCGCTACAACCCCTAGGAAGTTGCGCTGTCCCTTCTGTAAAGCTGACGACGACCGGGTCATCGATTCCAGGTCCTCCGCCGATGGTTACTCCATCCGGCGGCGGCGCGAATGCATGGGCTGCAACCGCCGATTCACCACCTACGAGCGGATGGAGGAAACGCCGCTGCGGGTGGTCAAGAAAGACGGCTCGCGCGTGCCCTTCGATCGCAACCAGATTCTCAAGGGCATGCTCAAGGCGTGCGAGAAGCGCCCGGTTGCTCTGGAACAACTCGAAGAGATCACCAGCCGCATCGAACGCAGCCTGACCGAGATGTTCGACCGTGAGGTCGGCAGCAAGTACATCGGCCAGCTGGTCATGGACGAGTTGAAGGAATTGGACCAGGTGGCCTACGTGCGCTTCGCCTCGGTCTACCGCGAGTTCAAGGACATCCAGCAGTTCATGGAAGAACTGCGTCCCTTCCTCGAAACCAGCACCCATGGCTAAGCTGGTTTCCCGGGTGATCAAACGGGACGGCAGCATCGAGAGCTTCGATCTGCCGCGTTTGAGTGACAGCCTGCGCGCAGCAGTCGGCGAGGACCCGGCGCTGGACGGACTGGCGGAACAACTGGCATCTTCGATTCACCTGAGTCTTGGTCAAGAACTTGAAGCCGTTGAATGCGCCGAAATCGCGCGCTGCGCGGCAAACGCACTCCAGGCGACGGGACAAGCCCGCGCGGCGTCGGATTACGTCGCCTTTCGTCTCGGCTTGGAGGCCGCGGTCGAACGCCTGCGCGTGCACACGCGCAACGGTGAGGAACGGCGCGCGCGCCACTGGGACCGTCGGCGCCTGGCCTTGTCGCTGGCGCGTGACCGCAGTCTGGATCTCGCCAGCGCGCGCAAGATCTCCGGCATGATCGAGCGGCGCTTGGTCATGGCCGACCTGCGCCACGTCACCGGACGGCTGGTGGCATCGTTGAGCGACAACGAATGCCGCAGTCTGGGTCTGCGTTCCGATCCGCTCGATGAAGAGCGCGTCGGCATCGATCGCCGCCAATTGCGTGCCTGGCTGGGCGGTGAGTGCATGCCAAGTGGCAGCGGCGCGCCCTTGCTGGGCCCCGAAGGCGAAGACCTGCGTCCGCGACTGGGCGAGGAACTGCTGGCGCGTTTCGCCAGCGAAGAGGTGCTGAGCGCGCCCCAGGCTCAGGCGGTTGCCGCCGGCCAGTTCTATCTGCCCGGCATCGGCGACTGGATCCGGCCGGCGCGCATCCGTCTGCGGCCGGTCGCAGACGAGGGCGAAGAGGCCTTCTGGGATCGGGTCGCCGAGGCCCGCGAACAGACCCCGGAGGTGCAAGTTTTCTGGCCCGCCGGGCACGCCCACGCGCGCCACAGCCAGGAAGCCCCGGCGTGGTTGCGCCAGGCCGGCACGCGCCTGCGCCTGGCCACCGCGCAGGCGCAACTCGCCCTGCAGTGGGCCGCGGCCGACCACTGGGTGCGCATGCCTGCGCGTGCCTTCGCCGATGCCAGCGAGGCGCTGCAGCGCGACCTCGCCGCCAGCGGCCGCGTGCAGGTGGTGTGGCAGCCGCCGCGCCGGCTGCCCGCCGCCCGCGACCAGACCCGCGAGGTCCTCGATGGGGTGGCGGTCCTCAATCTGGCCAGCGCCGCCAACCGCGCCGAGGCCTGGCAAGAGGGCAACTTCCTGTCGATCCTGGGCGAGGTGACCGAATTGTCGTGCCGCGCGCTGCAGGGGCTGGCGATGCGCGGCCGCAGCCTTGAGCATCCGCGCGTAAGCCTGCTGCCCGCCGGTCTCGACCGTGCGCTGGCGGCGCTCTATCCCGGCGGTGCCTCCTCCGACCGCCGCCGGCGTCTGCTTCATTCGGTGCGGTCGCTGCTCGAGCGTTACGCTGGAAATGCCGGTCTGCGCCTGGAGCACGCCGCTCCACCCCATCCGGGGCCGGCGGGCGCCCATCTTGCCGCCATCGACGGTCTGGCTGCGGACCAGGCCTACCTGTGCGGCTGGCTGGACTCCGCCACCGGGGGCGTTCCGGCGCGTTCCCTGTTCGATGCGGCCCCGTGGCTGCAGTTCCCGGCCGCGGCTGCGCTGGCCGACGCTTCCTGGAACGAGCGCCTGCCGCGTTCTTCCGACCTCGCTGAATCCTGAGTTCCAACCACCCGCTTCATGTACCTCAAACGGATTGAACTCGAGGGCTTCAAGTCCTTCGCCGATCGCACCGTGGTGCCGATCGAGCGCGGACTGACCGGCATCGTCGGCCCCAACGGTTGCGGCAAATCAAACGTCGTCGACGCCTTGATGTGGGTCATGGGTGAGCGTTCGGCCAAGAACCTGCGCGCCGATTCGATGGACGACGTCATTTTCAAGGGCGCCGAAGGGCGGCCGGCGGCGCCCTATGCGATGGTCGAGATCATCCTCGGCGACGACGGCGGCGAAGTCGTCGAAGCCGGTGGCGAGGTCGCGGTGGGGCGGCGTCTGTTCCGCACCGGCGAGTCCGAGTTTCTGCTCCACGGCCGCAAGGTGCGGCGCAAGGACGTGCGCGAGATGCTGATGGACACCGGCCTCGGCGTGCGCGGCTACATGGTGCTCGCCCAGGGCAAGATCGACGCGGTGCTGGCCGCCAACCCAACGGAACGGCGCAGCGTGTTCGAAGAAGCCGCCGGCATCAGTCGCTATCGCGAGCGCAAAAAAGAGACCGAGCGCAAACTGGCTTCGGTGGGCCAGGATCTGGCACGGGTCGAAGACGTGCTCGACGAAGTGCAGAAGGCGGTGCGTTCGCTGCGCTATCAGGCCGGCAAGGCACGCCGCTTCGTCGAAATGCGCGACCGCTACCGGGAGTTGCGCGTGCGCGTCGGCCTCGCCGAGCGCGGCGGCCTCGGCACCCGCGAAGAAGAGCTGCAGTCCGCGGTGCGCGTGCTCGAAGAGCAGATCGAGGCCTTGCGCAGCGAGCGCAACCAGGTTGAGAGCGTGCTGGAAAAGTTGCAGGCCGAAGAAGAGGCCTTGCGCGGCCGCCACGACGGCCTGCGCCAAGAGGCCTCCGAGAACAAGGAACGCGTGGCCGGACTCGAGGAACGCATCCACGGCCTGCAGGCGCGGGCCACCGAAGCCGAGCAGCGGCGCGAACGCGACCAGCAGCGTCTGTCCGACCTGGAGAATTCCGGGCAGGAACGCAGCGCCGACACCGCCGGTCTGGAACAGGATCTGCGTTCCGCGGCCGAACAGCGCGATCACGCCGAGCAGGGCCTGGCCGCTGCTGAAGAGACCTTCGCCAGCGCCAAAGAGACCTATCGTTCGCTGCGCGAGCGTTTGGAGTCGTTGCGCGCCCAGGTGCTCGAAGCGCTCTCCGAACGCACCCGTTTCCACAATCAGGTGGCGCAGGCGGCCAAGCAGCGTTCCGAGGCCGAGGGTGGCTGGAAGGCGCGCCAACGCCGGCTGCACGAACTCGAGGCCGAAGAGAAGAGCCTGGCGTGGGATCTGGGGGGGGCCGATCAGGAGGCCGTCAGCGCCCGGCAGCAGGCGATCGAGGCCGAACAGGCGATGCTCAAGTTGCTCGAACAACAAGAGCACCTGCGTGGCGAGTCGATGGGCCACGCCGAAACCGCTGGCCAGGCGCGGCGCCGCGCGGCGGCGGCGCAAGCCCGTCTCGAGGCGCTCGCCGGTGTGGAAGAAGACGGCTCAGGCCTGCCACCGCACCTCGCTGAAATCCTGCGCCAGGAAGACAACGGAGTCGACGGACTGCTGCTCGCCGAGGTGCACATCGACGCACCGTGGGACCGGCTGCTCGAAGACCTGCTCGGGCGTATGCAATACGCCTTCTGGGCGTCCTCACGCGAGGCGGCGCCGCACAGCGGCGACGGTCCAGTGGATCTGTTCTTCGCCGGCGGCGCGGCGCCCAGCCACCTCGAGATTGAAGGGGCGACTCCCTTGCGCTCGCATCTGCGCGGCGCGGTTGCGCGGGTCGACGCTCTGTGCGCGCGTCTGGGGGCGGTCTACACCACCGCCGACGGCGCTGCCGCCGCGCGCCTCGCCGAGAGCCACCCCGAGGCGGTGTTCCTCAGCGCCGACGGACAATTGCACGGCGGCGCCTTCGTCCGTGTCGGCATGGCCAGCGATACCTCGGCGGGCATGCTCGCCCGGCGCAACGCGCGCCAGCAGGCCGCCCAGGAGCTGCAGTCCGCAGAGACCGAATTCGAACGCGCCAGCGCCCACGAAGCTGAAATCCACGCGCGTTTGGCCACGCTCGCCGAGAGCTTGAGCGCAGCCGAAGGACAGCAGCGCAGCGCCCTCGGTCGCCGCGAGACCGCCGAAGCGCGGCTGCTCGAGTGCCAGGGCCGCCGAGCGCGGGCGCGCGAAGAGATCCAGGCCTTGCTGCACGAAGCCGAGCAGCTTCAGCAACAGGTCGTGGAAGCCCAGGCCGCCGAGCAGCAAGCCGCCGACGGCCGCGACCGCTCCGAGCAGGACCGCCTGCGTTTCAACCAGGAGCTGGAAAGCGCGCAAGGGTGCGCGGAACACGAGGCGAGTGCCTTTGAATCGGCTTCGGCGGCGGTGCAGGAGGCACGCGTCGAGGCCAACCGCGTGCGTCAGCTCGGCGAGCACTTGCAGTCACGCATCGGCGAAGCGCAGCGGCAAACGAAAAAGGAGAGCGCTGAAGAACAGAAGCTGCGCCATGAGTTGGAAGAGCTGGGGCGGCGAGCGGAACAGTTGCGCGCCGACGCGGCGCAAGCGCAGAGCGAGCGCAGCGCCTTGCTCGAAGTGCGTCAGGAACTGGGCGAACGCGTCGAACAGGCGGCGCAGCAGCTGCAACGCGCGGCGGCGGCGCTGGCCGAGGCGCGCGGGCGGCGCAGTGGCGAAAGCGAACGCCTCGATAGCTTGATGGAAGAACGCCAGGAGCGCGCCCTCGAAGTGCAGAAGGTGCAGATGCGCGGCGAAGAACTCGCCCGCGGCGTGTTCGAAGAGTTTGGCCAGGGCCTCGAAGACCTAGCCCAGGCGCTGGCGGTCGATCCGCTGCGGCCACTTGGCGAGGACCAGCCCTTGGACGGATTGCAACAAGAATTGGGCGATCTGCGCCGGCGCCTCGAGGCCATCGGCTCGGTCAACCTCGACGCGGTCAAAGAACTGGAAGAACGCGAAGAGCGCGAGAATTTCCTCAGCCGCGAACGCGACGATCTGCATCAGGCGCGTGGCAACCTGCTCGACACCCTTGAAGAACTTGACGAACAGTGCCGGGTGCGTTTCCTCGCCACTTTCGAGGCGGTGCAGGCCAACTTCGAACAGATCTTCCGCCGCCTGTTCCGCGGCGGTCGTGCCAGCGTCGCGCTGACCGAAGGCGTTGACCCGCTGGAAGCCGGCATCGAGGTCTCGGTGCGCCCGCCGGGCAAACAGCTACGTTCGATCAACCTGCTCTCGGGCGGCGAGCGCACCCTGACTGCCTTGGCGCTGCTGCTGTCGGTGTTCCAGTCGCGGCCGAGTCCCTTCTGCCTCCTGGACGAGGTCGATGCCGCGCTCGACGACGCCAACGTCCAGCGATTCCTCGACGCGATCCAGGACTTCACCGATCGCACCCAGTTCATGGTGGTGACCCACAACCGCATCACCATGGCGTCGTGCGAGCGGCTGTTCGGGGTGACCATGCGCAAACGCGGCGTGTCGATGGTGGTGTCGGTGGAGCTCTCCGAAATCCCCGAGATCGGCGGCGGACGCTTCGACCCCGACGGCGACGCGGTGCCGGTCCCCGAGCGCACCCTGCCGCTGCCGACGGCACCCTGACCTTGTCCAGACCGCAGCTGGTGCGATGAAGCACGACTACTTCGCAACCTGCGCTCCAGGGGTCGAGACCTTGCTCTACCGCGAGGCGCGCGCGCTGAAACTGTCGCGCGCCGAGCAGCAGGTGGGGGGGGTGCAGTTCTCGGGCGAGCTGGCCGAGGCGTGGCGCGCAAACCTGCACCTGCGCACCGCGGTGCGCGTGCTGTTGCGCTTGCTGCGCTTCCCGACCTTCGACGACAGCACTCTGTACCGCGCGGTGCAGGAGGTCGATTGGAGCCGTTTCCTCGACCCTGAGGGCAGTCTGCGCGTCGACGCCCAGTGCCGTGAATCGAAGCTCGACCACTCGCGTTTTGTCGAGCAGAGGGTCAAGGACGCGATCGTCGACCAGTTCCGCGACCGCCACGGCACGCGCCCTTCGGTCGACAAAGAGAATCCGGGTATGCGCGTTCACGTGCACCTCTACCGCGACCGCTGCACCCTGTCGCTGGATACTTCCGGGGCGTCGCTGCACAAGCGCGGCTGGCGCCAATACCAGGGGCGGGCTCCGCTTAACGAAGCCCTCGCTGCGGCGGTGCTGATGCTCTCCGGATGGGACCGTCGGGCGCCGCTGATCGACCCTTTCTGTGGCGGCGGCACCTTGCTGGTCGAGGCCGGGTTGATGGCGCGCGGCATCCCCGCGGGCAGCTTCCGCAGCTTCGACTTCGAGGGCTGGCCCGATCATGATGCAGCCGCCTACACCTCGTGGCGGCAGCAGCAGCAGCCGGCGCGACGCGGCCGGGTGGCGCCCTTGGTGGGCCGCGAGGTCGATGGCGAAGCGGTGGCTGGGGCGGTGCGCAACGCTGCGGCGGCAGGTCTGGCCGAGGATGTGCAGATCGAATGCGGCGACGTGCTGGCCTTCGAGCCGCGCGCCGGCTGGAACGCCTGGGTGGTCACCAACCCTCCCTATGGGGTGCGGGTTGGCGATGCCGAGGCGGCGCTGCAATTGCACCGCGACTTCGGCGCCTGGCTGCGGCAGCACTGCGCCGGTTTTCATCTCGCGCTGCTCGCCGGCAGCAAGGCCAGTGCGCACGCTCTGAGCCTGCCTCAATGGGACAGCGCGCCGCTGCGCAATGGCGCCCTGCGCTGCCAGCTGGTCACCGCCGAACTCTAGGGCGGCTCCGCTCGCCCAACTTGGGCAGGACCCTTTTTAGTCTTCTTTTTCCTGGCGACGCCGTTCCCAGACCTGGCGCCGGTACTTCGGGTCTTGTTTGGCCGCTTCGGCGATCACCGCCGGCAGGGCGCCGAGCACCAGGCGCCCGGTAACCCCCAGGCTCTTGGCGCTACAGTGCTCTAACTGGTCGTCTGCGGTGTGCCAGTATTCGTTGAAGCTGTTCGGGTACTTGAAATCGATCAGGTCGATACTGGGCACGTCGAGCGCCAGGAAGGGGCGGTGGTCGTCCTTGATCTCTTTGTTGCCGACGATGTGCTTCTCGTAATTGAGTTTGCGCGCGGTGTCGCGGATCACGCCGCCGAGCCAGTCGGTGGACAGCTTTTCGATTTCGAGGCCGAGCTGCTTGTCGCCGACCAGGTCCATCAGGATCAGCGCCTGGATGTCGAGGATCTTGCCCGACTCATCGAGCTTCTTGGCCAGATGGCGGCTGCCGAAGGTCGAGTTGGTGTAGTCATCCCAGGGGACCGGGTAGAAGGGTTCTTCGCCGTCGAACCAGACCAAGGTGATCGCCGGACCCTCGACCGCTTTCTTGTCGGCGCGGGCGAGCTGGCGGCCGATTTCGATCAGCACCGCGGTGGAACTGCCGCCGTCGTTGGCGCCGATGAACTTGGGCCTGTCGAAGGTGTCGTAATGGCTGGCCAGCCACACCTCACCCTTGGCGCTGCCGGGCCAGCGCGCAAGCAGGTTGGTGCCGGTGATGGTGCCCTTGCGGCGAGCGCCTTCGGGGGGTTTGCACTCGAAGTTGTCCTCTTCGAAGACCCAGCCGAGCGGCTCGAGCTGCTTGCGGATGTACTCGCGGCTGAGCTGCAGTTCGGAGGTGCCGATGCGGCGCCGGCCGATGGTGTTGACCAGGTATTCAAGGTCCTTCCAGGCGCGCTCTTCGTCGAAGGCGATCTTGGCGCTGGCGGCGTTGCCGGAACCGGTGGCCGGAGTCTGGGAGGTGCTGGAACCGCAGGCGAGAGGGACCAGGGCCAGGGTCAGGAGCAGGAATTGCGGCAAGGGCATCGCAGGTCAGGCGTTCTTGGTGGAAGCGCGGCAGGTGCGCAGCAGCAGCAGGCCGATGGCGACGAAGGCAGCCAGGGTCAGCCAGTCGGTGCCATAGGCACTGTCCCCGCCAGGGAAGTAGTGTTCGCCCATCAACGGTGCGTTGGTGGGTGGATTGTCCATGGTACTGGCCATGAACCACAAGGCACCGATCGATGACAATCCGATCAAAGCCTCGCCGGCGATCAGGCCGGAGGCGGCGAGCACGCCCTTCTCGGAGTTCTTCTCACCATGGCGCGCGTTGGAGAACCAGCGGAACAAACCGCCGCTGAACACCGCCATCGACATGCCGAAGGGCAGATAGAGGCCAACCGCAAAGGGCAGGCTGGGTGCGCCGAGCAGTTCGACGACGAAGGCCAGTGCCATGCCGATGAGGATCAGCGTCCACGGCAGGTTGCCGGTGAAGATGCCCTCGACGATGGCCTTCATGATGTTGGCCTGCGGCGCCTGGAATTCAGGATTCTCGGCCTGGATCACGCCGTCGGCGACCGGGCCCTCGATGTTGAGGATCATCGAACCGTCGGGCCCCGGCTTCTGCAGGATGAAGGGGATGATCATCGCCAGCACCAGCGCACAGGTGACGGTGCCCACCAATTCGCCGATCTGTTGTCGGCGCGGGGTGGCGCCGAGCAGGAAGCCGGTCTTCAGGTCCTGCGAAGTGTCGCCGGCCATACACGCGGCGATGCACACCACCGCACCGACCGAGATCGTCTGCACCATGCCGGCGGTGCCGGCCGCACCGTTGGCGGTCAGGATCAACGCGGTACCAAGCAAGGTGGTGATCGTCATACCCGAGACCGGGTTGGAGGAGGCACCGACCAGACCGACGATCTGCGACGACACCGCCACGAAGATGCCGGAAAAGAGGACCACCGCAAGCGCCGCCCACAGGCTGGAGACCACGCCCATCGCCCACATCGCGCCGATGCACGCCAGGCCGATGGTGAACACCACCTTGTAGGGCAGGTCCTGGTTGGTACGTGGTTGTTCGCCTTTGGCTTCGGCTTGCTCGGCGACCCCACGGCGGTGCGCCAGGCTCTTGCGCATCGAAGCGGCAAACCGCATCAGCGTCTTGAACAGCGAGATCAGGCCGCCGCAGGTGACCGCTCCGGCACCGATGTACTTGATGTAATTGCCGTGCAGATCGCCCGGATTGAGGTCGGACATGGCGACCGTAGCCGGTGGCACGATGCCGTCGAGATAGTCGCCGGCGAAACCCATCAATGGAATCAGCACCAGCGTGCCGAGCGCGGCGCCGGCCAGCATCATGCCGCCGACGCGGATGCCGAGGATGTAGCCGACGCCGAGCAAGGAGGGGGTGGTGTAGAGCGACAGGCTGGTGCTGTAGCCGCCGGTGGCTGCGGCGCCGGAACCGCCGAGTTTGAGCGGGATCGCCAGGCTCTCCTTGAGCACGCCGAAGACCTTGAGGCCGAGGCCGTAAAGCGCGCCCACGCCAAGTCCGAGAAACACCTTGCTGGCCGCCGATCCGCCTTCTTCGCCGGCCTTCAGCACCTCGGCGCAAGCGGTGCCTTCGGGGTAGGGCAGGTTTTCGTGTTCCTGCACGATCAGAAAACGGCGCAGCGGAATCATGAACAGCACCCCGAGGGTGCCGCCGAGCAAGGTGGTCAGAGCCAGCTTGCCGAAGTCCGGGGCCGCGCCCCACAGATACAGCGCTGGAATCGTGAAGATGATGCCCGCAGCAAGCGACTCGCCCGCCGAGCCCACCGTCTGCGCCATGTTGTTCTCGAGGATCTTGCGCTCGCCGCGCGCCGCGCGCAGGATCGCCATCGACACCACCGCCACCGGAATCGAGGCCGACACCGTCAGGCCCACCTTGAGTCCTACGTAGGCGTTGGCGGCGGCGAAGACCGCGCCGAGCAGCGCCCCGATGATCACCGCCCGCGCGGTCAGTTCGGGGATCTGCTGATCAGGCGGAACATGGGGGCGGAAGCCTTCAGACATCGTCGCTAGATCCTAGCGGCCCGCTTCGCAATGAGCCGAACGGAGGACCGCCGAGCGCGCGCAAATCCAGGGTTCTGAACGATAAAGGCGCGCGCCTGGCGGAGAGTAGGGTACCCTTCCGGCGTGAAATTGTCCGTCGTCATCCCGGTGTACAATGAGGAAGAGACGCTGCTCGATATTCTCGAGCGGGTCCGCGCCACGCCCTACGAGAAAGAGATCATCCTGATCGATGACTGCTCCGAGGACGGCACCCGCGTAATCCTCAAGGATCTCGAGGGCGATGAGGACCTCAAAATCCTTTACCACGAGGTCAACCGGGGCAAGGGAGCGGCGCTGCGCACCGGTTTCGAGCACGCCACCGGCGACATCGTGCTGATTCAGGACGCCGACCTCGAATACGATCCGGGCGAATATCCGATCCTGCTCGAGCCGATCGAACTCGGTCTCGCCGACGTCGTCTACGGCAGCCGTTTCAAGGGCGCGCGCATGACCCGCGTGCACTTGTATTGGCACCAGATGGCCAACGGTTTCCTGACCTGGTTGTCGAACATGATGACCAACCTGAACCTGAGCGACATGGAGACCTGCTACAAGGTCTTCCGCCGCGAGGTGCTGCAGGACATGAAGCTGAAGTCCGACCGTTTTGGTTTCGAGCCCGAGATCACCGCCAAGGTGGCGCGCAAGCGGCTCGATGGCAAGCGCGTGCGCGTCTACGAAGTGCCGATCAGCTACTACGGCCGTGACTACGCCGAAGGCAAGAAGATCGGCTGGAAGGACGGCGTCGCGGCGATCTGGCACATCCTGCGCTACAACCTGTTCAGCTGACCAGGCACGGTCCGGGCCGCGGGTGGCTAGCCGACCAGGCGGCTGCTGGCGCCGAGCGGCAGTTCGGTCGCGTCGGCGTGCAGCGGACCAAAGGGTGGCGCCACCTGCACCTGCACACGGTCGAGGCCGCGCTGGTGCAGTGCCGCGCGGGCCGCGCTCTCGGCCAGCGCCGGGCGGTTGTTCTGCTGGCTGAGGTGCGCCAGGACCAGCGAGCGCAGGCCCGCATCGGCGGCCTCGCGGATCACGCTGGCTGACTCTTCGTTGCTCAAGTGGCCCAGACCGCCACGAATGCGGTCTTTCAACAGCAGCGGATAGGGGCCGTGGTCGAGCATCTCGGCGTCGTAGTTGAATTCCAACACCAGGGTTTCGACGCCGGCCAGGACGCGCTGGTCGAGCACCGCTGGCCGCCCGAGATCGGTGAAGTAGGCCGCGCGGCGGCCATCGCACTCAAAGACGAAACCGTGGGTGGGTTCGGCGTCGTGCGGCAGCAGCAGCGGAGTGACGCGCAGCGGCCCGATGGTGAAATCACAACCCGATTCGAGCGGCTGCCACTGCACCCGCCGGCGTTCGCGCTCGGCGCGCGCGGTGTGGCGGCGCTGTTCCAGGCTCTCCGCGTGGGCGTAGAGCGGTGCCTTGGCGCGCGCCGCGACCGGAACTACGTTGGCGCTGTGGTCGGAATGATGGTGGCTGAGCAGCACCGCGTCGACCGCGGTCAGCGACAGCCCGGCCAGTTCTGCCAG
>JAJFFB010000077.1 GCA_021776925.1 Planctomycetota bacterium | reverse complement strand
GACAGGTGGCCGTCGAGCGCGCTGGCGTGCACCGCCTCGGGAGCGTCGTTCTTGATCGCGTCGAGGAACACCTGGAAGTGGTTGCCGCCGCCCTGGAAGGTGCGCAGCAGCGCGCCGTCGTGGTCGAAGGCCTGCACCTTGTCGTAGCTGGCGCTGACCAGATAGCCCTGTTCGCCGTGGAAGATCACGCCGATGTCGGCGCCCATGTGCTTGCCGGTCTGCAGGCCGCGCACCTCGAACAGGATCTGCTGGTCGCCGTAGTCGTAGAGCGACAGCATCGAGTTGGGTGTGTTGCCGTCGTCGTCGTAGCCGACGCGGCCGCCGACGCTGACCACGCTGCGCGGGTGGTGGTTGCGGCCGAGGCCCCAACGCGCGATGTCCATCTGGTGCACGCCCTGGTTGCCAAGGTCGCCGTTGCCGGTGTTGAAGACCCAGTGCCAGTCGTAGTGCAGGTTCTGGCGCTGCAACGGCTCGAGGCGCGCCGGCCCGGTCCACAATTCATAGTCGAGCGTCGACGGCGGCTGCTGCGGCCCAGCGACCTTGCCGATGCTCTCGCGGCGCTTGAAGCACAGGCCGTGCGCCAGCGAGACCTTGCCCAGGCCGCCCTCGTGCATCCAGGCGATGGCGTCGCGGGTGGCCTTGGACGAACGCGACTGGGTGCCGTGCTGCACCACCTTGCCGTACTTCTTGGCCGCGCGCACCACCTGGCGCCCCTCGTAGATGTCGTGGCTGATCGGCTTCTCGACGTAGACGTGCTTGCCCGCCTGCAGCGCCCAGATCGTGGCCAGCGAATGCCAGTGGTTGGGTGCGGCGATCGAGATCGCATCGATGTCCGGGTTGTCGAGCATCTTGCGGATGTCCCGGTAGTACTTCGCCGAAGGTACGGCCTTCATCGCCGGAGCGATCACGCCCTCGTCGGCGTCGCAGATGGCGATGACCTCGGCGTCGGGCGAGTCCTTGAAGTTGCCGACGTGGCCGCGCCCGCGGCCGCGCACCCCCATGACCCCGACGCGGATGATGTCGTTGGCTCCCGGCCGGCGCGTGGCGGCGCGCAGCACCCCTGGCAGCGAGGAGGTCGCAGCCGCCGCTGCGGATGCGAGCAGGGCCTGTTCAAGGAAGGTCCGGCGAGTGGGCTGACTCATGCCCTCTGTTGTACCTTATTTGTTGCGCGGGCCAGGGCGCAGCACGCGCAGGCCGAGGTGGTCGCCGTCGGGGATCCACCATACTCCGGGGGGGAAGTTGGGGTCGTCGAGGGTCCAGTCGTCGTCGAAGGGCAGGCGGCTGCGGGCGTTGACCAATTCGGCCTCTTCGGGCCAGGCGCCGCCGCGCAGCACCGCCTGTTCGGGATCGGCGTCGCTGAAGGGGTCGCGGCAGTACTCCCACAGATTGCCGAGCATGTCATGCAGGCCATAGGCGTTGGCCAGCTTCTCACCCACCGGGTGGGTCATGTCATCGCTGTTGTTCTCGTACCAGGCGAAATCGCCGAGCGGCCCGGCAGGCGCACCAGCACACGCCAGTTCCCATTCAGCTTCACTCGGCAGCCGGTACTCCCGCTCGGTATTCAGGCTCAGCCAGGTGCAGTATTTCTGCGCCGAGTTCCAGCTCATGCCGACCGCCGGCCGTTGCCCGGCGCCCCAGTCACGGTCATAGGGAGTCCACGACAGCGGCTTCGACGGTTTGCTCACCGCGTCGGCACCGGGCGGGACCTCTTCTTTCTGCTCGAAGTCGCAGTAGAGCAGGAATTCGTCCCAGGTGACTTCGCTGCGGCCGATCCAGAAGTTGCCTTCTTCGATCCACACCATGTCGAAGGCGATTTCGCTAGCGCGGATGGTCTGGGTGTAGTCGACCGGATCGAAAGCGGGCCCCACCTCGGCCTGCTGGCAGCCGAGGAGGAGCCACGGCGCGAGCAGCAGTCGCGCGGTCATTCCACCTAATCGGTAAGAGGATTCGCTACAGGATGGTTTCGACGACAAGGTTGCTCAGCGTACAGGTTCCGAAATCGAACGCCTGTACATAAACCACCACGCCGGATGCTCCACTGGGAATCGTGCGCGAAACACTCAGGTCGCCGGCAGCATCGGCGTTGCCCAGGGTCAGGATGTTGATCGGCGGCGACAGGTCCACTGAAACCACACCGCAGGCACCGGTGTTGACCGCAGTCGGACCGGAGCCGGTGAGCGAGTAGGCGATGCCGATCTGGCCGGAGGGTGTGCCACCGGTGGCGGTCGCGGTGCCGGTGGTGCCGGCGATCAGGGTGTTGGTGGTGAGCGTGAACCGACCACCGATCTTGGCCAGGGTCACCGGGTCACCGGCGGCGTCCAGGGTCTCGAAACGCAAAGCGGTGACGCTGCTTCCGGAAGGCACGCCGATGCTGGTGAGGTCGACGTCGGCGCCCATCACGCTGGCCGACCACGGACCCGGGTTCAACTCGTAGTAATAGGACACTGCGTGGTAAAGAGTACCGGCACCGGGTGTCACGGTGACCGAACTGACGAAGCCATCAAAGTCCGAACTGATGCGGTAGCTGCCCGAATCGAATTGGGCATCGAGCATGACCAGGTCCGGGCCGGCGCCGTTGACGACACCACCGCTGAATCCGACTTCGATGACGGTCCCGGTCGGAGCATTGGCGTAACCCTGGGACTCGTAGGGGTCGCTGGTCATGGCGGCCGAAACGGTGGTTGCAGCATTGACCACGTTGAGCCAGCCGAAACTTCCACCACCGCCGGCGATCAGGGAAGCCGAGTCCGGGGGAGTCAGATCATGCGCCTGGGTACCGGCGCCAGCACCTTGAGCGGGAGCAACGCCAGGACCTTGCAGCGGCGGCTGGGGACCGGAAACCTGGGAGAAGGAAGGAGCCGCTGCCAGCAAGAATGCGGTGGCAGCAACCAAGGGGAGGGAGAGAGATTTCTTCATGGCTCTACCAAGCTAAATCAAGAAAACACTTTCCAGGGCGCAAATCCCGGCTGATTCCACCGGCAGTGGGGATCTTAGAGTAGGAGGACGCGTTCCACCCGAGCCAGGACGCAGCCACCTGGACCTGGACGCAGCCACCTACCTTGCCGTTTCCTCCCCTTGCGCTGCTGCTGAGCTTCTTTCAGCAGGACGACCCCGGTCTCGATCTCTTCCGTGAGGTCGTCCGGCCTGCGCTCGAGCGCCATTGCGTCGAGTGCCACAACCCGGACAAGGCCAAAGCCGGCTTCGATCTGAGCACGCGTGCGGCGCTGCTCGCCGGAAGCGAGAACGGCGAGATGGTGGTGCCGGGAAGCGCCGAGGACAGCGTGCTGCAGTGGCAGATCGATCACGAAGAGAAACCGTTCATGCCGCACAAGAAACCGCAGCTCGGAGGTGAGCTGCGGCGTGACATCGGCCGCTGGATCGATGCCGGCGCGCCCTATGACGGTGCGCTGAATCGGCCGGACGAACGCTTGATCACCGACGCAGATCGAGCGCATTGGGCCTTTGCCCCGCTGCCCGAAACCGATCCCGGTGACCCTTCCGCGGCGGTCGCTGGCATTCCTGCCGCCGCAGCTCGAAGCCTCGACGCCTGGATCGACCAACGCCTGTCGGCATCCGCTCTGCACGCCGGGAAACAGGCCCCCCCCCATGTGCTGCTGCGGCGGGCGACCCTCGACCTGACCGGGCTGCCGGCGACGCTCGAGGAGCAACAGCGTTTCCGGCGTGAGTGGAAGTTGGATCCGCAGCAGGCGTGGACGGCGTTGGTCGAGCGTCTGCTCGCCAGTCCGCACTACGGCGAGCGCTGGGGCCGGCACTGGCTCGACGCGGCACGTTACGCCGACAGCGGCGGTTATGAGTTCGACGTCGAACGCCCCAACGCGTGGCCGTATCGCGACTGGGTGGTGCGCGCCCTGAACGAGGACCTGCCCTACGACGAGTTCCTGCGCCTGCAGCTTGCCGGAGATGAACTGCGCCCGGACGACCCTTCGGCGCACGCCGCGACCGGCTTCCTCACCGCCGGACCGGTGGTCTCGAACCAGCAGACCGAGCAGAACCGCTACGACGAACTCGACGACGTGCTCGCCACTACCGGTTCGGCGATGCTCGGTTTGACGCTGGCGTGCGCACGCTGCCACGACCACAAGTTCGATCCGATCCCGCAGCGTGACTACTATCAGATACTGGCGGCGTTCACCGGCACCGAACGGCATCAGCGGCCGCTGCTTGAAGGGGCGGCCTTGGTGCGCTGGCAGGAGGCCAGGCGCAAGCACCAGGAGCAAATCACGCGTGCCGAACAGGAATTGAGTGCAGCCCGGGAAGGGGTACGCGCGGCGATCGTCGAACGCCGTCTCAGCGCGCTGGAACTGACCGAGGGCGACGCCACCCTGCTGCGCGCCCCGCAGGATCCGCTCGCGCCGCAGTGGCGCTACACCTTCCGTGACCCAGGCCCGGGCTGGGCCGAGGCGGATTTCGACGACCGTGACTGGCCCCAGGGACCAGGTGGTTTCGGCCGCCGCAACACGCCCGGCGCGCGCCTGGGTACCGAATGGACCAGCGATCAGGTGTGGTTGCGGCGCACCGTGGAGGTGCCGGAGCACATGCGCGAGCCCGGCCTGGTGCTGCACCACGACGAAGACCTGAGGGTGAGCCTCGATGGGGTGGTGATCTTTACAGCCGAGGGATTTCTGCGCGACTACCGTTTCGTCGCCCTGGATGTGCAGGCGCTGCGGCCCTTCGCCGGACGCTCGGCAACCCTGGCGGTGTCCTGCCGTCAGAGCAGCGGCGGACAATTCGTCGACGTGCACCTGGTCGACCGCGCTGAGCTCACCGACGGTCCGCTGGGCGACGCGGTGCGCATGAATCGCTGGACCGCGCTGCGGCAGCGCCATGGCGCCGACCTCGAGGTCAATGACGAGCAATTGGCGGCCGAGGCCAGCGCCGAGGAGAGCGCGTCTCTGGCCGCTCTCGAATCGCAACTGCAAGAGGTGCGCGCGCAGCGGCCAGCCGAACCGCAACGCGTGCTGGCCTTGCGCGATCGTGGCCGTGATCCGGCGCCAACCTGGCTGCTCGGTCGTGGCGACCCCGGCGACAAGCGCGAGCAGGTGGAAGTGGGTTTCCTGCGCGTGCTCACCCCCGCCGAGGACGCACGCCTACATTTCCCGGTGACCGCGCGCGCCCATAGCTCGGGCCGCCGCAGCGCGCTCGCCGCGTGGATGACCGCGGTCGAACACGGTGCCGGCCGTCTGGTCGCACGGGTCGAGGCCAACCGCATCTGGCAGCATCATTTCGGCCGCGGATTGGTACCCACCCCGGGCGACTTCGGCACCCAGGCCACAACGCCGAGTCATCCGCAGCTGCTCGACGAGCTGGCGCGCCGGCTGATTGGATCCGGCTGGAGCCGCAAGGCCCTGCATCGCGCGATCCTGCACACCCGGGCCTATCGACGCCTGGGCCAGTGGACGCCGCAGCTGGCCGAGGTCGACGCCGACAATCTGCTGCTGTCCTATCGTCCGCCGTTGCGCCTCGAAGCCGAAGCGCTGCGCGATTCGATGCTGGCGGTCAGTGGCTGCCTCAATCCGAGCCTTGGCGGACCCGGGGTGCGGCCGTGGATCCACGCCGACGTCATCGCCACCGGTTCGACCAACAAGTGGCCGCAGGCGGTGGTCGACGGACCGGCGACCTGGCGGCGGTCGATCTACGTCTTCGTGCGCCGTTCGGTGATGATGCCGACGCTCGAGACCTTCGACCTGCCCAACGCGGCGCAGAGCTGTACCCGGCGCGACCGCACCACCACGCCGACGCAGGCGCTGGCGCTGCTCAACAACCCCTTCGTGCGCGCGCAGGCACAGCATTTCGCCGAGCGCTTGCGCCAGATCGCCGGCAACGACCACGGCGCGCAGATCGACGCCGCCTTCGCGCTCGCCCTGGCGCGCCCGCCTGACCCCGATGAGCGCTCTGCGGCGGCGGCATTTCTGGCCGAGCATGACCTGGTCGACCTGTGTCAGGTTATGTTCAATCTGAACGAGTTCCTTTACCTGCCCTGATGCCCCGCCCCCATTCACGCTCTCGTACCGCCAACCACGCGCCACTGGTTTCTTCCCGGCGTGATTTCCTGCGCCACGCCGGCGGCGGATTCGGCATGCTGGCGGTGGCGGACCTGCTGCGCCTGGAGGGGCGGCTCGGCGCGCAGGAGCCTGCGGCCACGCCCTATGGACTCGGTGGAGCGGTGGCCGACAAGGGGCTGCACCACGGCGCCAAGGCCAAGTCGGTGATCTACCTGTTCCTGTATGGCGGGCCGAGCGGCATCGACACCTTCGATCCCAAACCCACGCTCGACCGCCTGCACGGCAAGACGCCACCCGAGGGTATCGATACCTTCTTTTCCGACAACGGCAACCTGATGCGTTCGCCCTACGGCTTCCAGCAATACGGTGAGTCGGGCCGCTGGGTGTGCGATCAGTTTCCGGCGCTGGCCAGGCACGTCGACGACCTCGCCTTCCTGCAGGCGGTGCACTGCGAGAGCAACAATCACGCGCCAGCCCTGCTGCATTTGAACACCGGTTTGCCGCGGGTGGGTTTTCCCAGCACCGGTTCGTGGGTCAATTACGGTCTCGGCAGCGAGTCGCAGGACCTGCCCGGATTCGTCGTCATGTACGACCATCGCGGTGGCCCGATCGCCGGTCCGCAGAATTGGGGCACCGGTTTCCTGCCCAGCCGTTTTCAGGCTACGCCCTTTCGCTCGGGAGGGACGCCAATCCTGAATCTGGACCGGCTTGAGGAGGTCACCGCGGCGACCCACCGCGCACAGCTCGACCTGATCGAGAAGCTCAACCGCCATCATCTGCAGCACAATCCGGGGCAGTCCGATCTCGAGGCGCGCATCCAGAGTTATGAGTTGGCCAGCCGCATGCAGCTGGCCGGGCCCGAGGCGATCGATCTGGGCCAGGAGAACGAAGCTACGCGTCGTTTGTACGGACTCGATCACCAACCCAGTCGTTACTTCGGCAGCCAGTGTCTGATCGCGCGGCGTCTGGTCGAGCGCGGGGTGCGTTTCATCCAGTTGTATTCGGGCGGTGGGCACCAGCAGGAAAGTTGGGATGCGCATTTCGGTCTGAAGGACAACATGGATCTGCACTGCCCCGAGATCGATCAGCCGATCGCCGGCCTGCTCACCGACCTCAAGCAACGCGGCCTGCTCGACGAAACGCTGGTAGTTTGGGGGGGCGAGTTCGGCCGCATGCCGCTGTCCCAGGGCGACAACGGCGGCCGCGACCACAACCCTGACGGCTTCCTGATGTGGATGGCCGGCGGCGGTGTGCAGGGCGGCAGCAGTCACGGCCAAACCGACGACATCGGCTGGCAGGCCAGCGCCGGCCGCACTTCGGTCAACGACGTGCACGCCACCATGCTGCACCTGCTCGGCGTCGACCACCAACGCCTCACCTACCGCCACAACGGCCGCGACTACCGCCTCACCGACGTCGCCGGCCGCGTCATCGACGAGATCCTGGTTTAGGCGCGGAGTGGCCTGGCCAGGGCTTGCGGGTCGCAGAAAAGCGAGGGTGCGCTATTCGTTTTCGTCAAGGAACAGCCCGGTCGCGCCTGAGAGGACCGCACAGAAAAATTCGCCAGAGGTTTCTTTCTCGGTGAAATTCCTTCCGCTGAGAGAAACCGTGATCCCCATTTCGGAGATTCCGTCGGCGTCAAGATCTCCCAGCATTTCTGAGCCGATATGAAATCCACATAAATCCGGGAGCTGAATTCCGGTCCTGATCTCCCAGATGGATTCACTCGTGGACCAGTCCCGAAGCACAACCAGAATTTCATTGGTGGTGGGATCCCAACCCGCCGAGACCCAGCCCAGATCGCCGATCAGGCATGAAGCAAAACGTGGCCACTTCATGTAAGGGAATGAGGAGGTTGTCCACCCGGCGTCATTCACAAGTGTCCCCTCACCGCTTCGACCATCAAACCAAACGACTTGGCGGCCTTCCAATCCATCGTTTCGGATGAGCCAGTCACGAACACCGTCGCGATTCACATCGAAGGCGCCGACGATGGTCCGGGGGAAAAAACCCTCCAGGTCGGAAGGCGGCTCCAGGATCAAACTCCGATCCAGGTTCGTCTCGGTCCGAGAATTCATCCTCAGCACCCACTTGGACCTGGATTGCGCGTGGGACAGGACCACGGCTGCAAAACACCGATCCGGCATTGGAGCGCAAACGCTATCGGGAAGGTAGACCAGTGTCCGGGCTGCCAGACTCAGGTCATGTTCACTGGGTGCGTCGAAGCTGGAATAGACCAGTTTAGAAAAACAGCCTGTGACGTGGAGGGCGGAATCCGACCAGATCAAATACACCGGTTCCTGGCCCGGACCATCCGTCCATCTTGCTGGAATCTGGGTGGAATTGGGATTGTCCGGTGGACCGAGATGGATCTCAGACCACGCGATCCGACTGAGAGTTCTCGATTGGCGCTTCCAGTTTCCGGCTCCAAGGGGCGATAGGGAAACCCCGTAACTGAGTAAGGTGACTGGATCCTCCCATCCAACTTCCAGGACTCCTGAGTCAAGACAGGAACCACTCTTGCCCGAGAGGATGGCGAGTGCATTGCGGTGCCCAGAGGGCCGAAACCAATTCCATAATCCGAAGGATGGTTCCGACAAGAAAAGCAACAGGTCAGGAAAGCGGTCCCCATTTTGATCCGGGACCCAGCGCACCAGGTGGGTATTCCACCTCATGGGAGCCACAGTTTCCAGCTTCCCATTGCCAGCCAAAGGAGAGAGCCCATAGTGGGAGAGAATCCATGCCCTCCTTGCGACAAACACTGCGGCAAGCGCTGCCAATGCCGCAAGCCCAAGCTTTTTCTTATTGAACAAAATCCGATCCTCCCTCCCATCATAGGAGTTTCTTCGATCCACTCACTCCCCACTGGCGGTAATCACAAAGCTGAGTCGTCGCGCAAGTAGGCGCTATTCATTCTCGTCGAGGAAGGCTCCGGTGGCGCCTGAGAGGACGCCGCAGAAGAAAGATCCACCCCCACGATCGTCGTTTTCATTCACGCCCATCACCGAAACTGTGATTCCAAGCTCGGCAACGCCATCGCCGTCCAGGTCACCGAGAGAATCCGATCCAACCTGGACCACTGCGCGATCAGGCAGGGTGAGACCGGTGTTGACCTTCCAGATCGGAGTGCTGGTGGACCAACCCCGAAGCACTATGCAGACCTCCTGGCTTCCTTTATCCATCCCTACAGAAAGCCAGCCCATATCCGCAGCAAGGCTAGAGTCGAAAGTAAGCCTGTGCATCCTGGAGAATGGAATTGTCTTCCAAGATGAGTCATCCACGAACGTGCCCTCTCCACTCTCGCCATCAAACCAGAGGATCAAGCGATCTCCCCAAAAATCGCAGCGCAAAAGCCAGTCCAGCGCGCCATCCCCATTGCGGTCGAATGCACCAATGATGGTTTCAGGATAAAACCGGTCGATCTCAGTGGGCGTCCTCAAGGGCAGGATCCGGCTCATTCTGGGATCTCCCCCCGACACGATTCTCAGGGCCCATTGGATCTGAGTTTCCTCATCAGGATAGGTCAGTGCAGCATAGGTGTTCGCTGGCATCGGAGCCGAGGTAGTGCCAGGAAGTAGAACCAAGCTACGAGCCTCAGACCTAGCACGGTCCCAGTCCGTAACAGGAAAGCTGGCTATCTCCGTTTGCGTCAACCCGCCAATGAGTAATACCTGGGAATCGTCATAATTCATGAGCACCGGTTCTTGGCCCCAGGTGCCCGCTCTCTTTTTTGGGACTCGCAGGTGGCTTTTTTCGTACATCAGATATTCAATATCCCAAGGACTCCACAGACTGCCAGAAGGCAAAATAGACGGCAAGGAATCCCACTCAGTTGATTCAAGCCGCTGAGATTTCAACACTCCTCCATCGACTCCTGAGAGCGTAACGAACTGGATGATCGAAGAGTCCTCTCGAAAAAGAGACGTGATACCTCTGTTTTGATCAATCAACAAAAGAACCAGGTCAGGAAATCCGTCACCGTTTTGATCGGCAGTCCACCGAACTTTTTGACCATCCCAGGCCATGAACGAGTCGGTCTTCAAGAGTCCTTTGTGGCTTACTGGTGCCAGGCCGAAACGAGTTTGATTCCAAATCGCTCTCTCTCCGACGAACCACAAAGCCAAGCCGAAAAGCACTCCAACCGTCAAGGCTATTCTTTTGATGGAGCGCTTGGTCATCATCGCTCGTGGTTTTCTTGGATCACAGTCCTATCTTAGAGACCGGCGTCGTCGCGCAGAGCTTGTAGGAGGCGGGCGTTTTTGAGGCCTTCGTCGGGAGGGAGCAGGGGTTCGCGTCGGTTTTGGATTGCGGCAACCATGTCTTCGATCTCGAGTTGGTAGACGTCGACCGGGGGGAATTCTTCGATCTGGATGCCCGCGGCGTTGGACAACTTCAGCGTCGGTGGCAGCTCCCACGAGACGAAAGGCTGGTCGAGAAAAAGGGTGCCTTGGGTGCCGCTCAGCGCGACGAAGGTGCGCAGGCCGGAATCGAAACCGCAGGAGATCACGCCGTAGCGGCCGTCGCCATAGTCGAGGATGCCGTTGACCGCAAAATCGACTCCGTGTTGCGGGTGCTTCCAGCCACGCGCGGTGATCTGCTGCGGTTCGTCGCCGAGAAAAAGACGACAGGCGTTGACCGTGTAGCAGCCGACGTCGAGCAGCGCCCCGCCGCCCCACTCCGGATTCAGGCGTACGTCGCCGGGGAAGTCGTGGGCGAAACTGAAGGACGCCTCGACGGTGCGCAATTCGCCGATCGCACCGGCGGCGACCAGTTCCTGGGCGCGCGCGATCTGCGGGTGATAGCGGTACATGAAGCCCTCAACCAGCACGCGGTCGTGGTGTTTGGCGGCGTGCATCATGCGCGTGCATTCTTCCGGCGACAGCCCGAGTGGTTTCTCGCACAGCACGTGCTTGCCGGCTTCCAGGCAGGCGATGGTCTGCTGCATGTGCAGACCGTTGTGGGTAGCGACGTAGACCAGGTCGATCTCGGGATCCTCGATCAACTTCTGGTAGGCGTCGTAGGCACGCGCCGGCCCCAGCGCGGCGGCGCGCTCACGATCGCGACTGGCCACCGCCTCGAGCGAGGCGCCGGCGACTTTGTGCAACGCGGGAACGAAAGCGTTGGCGACGATCCGCCCCGCTCCCAGCACACCTACCCGTATGATCGGCGTGGAATTCATGGGCAGCCATCCTAGGAACCCCTTGAGCCCGCGCCAGCGAGAGCAATTCGATAGCGACGGCTTTCTGGTCGATCTTGCGATCCTGACCGCGGCGGAAGTGATCGACCTTCGCGCGCGCGTGGATCACATTTGGGCGCACCTGGCCGAATTGGAACCGCGCCTCTATGAGGTCGAGGCGGCGCACGCGCAGCGACCCGAAGAGGTCGTGTGCCACTTCCTCGGCGGATGGCTGATCGATGACGCGCTGCGCGACCTGGTCTTCGACCCGCGCATCACCGAACCCCTGGCGCAACTTCTGGGAGTGGAACAATTGCGCTTCTGGCACGACCAGGTCTTCTACAAACCCCCCGGCCACCCCGGGGTGGTTCCCTGGCACCAGGACTATTCCTATTGGACGCGAACTACCCCCGCACGGCACATCACCATCAACATCATGCTCGATGATGCCGATACCGAAAACGGCTGCCTGCAGTTCGT
>JAJFFB010000076.1 GCA_021776925.1 Planctomycetota bacterium | reverse complement strand
TTGCTGGTGATCGCCGACACCGGCACCAGCGTCTATTTTCACAACCGCGGCGACAACACCTTCGAGCTGGATACACAGTCGATTCCCGATCTGCGGGTGCCCAATGCCATGGGTCTGGCTGTCGCCGACCTGAACGAAGACCGCCGCCACGACGTCTATGTCAGCGATTCCTACTACCCGACCGCGGGCATCGGCGGCAACCGGCTCTATGTAGACCGGGGCACGGGCGTATGGGAAGAATTCGGCAAGGCCTCCGGTGCCTATGAGAACGGCTGGGGCTGGGGAGTTGCCGCCACCGACATTGACAACGATGGCTGGCAGGACCTGATCGCCACCAACGGCTGGTTCGGCTCCTGGCAGAACTACCCGAGCCGCATCTTCCACAACCAGGCCGGGCAGGCCTTCGCCGAGGTCGCCGGTGCCTGTGGCTTCAACCACTACGGCCAGGGGCGTTCGGTGCTGCGCCTCGACGCCGACCGCGACGGCGACGAAGATCTGGTGATCACCAGTTCCAGCGGTGAGCTCGCTTTCTTCCGCAACCAGACCGCGAACGGCAACCACTGGTTGCGGATCAGCCTGGACACCCGCGCGCGCCCGGCGCTGGCGCCCGGCGGGCATGGCACCCGGGTCGCCGCACACTACGGCGGACGCTGGCACTACCGCCACCTGGACAGCGGTCAGAGCTACCTGGGCCAGTCTGAGAACACCATGCACTTCGGTCTCGGTGCGGCCTCCCTGGTCGACGAAATGCGCATCTACTGGCGCGATGGCACCGAGAGCCGCTATCACGCGGTCGCCGCGGACCAGCACCTGCGCCTGCGAGCCAGCGATCCGCTCATTGCGGTGCACAACCTGGTTGCCGGTGCACGGGCCGAGTTCGAGGTACAGGGCTCTGCGCCGGGGAGCGAAGTGTGGGTCGCGGTCAGCAGCGCCGGCCCTGGGCCGACGACCACACCCGCTGGCCTGCTCCAGGTCGGCTGGCCCTTCGAAATCCACCGCATGCGCGCCGATACCGGTGGCAGCGTGAGTTTCGACGCACCCGTGCCGGCGCGCGCGGCCGGCATCCTGCTGTGGGCGCAGGCCTACGACCCTGCGGGCGGCTTCTTCTCCAACGCGCTGGCGGAAGTGGTGCAGTAAGGAGCTATCCTGCGGCGATGGTGGATTGCGTCCTGCTGGCGCGTGACGCTGCGGTGGCGGAGTGCCTGCCGCTGACCGTGCACTCCCTGCCGCGGGTCGCCCACCCTCCGGCCGACGGCTGGTTCCTGCTCGCCGACACTGACGGCCTGGAACTGCACTGTGCCGGCTCCGGACTGGGCGGGCTGCGGGTGGATTTCCTCGGCGGAACCATGGGCTTTCGTCTGCGCCACGGAGGCGGTCGCGGCCAGGCGGTCGCGCGCGCGGTGGGCTGCCGCAAGGGTCGGCCGCTGCCGCGCGTGTTTGACGCCACCGCCGGCCTCGGCCGCGACGCCTTCCTGCTGGCGTGGCTGGGATGCGAGGTGCTGGCGGTGGAACGTGAGCCGTTGATCCACGCGCTGACCGCCGACGCCTTGCGCCGCGCGGGCGAGGACGCGGCGGTGGCCGCGCGGATGGAAGGGCGGCTGGACTTGCGTTGCGGCGACGCCTGCGAGGTTCTGGAGTCCCTGAGCATTCCTCCCGAAGTGGTCTATCTGGATCCGATGCATCCGCCGCGGCGCAAGAGCGCTGCGGTGCGCAAGGAGATGCAGTTACTGCAGCGGCTTCTCGGAGAGGCGGACGAATCCCCTCCAGCCTTGGGTGAATTCGCGGCGCCCAACCCCCCGTCCGAACCGGGCGGAACCGCGGGCGGCCGGCCGCTGTTCGAGATCGCGATGAGCTGCGGGACGCCGCGGGTGGTGGTCAAGCGCCCGCGCCATGGAGCGCCGCTGGGGCCCGGGGTGAGCCACGAGGTGGTCGGCCGCAGCACCCGTTTCGACGTCTACCTGCGCTGAAGACTCCAACCCGCCCCTGGGGCTGGCGTCGATTTCGGCTTACAATATGGAGTCGATCCCGCGCCCCTCGCATGGCAAGTTCCGACCTGACCACCTCTTCCTCTGTCCTGCAAGTGCCCGAACCGGCGGAAATCCGGCAATGGGCGAGTGCACGCGGCATCCTGATCCTGGCGCACAGTTATCAGGAGGGCTTTCTGCAAGAGTGCGCGCACTTCGTCGGCGACAGTCTGGAACTGGCGCGTGCGGCCGAAACCGAACAGGCCGAGGCGATCTGTTTCTGCGGCGTCCACTTCATGGCCGAGACCGCCAAGTTATTGAATCCGACCGCGCGGGTCTTCGTTCCTGACCTCGACGCCGGCTGCTCCTTGGCCGATTCGTGCCGGGCCGAAGACCTGGTGCGCTACCAGGATCACCTCGAGGGCAAACTCGGTCGCCGCCCGACCACCGTGGCCTACATCAACTGCAGCGCCGCAGTGAAGGCTTTGTGCGACGTCATCTGCACCAGTGGCAACGCGCGCCAGGTGGTCGATTCGATCCCTGCCGGCGAGCCGATCCTATTCGTTCCCGACAAACACCTCGGCGGCTGGATCAACGAGACCAGCGGTCGCGACATGGTGTTGTGGAACGGGGCCTGCCAGGTACACGAGCTGTTCAGCGTCGACACCCTGCGCGTTCTGCAGGACGAACACCCTGGATCGATCACCATGTCGCACCCGGAATGCCCCAAAGCCGTGCGTGACGCCAGCGACCACGTGGTCGGCACCGCGGCGATGCTGCGGCTGGCCGAATCCCATCATGGCGCCACCTTCCTGGTCGGCACCGAGGGCAACCTGATCTACCGTCTGCACAAGGCAGCGCCCGGCAATCGCTACATTCCTGCACCGGGCGCCTCGTGTGCTTGCAATCTGTGCCCCTTCATGCAGCTCAATACTCCCGAAAAGCTGTGGCAGGTCCTGCACCAGGGCGGCAACGAGATCGAGGTTGCGGCCGAGCTGTTCGAACCGGCGCAGCGGGCACTCAAGCGCATGCTCGCGATCCGCTGAATCTGGCCCCCTTCGGTGGCCGCAAAAACAGGGCCGGGACGTAACGTTCCGGCCCTGTTTGCGTCTTCCAGGTGTCCCCGCACCCGGAGCACGCCATGGCCTTTCGTCCCACCTTCTGTCCCAACACCCACTGCCCCA
>JAJFFB010000075.1 GCA_021776925.1 Planctomycetota bacterium | reverse complement strand
GCTGGGGAAATCCTCCTGGTCTACATCCGAGGAGGTGCGGACACCCGTTTGACCCGGGTCTATGTCGATAAGCCGCTGTTGAAAGGAGAGCGACGGTTGATCGAGACGGTGGTCTTTCCACGCGGCATCCCAGTCACGGGACTGGTGGTGGATGACCATGGCCGGCCGGTTGCAGGTGCGCGCGTGACCGCCACGTGGGGGAGCCAGGACTGGGCCAGCCACTCCAATTCAACGCGGGCACAAGGCCTCGTCGGCATTGACGCACCCTCCGACCTTGAGTGCATGTCTGATGATCAGGGCCAATTCGTTTTTGATGGTCTGGACGGACCCGAGTTCCTGCGTGGTTCAAAGGCCGATTGGATCCTCAGCGCCAGCACCGAATCGATGAAACCCTTTGACCGGGTTCAAATCAATCCGCGTAGCGCCGGTGCCGAGGCCTCGGGAATCAAACTGAGAATGGCACCTGTGCGCGATCTGAGCGGAATGGTCATCGGCCCTGATGGCAAACCGTTGGCAGGAGTGGCCGTGTCGGTCAGGGATTTTGGACCGGGTTCCTGGTCGGGACTGGGAATTCAAGGAGCCTTTTCCATTTCCCCCGCGGATATCGAACCGCAGGTCATTACCGAGACCGATGGCAGCTTCCTGATCTCCGACCTGGTGGAAGGCGCCTGGACCTTGGGTGTCGATCTCGGAGGACAGCCCTCTGCAACCGTGAAGATCGGAAGGCAAGCCCGCAACGCGACGATTTCATTCGTTCGTGAGGAAGAAGACGCCCTCGTCGCTTTCGAGGGGACGGTCGTGGATGAAAGCGGAGATCCAATCGCAGGCGCCAAGGTGCTCTACAGGAGTTGGACAAGTCGACTGGTGGTCACAGATGCCGAGGGGCGCTTCCGCATGCCGCGGATCGAGCCGGACCAGTTGGGTTTCGGGCTGACCTTCTATGCTCCAGGTTATGCACTGAACGGCCTCATGATCGAAAGAAGCAGAAACGGAGTTCCGCCGATCCGAATGGTCCTGGGTCCGGAGGAAACAGTGGTCGGACGTGTCGTTGGTCCAGACGGGACGCCGAGGCAGGGGCTTCAAGTCCTTGCTTCTGCCGTAGAACCAAGCGACGAGGAATACCCGTATTGGAAGAAGAACGGACCTCATTACGGTTTTGACCTATCCGATGATTTCACCGACAGGGATGGGGGTTTCGAATTCAGGGGACTCTGGGAGGGAGAATGGCTGTTTCGCGTCAGGGATTATTCCTTGGGCTCCGCACCTCTGTTGGCCGCCACAACCGTGAAGGCCGGAACCAGTGATCTGATGATCAAGGTCGGTGGCAAGGTCGTGCGCGACGGCCAGGCTGTCCAGGTTCTTGGAGATGGAATGGCCTCCTTCGAAGGCCGGCTGCTTGACTCGGTCACCGGGGATCCCATTCGTGGGTATTCGGTCATACCGGGCAAACACAGCAGGCATCGTGCCAATTACCATTCAGACCTTGAGCAGTGGATCGACAATGAAGACGGCAGCTTCCGCTTCGATTCCCTGGCGCAGGGGACCTGGTCCTTTGTCTTCAAGGCAGAAGGCTACGTTCGTGAGGACAGTCGGTGGCTGAAGCTGCCCCAGGATGGGGGACCAGAGGTATTCCTGCTCGGCCACAAGGTTGACGTTGATTTACGCATCCAGGACAGCCTTGGAAAGCCCGTCCACCTCGCGATTCTCGATGCTCGTGGACTGAATGGCGATCGGCTCGCCACGCAATCGATCGAACCACTCGGTGGAACGGATCGAGGAAGCGCCACCCTTGAAGGACTTCCCAAAGGCGAAATCGTGATTCTGGTCAGCCCTCCTGGTTCTTTCGTCGAATTCGAGTTTCCGGTGGATCTGCGCGAAGACCACAGCGGCGGCCTGGATCTGACCCTGCCGGCAGATTTTTCCTCACCGCGGCAGGGATTTAAGGTGCAGGTCCGCAATGCGGATGGCGGGGCCTTGGGCCGAAGTTTCGCCCTCTTTGCCAAGGACCCGGAAGGCGTGGTGGTGGCGAGTTGGAGTGTCAGTTTCTGGCGCGAGACCTACTCCGTGACTCCTGGACACGATCTCATGGGTTTCTTCAAGGAATTGCCCCAGACCCTGGATTCGGTGGTTCCCTTCGAATTGCCGCCAGGTCGATTCCGCTTGTCGTTGGTCGGTGAGGGATGGGAGCAGCAGGGGCCTGAGGTTGTGATCCAATCGGATCAAGCCCCCAAAGGTCTGACCATCGTCGTTGATTCAAAGAAAAACTGACGAGCGGCGTGCCCGGGCCTTTGCAGTCATTATGGTGCGTTCATGGCCTTGGAAGGAACCGGGAAGGCTTTCCGGAGAGGTTATCCTCCTTTCCGCTGGCGGCCTTGGTGCACCAACGCAATTCTCCTTGCCCGCAAATTGCATTCCATGAGACTTCCTCCTGTCGTTTTTTTTGGCCCTGGCGGGCTACTGGTCCGTGGCCACCCCGCTCGTGGCGCAGGAAAGTCCGTCGCGCATGGAAACGGTCGAGCCGATCCGGAATACGAGCTTCAACAAGGGTGGCAGCACAAAGGTGCGCAGGCAGGGCGGCAATCCGCGCCAGGTTGCGGGCTATCTGGCCTTCGACGGTTCGATGGACGGCAATCGGCAGGTCGACCCGCAAATTGCGGTCGGCGGCGGGTACGTGCTGCATGGAACGAATAGTGGCTTGATCATCTATGACAAGGAGGGGAAATTCGTCCAAGGGGTGCGTCAGAGTGCCTTCAATGGCGGCATCGATCCGAAGCTGTTTTTTGATCCCAACCGCCGGGTATTCGGCTTCGATCTGTGGAATCCGTGGGACAAGGAGAAAAAGAAGCCGGTCAACATCTCGGTTTCAGAAGGCAGCGATCCGACCGGGGCCTGGAATACCTACCCCGTGCCTGCACCCAAGGGCGTTGACGGCGGCGGTATCGGCCATAGCAAGAAATGGATTGGCTACAGTTTCCCTGGCGGGCCCGAGCGCATTTTCGTCCTCAAGATAGAGGAGGTGATCGCGGGCAAACCGGCGACCGTCTACCACTTCGCTGGCAGTTTCGGACATCCAGTCCATACCCTGGACGATGTCGAGGACCTCTACTTCTTTCGGCTCGACAAGACCCATTTCACGGTGCGCAAGATCACCGAGGCGGAGAATGGATCACCTCGCGCGATCTTGGTCGGCAGCGCCGAACACCATCTCAGCCATGTCGGTTGGCCGCCGCAGTCCCCGCAGAAGGGGACCGAACAGAAAACCTCATCGGGTGACCGCAATCCGAAGGTCCTGTATCTTCGCGGGGGTTACCTGTGGTTCTCCCAGGCGGTGAACGTTCAGGGGCGCTCGGCGGTGAATAAACAGCTCGACATCCTGGTCGGTTTTCAGGAAACCGGCCCCGACATGTTTATCAGTCCGCGCCTTGCATTCCGTTATTCCAGCGACCCTCCCGGGCAGGTCCGCGAGATCGTCCGACTCGGCGAAGGCCAGGCCGCGACCAGCGGAACCTCCTGGGGCGACTACAGCGGCAGCGTCTGCGACGGCGACAACGACCTCGATCTATGGACGATTCAAAGCATCGCCGGAGAAGACGGCAAGGGCGATACCATCATCGTCCGTGTTCCGTTCCCTCAGGCGGCAGTTCCTGCCGCGAGCGGGGCAGAGCGCTAAATGCACAGGGGTTTCTTCCCTTGCCGCTCGCAAAGTGACTCATCCCGCAAGACTCTGAAATCCTCCTAGATGTCTCAATTCGAAAACTACACCAGCACGAGCAAGAACTACGACCTCACGCGACGGCCGATCGGCATGCAGCTGATCCTCGGTGCTCTGGCCAGTGGCTCCCGGCCTCTCGCCGAGCAAACCGTGCTGGACGCCGGCTGCGGGACGGGGAATTACGTCGATGCTTTGGCTGGATTTGTGAAACGGGTCGAGGGCGTAGAACTGAACCCGGGGATGCTGGAGGCGGCACGAGTCAAGTCGTCCAACAATCCTGAAGTGCGGCTGCAAGAAGGCTCCATCCTGGAACTGCCCATCGAAAGCAGTTCCGTGGACGGGGTGGTGGTGAACTTTGTGCTCCACCACCTGGACCAAGGCTCCGGCGATGGCTTCTCCGCGACCCGGCGGGCTATCGAGGAGTGCGGGCGGGTGCTTGCTCCGGGGGGCACCCTGATCGTTCAGACCTGCTCGGCGGAGCAGTACCGTCATGGCTACTGGTATTCAGCGCTGATTCCCGATGCCATCGACCGCACCCTCGACCGCTACATTCCGCTGCACCTATTGGAAGAGAGCATGGAGTCAGCCGGGATGCGTCCCGACGGACGTCTGGTGACCCTCGACGAGGTGCTGCAAGGAAGCGCCTATCTTGATCCGCGTGGACCGCTGCAACAGGAGTGGCGCGATGGCGACTCTTCTTGGGCCGCCGTCGACGAAGCCGAGCTGGCCAGCGCCATCGGCGAAATCGAACGCATGTTCGAGGCAAACGACATGGACACATTCCTCGCCGAACGGGAACAGCGCCGCCGCCAGATCGGGCAGGCGACCTTCGTCATTGGCAGCAAGCCCATGGCATGAGGGAGCGAGGGCAGAGGCGCTTGACCCGTTGGTTGGCGGCGGCGCCGCCGTGGGTCATGGTGGTCTTCGCCATCGGCGCGTCGTTCTCGACCTATTTTTGCATGTACGCGTTCCGCAAGCCGTTCCTGGCGGGCGAGTACCAGGGCTTGAAGCTGCTCGGCACGGCGGTGAATCTGAAGACGGCGTTTGTGATCAGCCAGATCATCGGTTACGCGTTGTCCAAATATCTGGGGATCAAGTTCTGCTCGGAAGTGACGCGTCGCCGAAGGCTGCGCATGCTTCTGGTGTTGGTGGCGGTCGCTGAAATCGCGCTGCTGCTGTTCGCGGTGTTTCCGCCGCAGTTCAAACTCCTGGCGCTGTTCGCCAACGGACTGCCGCTGGGCATGGTGTGGGGCCTGGTGGTCTGGCACCTTGAGGGTCGTCGCACTTCGGAGCTGTTGCTGGCCGGGTTGTCTTGTTCCTTTATCCTGGCGAGCGGTGTGGTGAAAGACGTCGGTCGTTGGCTGATCAGTGCACACGGAGTGTCGGAGTTCTGGATGCCCTTCGCCACCGGCCTGGTATTCCTGGTGCCTTTCGTCGTATCGGCACTCCTTCTCGACCAGCTTCCCGATCAAGACGCCACCGACGAGGAGGCGCGATCGCCCCGCGAGACCATGGACGGCGGCCACCGTGTCAGTTTCCTGCGGCGCTTCCTGGTGCCGCTGGCGATGCTGTTCTGCGCCTACATCTTCCTCACTGCTTACCGCGATTATCGCGACAACTACGGCGTCGAGATCTTTGCAGAGTTGGGTTACGGCCAGCAGCCGGGCATCTTCACCAGGAGCGAGACCTGGGTGACCCTCGGAGTGCTCATCCCGCTCGCGCTGCTCTTTTGCATCCGCAATAATTTTTGGGGCTTGCTGACGGCCTTCGGCATGATGCTCGGCGGCGCCCTCTCCCTGACGGTCAGTACCATGCTGTTCGATCGCGGTTCGATCAGTGGTTTGACCTGGATGATCCTGGTCGGGATCGGCTCCTATTTGGCCTACGTGCCCTACGGTTCGATCCTATTCGACCGCATGATGGCCTCGACCCGTGCGATCGGCACGGCCGTCTTCGCGATCTACGTAGCCGACGCACTCGGCTACACCGGTTCGGTGGTGGTGCAGATCTACAAGGACCTGGGCGCTGGAGAAGCCACTCCGCTGGCCTTCTTCCGCTCCTTCACCTACGCCTTGTCCTTCGGCGCCGCGGCGCTCATCCTGGTCGGCTCGGTGCTCATCCTGAGGAGTGGCCGGGTGGAGAATATGGACCAGGAGACTGGTTCGGCCTAGTTCTCTGTCGAACCGAAAGCCCAGCGCTTGGGAGCTGGCTCATTCAATTCCGCCAATCGTCCTTCTGCTAGGATTTGCCATGAAGCAATTTCTCGCTTTAGCCGCGTTGGCCCACTTCGTTCCTTGCAGTTCGATCTCGGCGCAAGAACAAGAAAACATCGTCTGGTTGAACAGTTTGCCAGAAGCTACCGAAATCGCCCGGGACGCCGGATTGCCCATGTTGGTGGTTTTCCGATGAGAGGAATGAAAGGACTGTACGTCCTTTGACGGGCAGGTTGTCCGTCCGCCTTGGAACTTGCTGCCGCTGTACCGCAAATTCGTTTGCGTGCGAGTCACCGATATGCGCGGAGTTGATCTGTCCCGCTATGTGTTTGATTTCGACCTGACCTTTGCCGCCCTGATGATGCACCCGGACGGCACGATCTATCATCGCTATGGCAGCCGGGACTCTCGCTCCGCCCACGTCTGGCTTTCGCTGCCCTCGTTGGAAATCGTCTTGCAGGAATCCCTGCGCGATCACGCCCGATATGAACCAGGAAAGGCCAAGAAGGAACTCCGGACGTCGTTCGAACTGCCAAACCCGAAGGTGGATCGCCCGGTTCTGATGGAAGAGATTCCGGCCTATCAAAGACGCGACGAGGGCTCGTGCATCCATTGTCATTCCATTAACCCAGCCTTCTATGAAGAGGCTCAGAAGGCCCAACAATGGAAGCCCGAAATGAAATGGGTGTATCCCAATCCGGGGCAAATCGGGATTGATCTCGATCGAGACCAACAGCGCCGGATCACCCGCGTGGATGCGAACTCGATCGCCGACCGGGCTGGGCTCAAGCGCGGCGATCAGTTGATTCGTCTGAACGGAGTTTCCATTGCTTCCGCCGCGGACCTGATGTTCGCATTGGACAGTATTCCGACTACGCAGCGCAGCGCGGACATGGATCTATTGCGCGACGAGCAAGCGACCCAGCTTTCTTTAAAGCTCAATAAGAACTGGAGGGAGGGCACCCCGCTCAGCTTCGCCTGGCGCCCATTCAAATGGGGATTGACCCCAGCGCCAGGCTTCGGCGGACCGGAGCTCACAGCAAAAGAACTGGCCGATATCGGGCTCGACCCAGAGACCGAGGGTACTTTCGCCTTCCGGGTGCAATACCTGGTGACCTGGAATGAGAACAGACGTTACGGTCAGGCCGCCATCAAGGCGGGATTGCGCAAGGGCGACATCGTCCTGAGCGTGGACGGCAAGTCCGATTTCGACTCGGTCGAGCACTTTCATTCCTGGTGGCGCCTGACTCGCAGGGTCGGTCAAAGGGTGGAAATCAACGTCTTGCGCGACGGCAAGGAACGCACCCTGTTCCTCAAGGTCTTGCAATAACCAAGGCGTGGGACTGAGGAACGCGCTCCACTCGGGCCATTCTGACCTACACTCGGCGGCAATGTCGAACGTACATCCGATCCCGCTCGCCGTGAACACCCTCCTGGTGGTTCTCCTGTCGTCCGGCTGTGCCCTCGCTCAGGAGCCGATGCAAGACGAGTTCGAGCCGATCATCTTCGGTGATCCGGCGGAACACACCTACCGCGAACCCTTCTTCGCGCCCACCGACTATGACGAGACCATCACTCATCCCGACACAATCCTCGGGCAGGCTCTTGGCAGTCGTCTCAGTCGCCATGCCGAGATCCTGACCTGCTTCCGCCTGTGGGCCACGCAGAGCGATCGCGTCGAGATGGAGGTCTATGGCCGCACCCACGAGGGCCGTGACCTGATCTGGATGGCGATCACCTCGCCTGAAAACCAGAACCGATTGCAGGACATCCGCGCCGATCTTGCCCGCTTGAGCGACCCGCGCGGATTGTCCGACGCAGATTCCGCCCAACTGATTTCGAACACGCCGCCGGTTGCCTGGATGGGCTACAGCATTCACGGTGACGAGCCCTCGGGCTGCGACGCCGCGCTCGCCCTGGCCTACCACCTGATCGCCGGCAAGGGTCCGAAGGTGAACGATCTCCTCGACAAGATCGTCGTGGTCATTGACCCGTGCATGAATCCGGACGGCCGCGAACGCCTGGTGACCCAGGTGCAGCAGGATGCCGGTCGCGTCGCCAACCTCGACCACGCCAGTATGCAGCGAGGGCGCTGGCCTCAGGGCCGCGGCAATCACTACTACTTCGACATGAATCGCGACTGGATCGTCGGCAGCCAACCTGAAACCCGCGGCCGCTGGCGGGCGATCCAATCGTTCAATCCGCAACTTCTGGTGGACGCCCACGAGATGGGTTCCCTTGACACCTTTCTGTTCTACCCTCAGTCGGAACCGCACAATCCCTTTCTTCCGGCCAAGCTGAACCATTGGCATCTGGCTTTCGCCGCAGACCAGGCCGCGGCCTTCGATGCAAACAAGTGGGGCTACTACACCCGCGAGTGGGCCGATGCCTGGGGACCGTTCTACTCCGACGCCTGGGGTTCGCTCCTCGGCGCGGTGGGAATCCTCTACGAGCAGGCAGGCAATTCGGGTTTCGCCCTCAGACGCGCCTCGGGTCGGGTGATGACCTACCGCGAAGCCGTGCACCACCAAGTCGTCAGCAGCATGGCAAACCTGACGACCTTGAAGACCAGGGCTGGCGAGATCCTGGCCGACTATTTGGAGCACAAGCGTGCCAACGTCGCCGACGGCCCTGGCCAGGATCGCGACTTTGTCGTGCTCGCCGGGTCGAATCGTGACCGCGAGCGAGACTTCCTGCGCATTGTGCTCGCCCAGGGATTCGAGGTCTACCAAACCACGCAAGCGGCGGTGATGACCAATGCCGTCGACACTCTCGCTGGCCGCCACGCCAGCCTTGATGTCCCGGCCGGGTCCTTCGTCATCCCGGCCAGGCAGCCGCGTGGGCCGCTGGTCAAAAGCTACTTGTCGTTTGACGTTCGGGTGCCCGAGACCGCACTACTGAAGGAACGCGAATCCCTTGAGCGCAAAGGTGAGAGCAAGATGTACGACGCCACCGCCTGGTCGCTCGGCCACGCTTTTGACCTGAACGCCTATTGGTGTGACTCCGCCACGATTCGACGCGACAGGTACGAGGCAGTGCCGCGCAACGTCGAAAACCCCGCCGCGACCTTCGACGATTCAATCGGCGCTTGGGCGGTCGACGGCAACGACGATGCCTCGGTGCGTTTCGCGGCCCGGGCGATGGAACACGGCGTGGCGGTGCAAATCGCCGACAAGGCCTTTTCCGTCGGCGGCCGCGAACTTCCGCGAGGCAGTGTGTTGGTGCAGCGCCACGAGAACGAGGCCGACGTCGCAACCCGGGTCCGCCGCGCCGCGCTGGAAGCGGGCACTACCCTTTTCCCGGCCAAGTCCGGCCGCGCAGCGGGAGACGGCCCCGATCTCGGCGGCCAGCACTTCGTGTTGCTGCACCGGCCTCGCGTGGCCCTGCTCGGCAACAGTCCGGTGAGTACCACCAGTCACGGCCATACCTGGCACTGGCTCGACACCCGCCTGGGCCTGCCTTTGTCCAAGGTCGACGTGACCGCCCTGGGTCGAACCGACTTGCGCCGCTTCAACGTCTTGATCGTGCCCGCCGGAAACCTGGGTGACGTGCTGCAGGACAACGCGGAGACCCTCCGCACCTGGGTGAAGGAAGGTGGGACGCTGATCGCCTATGGCAGTTCCGCCGCGGCAATCTGCCGGGAAGAAATGAAGCTCGGATCGGTCACCCTGCGCCGCGACGCCCTCGAGGAACTTGCGGTCTACCAGGCTGAAGCCGAGAGGCAGAAGTCGGCGCGGAACATCACCGTCGACCTGGACGAACTCTACGCCGACCAGGCCGACCCGAGACCGGTCGAGTCCTCTGCAGCGAACCATGACACGGCTCCAGCGCAGGAATCAAAGGCGAGCAAGGACAAGAAGCAACGGGAAATCGACGACCGTTGGCAGCGGCGGTTCGCACCCAGTGGCGTCTATCTTCGGGGATTGGTTGACGAGAACGCCTGGATCACCGCCGGTTGCCGAGCCGAGATGCCCGTCTACTACAGCGGCGATCGCGTGTTCCTGGCCAAGAGTCCGGTGACCACCGCGATCCGTTTCGACCAGGCAAGGTCACTGCGTATCGCTGGGCTGGTCTGGCCCGAGTCCCGCCAACGCATCGAGAAGAGCGCCTTTCTGACGGTGGAGCGCGTGGGTAGGGGACAGGTCATCCTGTTCGCCACCGAGCCGGGCAATCGGGCACAGCAGCTCTCGACGGCTCGGCTGATGGCCAACGCCGTGGTCTACGGACCCGGCCTGGGCGCCAGCCAGCCGCTTGAGTGGTAGACATCCCATGATGGATTCGGGTCCTGGTCGAGTCGTCTAGGATTCACGCCATGAATCCGTTCGCGACCTATGGCCTCGTGCTCCTTTGCTGCATGCCTCTCCATGCTCGGGCGCAACAACCGATCGTCGGCGGAGAGTCGCGCCTTGAGGCGTGGGAGCAGCACTTGCAGATGGAAAGGGAATCCCCCTTCTCCGGATTGAAGTGGCGCGCACTGGGGCCGAAGAACTGTGGTGGGCGGATCGAGGGTTTGGATTCACCTGCGGGACAACCAAGCGTCCTTTACGCCGGAGTCGGATCCGGCGGCGTGTGGAAATCGGTCAATGGCGGCATGAGCTGGGAGCATGTTTTTGCCAAGCAGTCCACCTTTGCCATCGGCGACGTGACGGTCGACCCGCAGGATGGCAACACGGTATGGGTGGGGACCGGAGAGGCGCATCTCGGAGGGATGTCCTATGACGGCACTGGCGTTTTCAAGTCCAGTGACGGCGGCAAGAGCTGGCGCAACATGGGATTGCAGGACAGCGCGCGCATCGCCAAGGTGCTGGTGCATCCAGGCCATTCCGAGGTGGTCTACGTAGCGGCGATCGGGCGTCATCGCGGAGCGGGCGGTGAGCGCGGGGTCTACAAGAGCGAGGATGGGGGAGAGAGTTGGCAGCGCTCCCTCTTCGTCGGCGAACGTGTGGCGATCATCGACCTGGTGATGGACCCCTTCGACGCGGAGCAGTTGTGGGCCGCGTGCTGGGACCGTGGGGGGGGCGGGCGCAGCGGCGTCTATCGCACCCGCGAGGGCGGGCAGAATTGGGAGCGGCTCGAGAACGGATTGCTGACCGGCAAGGAGGTCGGCCGCGTGGCGCTCGCTGCCGCGGCCTCGGAAGAGGGTGTGCTTTATTGCCTGATGGTCGACCACTCGCCGCCAGGCAACGGGCGTTACGACGTCGGCGGCGCGTTGTTCCGATCGGAGGACGGCGGTGACCGCTGGGCGCGTACGAGTGAGGACTACGTCGACACCTACGTGGGCTGGGACTTCTGCGACGTCATGGTTTCTCCCGATCGAGCCGACGAGGTCTACGTGTGTGGCATGCGCCTGATGTGCTCGCGCGACGGCGGCAAGACCTTTGAGCGCGGCGGCGAGAAGGTCTTTCGTCTGCTCGATCATCCGGGCAAGGGCATGCACCTCGACATGCACGACTTGTGGATCGATCCAGGCAACCCGGATCGCGTCCTGCTGGGCACCGACGGTGGTCTTTACGAGTCGAGGGACCGGGCGCGGACCTGGCTGCACCTCAACAATCTGCCCATCGCTGAGTTCTACACCGTCTACCTCGACGACGCGCAACCTTTTCGCATCTGGGGAGGAACCCAGGACAACGCCTCCTTGGTGGCCCCTTCGACCGCCCGACTCGTCGATCAGGAATCCGATAATTGGCGTTACGTCTTTCTCGATCGCTGGGATGGCGGCGACGGCTTTGCAACCTTCCCAGATCCAAATGGCGACGGCACTGAGTACTACGAACACCAGAACGGCGACATGAGGCGCAAGAATCCGGGGGCTCCGGCGCGCTGGCGCAACGGCTCCGGACGGCGCATCACGCCGCGGGCCGAGGAGGGCGAAGCGCGGTTGCGTTTTTCCTGGAACACTCCGCTCTTTCCCTCTGTTCACGAGGAGGGTGTACTCTACTGCGCGACGCAATATGCCATGCGCTCGCCGGACCGCGGCGACAGTTGGGAGCGTATCAGTGATGACCTCACCGGGGATCAAGGCGCCATCCTTTCCTTGAGCGAGTCGCCCTTAAATGCACAGCGCTTGATCAGTGGCGCAGGTCGTGCCCGGGTCTTCCTGACCGAAGACGGAGGGAAAACCTGGCGTTCCGCGGGCGAAGGACTTCCGTCGATCCCGTTGCGCAGCGTGCGCGCCTCGTCCCACGATTCGGACCGTGTCTTCGTCTGTCTTGCCAACGCCGGCTCAGGCGATCGGCGCAACTACCTCTACCAAACGAAGGATTACGGGCAAAGCTGGACCTCCCTTGCGGGCAACCTTCCGGCCGAACCGGTCAACGTGTTGATCGAGGATCCGGTCGAGCAGGGCATTCTCTACCTGGGCACAGACCTCGGCGTCTATGCCTCAATCGATGACGGCGCGAGCTGGCTCTCCTTGTGCAATGGCCTGCCCACGGCTCCGGTGGTCGACATGGCTGCGCATCCGACCGAGCCGGTCCTCGTCGTCGTGACCCATGGACTGAGCGCGTTTTCGACCGACGTCCAGACCATTCGAGCGGCGAGGGTTGCGAATTAGTCCGACTCCGGAATCCACTTCAATGGTGGAAGTTGGTTCGGCCCCCCCCCTGCGCCGATTCCAATTAGACTAATGGCATGAATGCAGCGAATAACCATAGGGGCTTCATTGAGTTGTTGAATCCACGTTTCTTCCTCGTTGCGATCTTCCAGGTTCTGGTCATCTCTGGAGTTTCGTCCGCCCAGAGCCCGCCCTCGGATAAGCAACCCAGGGTGTTTCAGGAACGCAGCGGCGTGCTGGAGTTTTCCGGTCTGATGATCGTTCGCCCTTTGCAGGTCAGGGATCTCGCTGCACGAGGCCAGACGGTCGATGGGATCGAGAAAGCTCGCCTTCGAGCGAGCGCAAGGCTGGAGGAATATCTGGTTGAGTATATTTCCGAGACCGACGAGTTCATCGTCTCGGTGCCGCCAGGACAGACTGAGAACAGTTATTCCCACAGCCTCATGGCCAGCGGCGATTACCAATACGCTGAGCCCGACTGGATTTGCCACCCCACGGACAAAGTCCCGAACGATCCGAGCTACTTTCGGCAATGGCACCACAAAAAGGTCCGCTCGCCGGCAGCTTGGGACATCACCACGGGCGACTCGAGCCAGGTCATCGCCATCGTCGATAGCGGGGTTCAACTCGATCATCCCGACCTCGCCGGCGCCCTGGTCTCCGGCTACAACTCCGCAGACCGCCGGGCGCAGACCGCCGGGGGAGACGTCGGTGATGTCGATGGCCACGGGACCTTTGTTGCTGGGCTGGCAGGCGCGATCGGGAACAACCGGACCCACGTGGTGGGAATGGGCTGGGACTTCTCACTCATGCCGATCCGCTACTACAACCAGCCCGGTGGTGGTTATCTTCACAACCTCCTGGATGGAGCTCGATGGGCTGCCGAGAATGGCGCCCAATGCATCAACGTCAGTCAGACCGGCGTTGAGTACAACAGCGTTCAGACCACCGGCGCCTACGTGAAGAGCCTTGGAAGCCTGCTGTTCTGGGCTGCCGGAAACGACCAACGCGATCTTTATTGGTTTGACTGGGAAGACGTGATCATCGTCGGCGCGACGGATCGCAACGACGACAAGGCGAGTTTCTCTGCCTATGGCCTGGCGGTCGACGTGTACGCGCCCGGAACCGACATTTACAGCACAGGCCTCCCAGGCGGGCTGGCCATCGGCAATGGGACCAGCGCTTCCGCGCCGATGGTGGCCGGCCTATGCGCACTGGTCTGGAGCCAACATCCTGGTCTGACGACCGATCAGGTCAAAGAGTGTCTGTTTACGGGGAGTATCGATCTCGGCACCCCCGGAGAGGATCCCTATTGGGGTTGGGGACGGATCGATTCGCACGATTCGGTTGCCGCAGCGGGCGTCGCTGACATCAAGGCGAATGGAATGGACGGAAATATTTCGATCGTCCAAGGTGATCCACTGAAGATCGAGGTCAGCATTGAGCCCGGCCTCTTCGCCGGCGCCGCGGGAGACTGGTGGATCCTGTCCTTGACGCCCACCGGGTGGTACCACCGTGGGCCCGCTGTTTGGCTTCCGGGTGTTCATGTCGCCCATAAGGGGCCGCTGTTCGGCGTTGGACCTTCCGTGGTTTTGGATTGGTCCGGACTCCCCAAAGGAAATTACCAGTTCTACTGTGGTTTCGACACCAACATGAACGGGATCATCGACATGGACGCCATGGTCTACGAACTGGTGGAAGTCACGGTCTTGTAGCAGCGACTCGGCGGTGCCAGCTAACGCCCCGCGAGGAAGGTGTCGGCGAGCCACCTTCCCAGGGCCACGATGCCCTCGGTGGTGATCACGAGGTTCTGTTCTCGGCCCGGCAGGTTGAAGGCCTTGATGTGGATCAGGTTCGGGTCCGCGGCCGCAAGCTTGGCGAGGTCGGCGGTGACGTCGATTCCGTTGACGCTTTCGTGGTCGGTAGGTGGCTGCTGGCTGACAAACCACTTCAGAGAGGGCAGATCCAGGTCTGCACGGCTCTGGTTCACCAGAGAAGCCAGCCTTGGCACAGCCTGCTTGCGATAGGGGGCGAAGGACATGTCGTTCTCGCCGAGGTGGTAGAAGACTCCGGCCAATTCCACATCGTGTCCCTTGTCGGTCAGCTCCTGCATCGCGTCGCGCACGAAGGCAAGGAAGCGCGGATAAAGATGGCGCGACGTGGCCTCGCTTCCTTCCGGCGTCCAGTCGATGATCTGCGTGCCACTGTGGGTAAACTTGGCGATCGCGAAGTTCTCGTTGAGATTTTTCTTCAGCCGGCCGCCGAAACTGAGCTCCGGGCCGAAGGTGTCGTAGCAACCCGCCGGTCCCAAGGGTTCCCAACCCTCCGAGACCTTGTAGTCCCCACCGAGGTTGTACTTGAAGGCGATCTTGTGATCGTCCTTGCGCAGCGATGCGAGGCGCAGTGCCTTCAGGTCCTGGACGAAGGCGCGTTCGCCCTCCATGTTTCGGTGTCCGGCGAGCACGAACATCTTGACCTTGCTGCCCTGGGCGTAGGGCCAGGTTTTCAACGGTCGCGGACTCTCCGCTTCCTTGCCGATGTTAAGCAAGTAGGCGTTTGCATGATTGACTCCGTGCTCGAGCTGCCCGAGCGTGCCGTAGTGGTAATGCAGGCCGAGCCCGCCGCCGATCTCCACGCCGACGTGCGAGGTCGGCACGTAGTCCGCCAAGGAATCGGCGTCAGTGACCTCGCGTTGTCCAAGGCTGATCGCGTGCATCCTCGGGCGCAGGTCCATACCCCAGATCGTCTTGGTGCATAATTCCCCGACGTAGAAGTGCAGCTCCGGTGTATCGAGATCGCGCCGCCAGCGCGCGAGGAAATTTTTCAGGTTCGCCCCGTAGGCAGGCATTGCCCCCTCCTCGAACATGTCGTTCTCGCCCTGGTGCCAGACGAAACCCTCCAGCCGGTAGGGAATCTTGCGCCGCACAAGATCGGCGAGTGCGGCGCGCACCCAGTCCAGCGCAAGCGGGTACATTTGGAAGCCGCGTGGCTCATCCGGATTCCAGTCACCGGCCAGGTGCGTGCCGCCGGCGGCAACCTTGATAATCGCGATCGGTGCCTTGATGTGGCGCTTGATCTCGCGCGCGAAACTCAGCTCCGGCCCGACCACGCCGTTGACCGCTTGCAGGTCAACCCAGCCATCGGACTTGATCTTGTTCTCACGTCCGATGCAGTAGGAGAACATCACGTCCTTCTGCGCTTTTTCCAATCCGGCAAACGGCGGAAAACGCTGGATATCCTGGACCTTCGAATCCGAGCCGACCATATTGGACTGTCCCGCGAAGATGAACACGCGTAGCGTCTTCGAGTCTTCTTGCGCGCCCAGTGAGTTGGCGCCGATCCATGGCAGCAACAACGCCACAACCACTGGAACGAAAGATCGTGGCCTTCGCAGCCAAAGCGGTTTCTGGTCGGGTCGGGTTTTCATCGGTGTACGGGCCTTCCTGGAACGAGGGTACACTTTCCTGCGTAGCTTATGTCTTTCGTCTATGGCATGAACTTCCCTGACGAAACCTGGATCTTCCAAACCATGGCACGCGAGTTGAGCAATCCTTGGAAGTGGCGTGACTTTCACAATGAGCTGGCGGGCAGCCGTGCCAATATGGGGAATCTGCGATGATGTCTCTGGAGAACCACCCAAGAGAACCGCATGATTTCGGGAAACTCCTCGGTGACAGTTGGAACGAGATCCATGAAGAGTCGAATTGCCATCCATAGTGGCGGGTTTCTGGTCGCCTTCCTCATGTTCGCCGTCGGAACCAGCGGCGGCCAGGACCCAATAACAGAGGCTCTTGCTGTTCCGTCCTTGGTCTCCACCACTTCCGCGAGCAAAGGGTGGGCCGTGAACTACCCGAAGCAGCGCAAGGTGTTTGAAATGGCTGGATTGCTTTGGGTCTTTTACTCGGATGGAGTTGACGGAGTTTTTCGAAGCAGCCGCGACGGTAAGGAGTGGAGCGATCCCGACACCTTTGCCCCGGGCGGGCACTTTGGCCACCGTTTCGGTGGCTGGTTCGATGGCACCTACTTCCACTACTGCCTGTGTACCGCCGCCCTAGGTGCTGACGTCTACTATCGCCGAGGCAAGCCGAGTTCCAACGGCAAGATGAAATGGTCGGCTCCACCCCAGGTTGCGTTCGACACGCCCTCGGAAAAAAACGTCATGTACCCGAAGGTCATCGTCGACTCTATGGGCCATCCATGGATCACTTTTATGCAATTGGTATATCAGATACCGAACCTCCCACCCTTCGATGGGATTGTGGTCAAGGCTTCGACCAACGACGGGAAGTGGAAGACCGCAGCGGGATTTCCCTTCAAGCTCGTGTCCGAAAAAGGAACCGATGGATATCCCGATCCGGTTGGTGCTCCACTGACCCGAGGGAAGACCGTTTGGATCTACAACCACCGCGTGAATGGAGAAGACGTCTACGCAGCCAGGATCTGGAACGGGCGAGGCTGGGAAGACGAGGAAATCGTTGTGAGTCCAGCCTCTAACTACTCCTTCTTCAACGTGGTGGGTGATGCAGACGACGTTCACCTCATTCACGGCGCCGGGACCATCCAATACCAAAAGAGGACTTGGGAAGCAGGGTGGAGTAAGACTTTCACCATTGACGACAGCGCATCCGGCCATACCTGTATTTCCCGTACCGGGAAGAACAGCCTGATTGTGACCTGGCTCGACACTGCGAACCAGTTGGTGCGCTATCGCGAAATGGCCGGTGGAAAATGGGGTTCCTCCGTCTCATGGGTCGACGAGTCAATCCCGGGATTCGCTGGGGCTGGCATCAACATCAATAGCCTGGTCCACTCCGCGAGGCGATTCAGGCACGCAGTGTTCTACTCCACCGGGCATTCCGCACCCTACGACATCAAGTCCGCAACCTTGCTGAAGCAGGGGAAGTAGCCCATTCTTTTGAGGGGATTGGCGACGACCTTTCGCGAGATAGAGGGAAGTTGGGAACTTACCCAGCTCGCCACCATTCGCTTGCGGAACCCCAGCTTGATCCATGAACAATGTCCTTAGCTTGTTTTTATGCATTAAGCAAGGCCTGACCGTTGGTGTACTCGCCATTCTGGGCTCGTCCTCGATCCTACACGCACAAGGGAGCTGGTCGGACGAGTTTGACCGACCGGGTCTGTACACCGGCTGGATCTTGGCTGTCGGCGAGTACCAGGGCGAGCTCATCGCTGGCGGCAACGGGTTCTTCGAGGGCGACGGGCACACCTTCGGGCAGATCGCGCGCTTCGACGGAACCCACTGGCAACCGATTGGCTCCGGAATCCTCAACGGCAAGGTGACCGCCATCGGTGAGTACCAGGGTGAACTGATCGTCGGTGGCCAGTTCAACGATGCCGGTGGGCAGCTGGTCGGCAACGTAGCCAGCTGGAATGGCACTCAGTGGAGCCCGCTCGGAACTGGCCTCGACGACCTGATTCACGCCTTCACCGTTTTTCGCGGCGAGCTCTATGCAGCCGGTGAATTCACCAAGACCGGCGGCGGCACACTCGTCAACCACATCGCTCGTTGGGACGGGGTGCAGTGGCGACCGGTGGGTACCGGGATCGACAAAGCTCTTGATCCGGAGGTCTGGGCGCTAAGTGTCGGCCCCGACGATCGCCTCTATGCCTCGGGTCAATTCGATACAGCTGGCGGGGCGCCGGCCTTCAACGTTGCGGTCTGGGATGGCATTGCGTGGGGCTCGGTCGGTGGCGGTCTTCCTGGGCCGCAGAACGGCATTGTCTACGACCAGGCCTGGTACCAGGGGAAACTCTACGCCAGCGGTAATTTTGACTTGATATCCGGTGGCTCCAACATGGAGAAGGTGGCCGGGTGGGACGGCGTGTCGTGGTCGGCGGCGGGGGTGTTTCCAGATACCCAAATCCTCAGTGAAGTCCGGTCCTTGGAGGTCTTCGGCGGCAGCCTCTATGCAGGGGGGAATTTCTCTGAGGCCAGCGGTGCCGATGCAATGCGTATCGCCCGATTTGACGGAACGCAGTGGAACTTCGCCGGCGGCGTCCAGGACGTCAGCGCCTCCGATGTGATGATCCAGGACATGACCGAGGTAGGCGGGAAATTGATCGTCGGCGGCAATTTCTTCTGGGCCGGCTTCAACTACTCCAAGGGCGAGGGGGCTGCAACCGACAATGTGGCGAGCTTCGACGAAAACGACTGGGCCAGCGTGGGCAACGGCCTGGGCTTCGACGGCCACAACCACGGCGCGGTGCTGTGGAATGGAAATCCGGTGGTGGTTGGCGGCAATTTCCTTCAAGCCGGCAGCCAACTTGCTTCACCTCCGGTGCTGTTTGAAGGCACCGACTGGATCGGGCTCGGCGACTTTTCCGAGTTCTCCGGTCGGGTGAACGCCGCGATCGTATTCGAGGGAGACCTCGTCGTCGCCGGCGAGTTCATTTCCGTGGACGGCACTCCGGTGAATGACGTGGCGCGTTACGACGGAGCCACCTGGACCGGTTTCGGCGCCTCACCCTTATGTTGTGGTGTCGACGCCCTGGCGGTGTACCAAGGCAAGCTCTACGCGGCTGGCCTCGGTGGTGTGATGCGATGGACCGGCTCGACCTGGCAGAGCTTCGCCCCGCAGATATTCGGTTCGATCCAAACCATGGCGGTGCATCAGCAGGTGCTCTACATCGGTGGCTCGATGTCGAGCTTCGGCAACCTGGTTTCCTGGGACGGAAGCGTGCAGCAGACGGTTGGCGGCGGCACCAATGGGATTGTCTACGCACTTGAATCATTCAATGGCAAGCTGATTATGGGCGGTGCCTTTAGCAGCGCTGGCGGCGTGTCCACCAATCGCCTCGCCCGCTGGGATGGCAACTCCTTCATCGCCTTCCCTGGGATTGCAGGTACGCAGGTCACCGCGCTTGGCGTTTTCCAAGACGAGTTGTACGTTGGTGGCGAGCTGTTTCAGCAAGGATCGCCGATGAAACACATCGCCCGCTGGGCCAGCAGCGTCTGGGAGCCGCTCGGTACCGGTCTTGACGGTGCGCCATGGGCCCTCGTTGCGGACGAGGCATCCGGCTACCTATGGGTCGCCGGCGGTTTCGGTCATGCAAATGGTCGTCCTTCGCGGAACTTCGCCCGTTGGGAAGTTCCGGTCATCCCGATCCTGGAACTGGTCCCGCCGCAGTTGTCTGCTTCCACAGGTTTCGTGACCGCCACGATCAACTTCCCTGACAGCGAGGCCGGAATCAATTACGCGCTTCTCGCCTCACGCACCGGGACCGGCCCGACGAACCTGAGGGGCCTCGACGTTCCCCTGACCGCAGATGGCCTGTTCAACCGCATGCTGACCGGTTGGTCGCCGCCGATGGTTCAAGACGCATTCGGCACGCTTGATTTGGTCGGCGACGGCCAAGCAACGATCGCCAGCCACCCGAGCCTGATTCCTTTCGTCGGCCAGTCCATCTGGCTTGCGGTGGTCACCTTCGACCCCGACGGACGCATGAGTTCTGAGGCGGTTGCCCTTCCGATCGTCTTCTAGTCTTGCGGTTCCGGGTTGGCTTGCTAGTGGGTAACAGCTCCCTTCAATCCTTGACCCAGGGCATGGGGTATTGGCGGCTTCCTGCTTCTTGGGCGGCCCGGCGCTCATCGGTAAGGTGTCGGGCGTGGGTTTCGGTCCAATCTGGTTCACGGAGTTCTTGATTCCAGGTGTGATGCACCTGGAGTAATTCTGCAAGAAGCTCCGGTTTTTGCGCAGCCAGGTTGCGATCCTCTCCGATGTCTTCGGCAAGGTTGTAGAGCTCGGGATCTGGCATTGAGACGTCGTGCACGACCTTCCAATCTCCGCGTCGAAGGGCGTAGCCCTCGCCGCCGCAGACGCGCCAGTGCAGAACTTCATGAGGGATTTCTTGATCCTTGCCGATCAGGTAGGGCATCAGGTTTTTGCCATCCAGGTTTGGTGGCAAGGGCACGTCGGCGAGCGCCAGCGCTGTGGGCAACAGATCGAGAGCGATGACAGGGTTGGTGTAGCTTTCGCCCGCAGCCAGAACTCCTGGCCAACTCATGAAGAAGGGAACCCTGAGTCCACCTTCGTGGAGCCATCCCTTGTTGCCACGCAGGGGGCGGTTGTCGGAGGAGCCGCGTCGGCCGCCGTTGTCGCTCAGGAAAATGACCAGCGTGTCTTCGGTGAGACCTTGTTCCTCCAAGGTCGCCATCAACCGGCCGACACCCTCGTCGACGCCGGTGACCAGGCCGGCGTATTTGCGCCGCGCCAGGTGTTCGATTCCTTGATGACGATCCAGATATTGATCGGGCACCTGATCCGGTGAGTGAGGAGCGTTGTAAGCAAGCAGAATGAAGAAGGGCTGTTCCGCTGGCTGCTCGATGATGGCGATTGCTTCGTCGGTCAGATCATCGGTCAGGTAGCTCGGTTGCTGTTCGCTTTCGCCCTGATCGCGCCACAGCGGCCCCGCATATTCACCCTTTCCGTCCGCCTTGAAGTAGTGGTGCCCTCCGCCGAGAAATCCAAAGAATCGGTCGTATCCACGTTGCAAGGGGCGGAAGGGCTCGGCCGCACCCAAGTGCCATTTGCCGATGTGCGCCGTCCGATAGCCAGCCTGGGTCAGGAGGGCTGGCAGCATGATCTCAGCGACGTCGGTTCCGAGTTCCAGATTCGACTCGTCGTATTGGGGGTTGTGCTCGTGGCCGAAGCGCTGTTGATAGCGCCCGGTGAGAATCCCCGCGCGGGAGGGGCTGCAATAGGGGTGAGAAACATAACCCAGCGTCATGCGCACGCCGGAAGCGGCGAGAGAGTCGATGTGAGGGGTTTCAAAATCCGTACACCCCTGGCAACTCAGATCTCGGTAGCCCAGATCATCGACCAGGATGAGAAGAATGTTTGGCTTGCGAGGAGACGCGGCGGCGCAAGCCGACAACAAGGTCAGCGCCAGAATGGCAAAGCGCAATGCCGCGACTTTGCTGCCTCCAGGGCGGCAGGTGCCTGGATTCTCAGGGAAGCGTGAAGCCACAATCTGTGAGGGCGGAGTCCAAGGCGGCTTTGTCGGAATCGTACAAGGTGGTGCGGAACTCGAGGATCAGCGCCTCGGTTTGGGAAATCAGGGTCTCGAGGGTGGTGTCCTTGCCCTTCTTGTAGCAGCCAGTGTCCTTGACGTCTTTGTAGCGGCGGCAAGCCTCTTTGACCACCGTCAAACCCTCGGACAGAGGGGCGGTACCATCGCGGACCTTTTCCATCTTGGCCAGAGCAGTGCGCAGACTCTCTTTCAGTTCGGAGATTTTTTTGACGCACTTGGCCGTTTTTCGAGAGGCGATCACACTGGGAAGGACCAGCGCGGCGAGGATCGCGATGATCGCGATGACCACCAATAACTCGATCAAGGTGAAGCCGCTCTGCCCGGATCGTAATTGCTGGCAACGGCCGACTCTCCATTTGGGTAACAGCATGGCAGTACCGTAGCATCCACCATGCTGAGTTGGCCAAGGCCCAGTAATACCGGCCTAGTCCTGCACGACCTTGCTGGCGGATTCGGCAGGGCGCAAGAAAAACACGCGGTCGAGGTTCATCAGCGCGTGGGCTCCGTCGGGGTGCTGAAAAACGATGAAGAGATCGTGGCGTCCGCCCGGGTCGACAATTGGAAGCGCGATTTCGTACCAGTCCTCCCAGGCGCCGTTGGGTAGGATTTCGCATTGGGCAACCAGGGGGCCGTTGACCGAATCGGAGCGCAATTCGATGGTGCCGCCAGCTCCCGCCGAGGAGACGCGCAGGGAGACGCGCTCGATTCCATTCAAATCGACCGCTTCGAAATGGAGATGGTCCCCGCTGTTGATGGCGCCGATGAAAGCACCCCCGCTCGCCGTTTTGGAAGACAGGGTGGAGGTGCCAGAGCGAGTCGAAAAGGCCTCGCCTTCGACGGCCGGATGCCGCAGACGCAATTGGGCGCGGCCGATGAGCGAGCCGATGACCTTGCCGCCGCGGTCCGCATAGGTGGCAGAAAGGACATAGCTGCCGCTGTCCGGAGGTAACTCGACCCTACCGTGCAGTCCGCGCTGCACTTCGTAGGCGGCTTCGGTCTGATCCCGCTCCAGGATCCAGGAGACCATTTGCCGGATTTCCAGCGCAGTGTGCTGGGGGTGGGGGAGCATCGGTACCGCCCCCCAAACGCCGCTGGAACCCGCAGAGACGCGCTGCATCAACAACTCAAGTGCTGAGTCGTCGCCGCGATAACGCTCGGCAACTTCGGCGAAAGCGGGCCCGACGATGCGGTGACCAACGGCGTGGCAGTGAAAGCAGTCGCTGCGCGTCATTCCGTCACGACCAGGATCAGGAGCCTCTGCTTGCCCAGCATCCAAACCAGGGGGCGCTCCCGCATGGAAGGTCACTCCCACCACCGCGTTTTGAAAAAGAGCCTCGGGATCCTGTTCCGAGTTGCCGTCTTCAGCGTCGTGAATTTGAAGGCGCCAATCGATAGCCTGACCTGGATGCAGGAAGCTCCCATCTCTGGGATCAAGAAAACGGATTTCCGGAGGCGTGTTTCCCACCAGAATTGGAACCACTGCGGTGGCACTGGCCCCGGTCGGATCCTGCACAGTCAATTCCAGATTGAAGGTGCCTTCTTGTTCAAAGACCAGTTGAGGATGCGGGCTGGTGGAAAGCACTTCCTTGGCCGGCGGCAGGCGCCAGCCAAAGGTCAAGGGATCGCCGTCCGGATCCAAGGTGCCCGCGGTGGATGGCTGAACCAACAGGGGCGCGCGGCCGATGTTGCTCTCTAGCCTGAGAACGGGGCGCGGTGCCCGATTGCCCGCTTGATAATCCAATCGCACCAGAGCCGAGTCGGTGTTGGTGCCCCAGGTGGAACCATATTCCAGGAGGTAGAGGGAACCTTGCGGTCCGAACTCCAGATCCACAGGACGCTTGAAGGAACGGTCTGGGAGGAATCGTTCGATTCTATTAATCGTCGAGTCCTCATTCATATGCACGGCCGCGATCCAATTGCGTGACCATTCGAAGACGAACAGACAACGATCATAGTGGCGCGGAAATTTGGTGTTCGATGCGAGTGCAGAGTCGAAATCGTAGACCGGGCCCGCGCAGGCGGTGCGACCACCCGGCGCATTTAATTCAGGAAACTTGACGGAGTCGCCATAGGGGTAGTAGATCCATGCCGGTTGGGCAGGGGGCAGGACCCGCGCCCCGCTGTTGTTGGGCGAAGCGTTGACCGGGCGTTCGGAGGCGAAAGCAGCGCCGACTTCGTTGCTGGTGAAATTGACGTCGTGGTAGGCCTGGTTGTCGGCGATGAAATAGGGCCAACCGAAATTCCCGGCACGGCGGGCTTGGTTGATCTCGTCGTAGCCGCGCGGTCCGCGCTCTCCGTCGGCCCCGGCATCGGGCCCCACCTCTCCCCAATAGACGAAGCCGGTGCGCTGATCCACACCGATGCGCCAAGGATTGCGACAGCCCATGACGTAGATTTCGGGACGCCCCTCGACGGAATCAAGGAACAGATTGCCGTCCGGGATCTCGTAGCCGTCTTCGGTCAGGCGGATGCGCAGGATCTTGCCGCTCAGGCTCTTGGTGTTGGGCGGGCCTTTCTGGGCATCGAAGGGGGAGCGATCAGGGCGTTCATCAAGAGGCGCAAAACCCTGTGAGTCGCCTCCTGGGTGAGTGTTGTCGCCGGTTGCGATGAAGAGCAAGCCCGCCGGTCCGAATTCGAGTGCGCCCGCGTGATGGCAGCATTCGCGGCGCTGCTCTTCGAAGGTCAGGATCTCCTGCTCGGATTCGAGTTCCAGGACGTTGCCATTGAGATGAAAACGGCTCAGCCGTTGCCCGGAAAAATCCACCGGAGAATAGAGAAGGTAAAGGTGGTGGTTCCGTTCGAAGTCAGGATCCAGGGCCAGACCGAGCAATCCGTTTTCCTGCTCGGCGAAGACCTCCAGTGAACCTGCTTCGACCACTTCACCGGAATCCGGAATGTAGATCCGCAGTTTCCCGGCGAGTTCGATCCACAGCACGCGTCCGTCCGCCGCAACGGTCAACTCCATCGGCCGGTCGAGTGCCCGCGCCAGCACTGTAGTTTCGAAGCGGCCAGGATCGGGCTCTTCCACCTGGCACCAGGCGCCGGCTTCGGTGCCAAGCAGTGTGCTCGCAAGAATGATGCGGGCGGGGAGTCGAAGACGAGACATGCTGCTTCGACTGTACCGACGAGAAGGGCTTCCTCAAGACCCGGACCACCGGTGAACCTGCTCAGGGCTAGAATCCCACCATGCGCATGACCCTTTTGATCGCGGCGCTCGCCATCCCTATGCTTGGGTGTGCCAGCGCACCCGGCAAGATCACCGACAAGATCATCGTGGAATTCACCGTCAAGCCGGAAACCCGGCCAGAGTTCATCGAAGCCATCCACGAAATCCTGATCGATACCCGGGCCTTCGACGGCTGCCTGGGTGTGACGGTGTGGACCAATGAAAGCGAGGACAACAAGGTCTGGCTGTTGGAAGAATGGGCCACCCGCGCCCATCAAGAGGCCTATGTGAACTGGCGTTCCGAAACCGGCAACACCTCGCATCTGGCGCCCTTCCTTGCCGGAGGTCCGCGCTTCCTGTGGTTGGAAGAGCATTAGCGGTCAGTCTCTATTCTGCAGAGAATGAATGCCGGCATCATTCTTGCTCTCGCGCCCCTGTTTCAGAGCCCGAGACGCAGCATGGTTTCACTGGGGCAATTTCCTTACAAACCTCCTTCTGAAGTGCTCAAACATCCAGGATTACCAGGTGATACTGAATTCGCAACAGGAAGAAATCTCGAGTTGATTCGGGGTCAAACCGAAATGCAAGCCCCTTTTTCTTGGCTGTAGAGAAGCCGGAATAGCCCTATATTCCTGACGAGGCCGGTGAGAGAAAACGCCATTGTCTGGAGAGGAATTCCGGTGGTCCGGATCCTGCATGCCGTCCAATCCGTTCATGACTGGCCGTTGAGTGGTTCAAAGGAATGGTCTCCGCACTTGCTCTGGGAATCCCCCACTTGATTTGGATTCCCATCACAACTAACAGGCATCCCATGTTCGAAATGCTCTTTAGATGTGTAGCCGGGCTTGCGCTCCTCGCCAGCCCCACTGCTCAGAACCAGCTGGGTAATTCCTTGACCCCAGTTGCTTCAAGCCATCCGGCCCTTGCGTTCCATGAGCTCTCCCTGGCATCCATGGTGAGCCACACTTGGATTCCTTTTGCGGGATTGTCTGCCCCAACCAGTCTGGTTGCTGGTGCGCAGACCTTTGATTTGCCGACCTCAGGAACAACCGCAACTTTTGAGTTTAAAAATGACACTCAAAAAACGCTCTACGATTTTCTGCTGAGCACGCAGGAGAGCAGTGGGTTCGATCCGGATTTCCAAGGTGGTCCGGTTACGATTACCAAAAGCGGCGTCAACCTGGGCTGGGGAACCAATGTTGCTCCAGCAGACGGAGTCGAAGACATCAAGGTCATGGTTCCAGGGATTGGAACCATAAATCCTCCTGACGCCAACAAGGCGATCAAACCGGGAGAGGTGTTCACGCTTGATTTCACCTCCGTCGATGGTTTTTCTTCGGGAGACAAATGGACGGTTACGCCCACCACTCTTCTGAAGACAACCGGTGCAGGGCATTTTGGCGTGGTTGCTTGAGCGTTTACCGGCTTTCCACATTCGCCGGTCCCTCCTTATCGCTACTTCAATGGCAACGATGGTTTGCCGGGGGAGTTCACCGGAGATTGGACCGGAACCAATGGCCTATTCTCGCAATGGAGGTGGTCCCTCTGTGCTGGGCGGAGGGCCCTGCCCAGGCCTGTCCGTGGACCTGAGTAACCCGATCCAGATCGTCGGAGTGGTTCCCGCTGATGGATCAGGGAATGCCAAGATCGACGTCGCCATTCCACCCCTCGCCAGCGGAATCCAGGTTTGGATTCAAGCCGTGGATCTGAACACCTGCCAAAAGAGCAACCAGGTGGTCCAAGTGATTGCCTGAACAAGTCTCGATTCAGGCTGACCCGTCCCGTATTCCCTCATGGCTTACAGGGATGGGTCAGTCGCCACCGTCTTTCCTCGCGGCTTCCACCATGCGCTTCATGCGTTCCAGGTAGCCCTGATACTCCTGGTCGTCAGAGTCCGAAAGTGCGAGGGCCTGTTCGCTGGCTGCTAGAGCCTGATCAAATAGCTGGTTGGCAAAAAAGGCCCAGGCAATCGTGTCCTGGTATTGAGGTTTAGAGGGATCATGATCGATTGCAACGCGGGCGAGGCGCAAACCAAAAGCTACGTCCGAATCCAGGTTACTGCGATCCGGGTCGACCAGGTCCCATGCCTTGCTGTTCAGACTATCAGGGGTGGGGTTGCCAATGGAGCGGGCCAGGCCGAGGGCAACGGTTTTTTCTTGGATAGGCCAATTCCGGTTTTCACGAATGGCATCCAGGACGGGGTCCAACAGAACATGCTCCCTGAAGAGTTGCCGAACTCTCGGGGCGACTTGACGACGATCTTCGGCGGCATGCCACATGGCACGGGCGTCGACCGGGTCACTTTCCCAGCATTGAACGGAGCCATCCGCCGAGCCAGACACAAGGCGAGCGCTGTGAGGATTCCAAGCCACCGCGCTCATTCCTTCGGGCCCGTGAAGGGTATGACGCGCTGCTCCTGTTACGGCATCCCAGATTCGAATCGTACCATCCCAAGAACTTGATGCGATCCGCCTGCCGTCGGGACTCCAGGCAACGGAAGTCACTTCTTCTTCATGTCCTTGAAGGTCCAGCACAGGGGTTGGTGCGGAATAATCCCAAATGCGAACGCGGTGGTCATTGGAGCCCAATACGATGCGCCCCCCGTCTGGACTCCAGGCCAAAGATTTGATCAATGTTCGGTCTTCCAGGGACAGCGTATGCAATCTGTCTCCGGTCTTTGCATCCCAGACAAAGACCTCGCCATAGGAACCGCCTGCAAGAGCGCTTCCGTCTGAACTCCAGGCGACCGTGTTCACTCCGTATTCCAATTCACTCAAAATCTGCAAGGTGTTTCCGCTTGTTGCATCCCAGATGCGGACCGTCTTGTCGTTTGATGCTGAAACGATCTCCGATCCGGCTGGACTCCAGTCCACGGCATTGACCCAGCCATCATGTCCTCTTAACTGGCGCAGTTCTTCTCCGGTACTTGCGTCCAAAATACGCAGGATCGAAGAAACACCTGTGGCAAGGCGGGAACCATCCGGGCTCCAAGCCACGGATTTCAATTCTTTAAAATGACCCTGAATGGTCCATAGGGCAGTTCCCGTTTTCGCATCCCAGAGGCAAAGGGTGTCGTTTTGAAACGCAGCAACGAAAGTGTTGCCATCCGGGCTCCAGGCGACATCCGTGACCCTTGCATGCTCGAACTCAGCGAGCGTATGTAACGAGGGCCGGGGAGAGGTCAAAGGATCCCACAAGCGAAGTGTTCGATCTTGGGAACTCGAGACGAGGTGAGTACCGTCTGGATGCCAGGCAACGCCGTATACATCGCCCTGGTGGCCAGAAAAGGTACTCAAAGCCACACCTGAATAGACATCCCAGAGAATGATGGTCTGGTCATTCGATGCAGAAGCGAGGTGCATTCCATCAGGACTCAGAGCAACCGTATTCACGTCTCCCTGGTGCCCTGTGAGCACCCTCGATTCAACTCCGGTCTCGGCATTGCGGATACGGATCGTGGGATCGTCAGTGCCGCAATACAGTTCGCTTCCATCGGGACTCCAACACAAGCTGATCACATTCTCGCGCAAGTCAGAACGAAAAACCAAGGCGGCTTGTGTTTCAACGTCCCAAATTGCCATTTCAAGACCCCAGGATCCCGAAGCGATTCGCCTTCCGTCCGGGCTCCATGCCAGCGCCGACACACCACCCATGTGAATGGAATTCGTGTTCAGGACCACACCAGTTGACGCGTCCCAGGTGCGAAAGGTCCCGTCATCGGATCCCGAAACAAACCGCGTGCTGTCAGGACTCCAGGCCAAGTCAGAAATCCAGCGTTCATGTCCATTCAGCGTGCGGGTAAGGGCTCCTGTGGACCCATTCCATAAGAGAATCGTTCCAGTTTGGTCACCCGAAACGATGCTTGTTCCATCTGGGCTCCAAGCCACCGAGTACACACTGGATTGGTGGCCAGAGAGCGTTTGCAGCAGGGTATTCGTAGCCGCATCCCAGAGCCGAAGAGTTTGATCCCACGAGGACGATACGAAGCGTTTCCCATCGGGGCTCCAGGCGACCGCGGTCACCCCATCTTCATGTCCGATAAAGGTGGTCAAGCTCGGGTCGAGCGCAAGATCGAGATGAGCCCATTCCCAGCCACGCAAGGCTTGAGGACATGCGTCCAGAAGGCGTCGGGCTTCGGCGCTATTGCCGTGTTGGAAAGAGAGGTCTGCTGCGGTGAAATTGGCGGAATAAGCGCGGTGTTCGGCCAATCGCTGCAAATCGCGTGCGTGGTCGCGCTCTCTGTCGGCAATTATGACTGCAGTGTTCAATTGAGATTCCGCAGCCTCGGCCCTCTTGCGCAGCTGCCCTTCTCGCCACCACATGGCGGTGAGTGCGACCAAGGCGATTCCAGCCACCGAACCGGAAACCGCCACCACCGGATGACGACGGCACCATTTCACCGCACGCATCCAAGTCGAAGGCGGTTTTGCCAGAATGGGATGGTCGTCAAGGAAACGGCGCAAATCCGCCCCGAGATCCTCCATGGTGGAATAGCGTCGCTCCGGGTTTTTCTCCAGGCATTTGCCACAGATCACCGCAAGTTCGCGAGGGACCCGGCTGCGGATTTGCTGTGGGTCGCATGGTTCTTCGACCAGAATCTGATGGAAGACCTGCTGCGAAGTGTCGCCATTGAAAGCACGCGTCAGGGTTAGTGCTTCATATAAGGTCGCGCCGAGGCTAAAGATGTCGGTACGCGCATCCAGGTTGACGCGTTTTGCCATCGCCTGTTCAGGGCTCACGTAGAAGGGAGTTCCGGCGAAGTCGCCGGTTCGGCTCAGCGAGAGTTCATCCTGGACCAGAGCCAGTCCAAAGTCAGCGACCTTGGGGAACCCATCCCGATCAACAAGTATGTTGCTCGGTTTGATGTCCCGATGGATGATTCCTTCTTGGTGCGCATGTGCAAGGGAATCTGCGATCGTGGCAAAGAGCTTGGCAGCATCTCGGTAATAACCCTTTGGCAGCTCTTCCTTTTCCCGCATCTCGGCGAGGATCGTGTCGAAACCCTTTCCGTCCTCGACCAATTCCTGCGCGATCCAGTAGATCCCCTCACTTTCTCCGGCGGCAAAGGTCTTGACCAGTCCGGGATTCTGCAGGCGGGCACCAGCCTTGGCTTCCTGGTGAAATTTGTGCACCCCTGAGGGGCTGAACACCAAAGTCGGTTTCAGGAATTTGAGGGCGACACGATTGCCCAGATTGCGGTGTTCGGCCTCCCAGACATACCCCATTCCTCCGCTGCCGATCTGGCGGATGAGGCGGTATTCGCCCAAGATTCGGTCCTCATGAAGGCCCGGGTAAGGACCAGCGGAATCCAGATGTTGTTGGATCAAATGCTGGGCGCCTGCTCGGGTTTCTTGGGGAAGATCCACAATGAAAGCAACCAGAGTGAGGTCCGGTTCCTTATGTCGGCGCGCAAGGAAATCCTGAAGCGCCTGTTCTGCAGGAGAGTCAGTCATCGGCCGGCAAAGAAATGGTCAACAGGAATCAGTATGAGGACCTCCCGCCCTTCTCACAACGTCATTCGCTACCAGAAGGAGCGAAACTCGGTCGCGGTAATGGAATACCAACGCCAAATCCGGAAGCCCGCCGAAATGAGCTCGGGTTGTCCCCGTCACTCTAAGTCTCGGCCTGTCCACGGGATGTTAACTTCGAAACAACAGATTCAGGCACCCTTGCGATTACCGCTGCCAACATCCTGGTATTTCGCTATCCTTGGCTGGTAGATGGATGTGGTTTTTCTAAGACCGAATCCATTCCTCACCCACTCTCCCGGAGTTTGACATGAGCAGGTTTTTCCTTGGCGTCACAGGCTGCATGCGGTTGGACCTTTTGCTTATTTCGTCCTTCGCGACAACGCTTTTCTCGCCGTTTACTGCTGCTGCCCAGAACACCGGCGGGCAATGGGAAAATGATGCCCAACTGAATGGACTGGCAACTGGGGATTCTTTCGGTCGCAGCCTTGCGGGGGTCGGTGATGTCAATGGCGATGGCCATCCGGATCTGATCATCGGCGCTCCCTATGCAAGTCGTTCGGGTCACGAACAGATTGGAGTTGCCTACGTGATCTCTGGCAATGACCATCGACCACTGTGGGAGTTCCTCGGGGAGAATGGCCTTGATCACTTCGGTGTCGTGTCCTCTGCTGGCGACTGGAACGCCGATGGTCAGCTTGATTTCCTGATCGGCGCGCCCGACACCAATCCTGGGGGCAAAGTCAACGCAGGAACGGTGTACGTTTTTTCAGGATCAGATGGAAGCCTGCTGTGGAGGAAAGACGCAACCAGAACCTTCAACCAACTCGGTTCCGCGGTGGCGGGGGGGGGCGACATGAACGGCGACGGCCACGCCGACATCGTAGTCGGGGTGACAGGATCCGATCCGAATGGAGTACAGGATGCAGGATCCGTACACGTCTACTCCGGAGCCACTGGTTCGAGGCTGTTGACCTTCGACGGCCTGGTCGAGAATGAAAGACTTGGCTCTGCGCTTGCCCTGCCCGGAGATCTGAATCATGACGGCACACCGGACATCCTTGTCGGCGCCCCAGGCGCGGAACCCAATGGGTGGCGCAATGCTGGATCAGCCTATCTTTACTCCGGTGCAAGCGGCGTGCTCCTCTTCCGTGTGAGTGGCGACCGCCCTGGCGACCGGCTGGGCAGCGCCGTGTCAGGTGCCGGTGACGTCAACGGCGATGGCACTCCCGACTACCTGGTCGGCGCACCCGATGGACCGAGCGGTTCCGGTTTGCAGGACGCCGGTTACGTCAAGGTGGTTTCTGGAGCAGACGGAAGCCTTCTCTACCGGCTCGAAGGCGAAGATGAGTTCCATCGATTTGGTTCGTCCGTTGCTGTGCTAGGTGACGTGGACCGCGACCAATTCTCAGACTTCCTGATCGGAGCCCAGGGCACGACACAAGGACTTGAGTCCTTGCCAGGCGGCGCTGCCTACGTCTACTCCGGACGCACCGCAGCACTCTTGCACCGTCAGGCAGGATCGGCAATGGGCGATCGCCTGGGCACCTCGGTGACAGGCCCTGGCGATCTTGACCTCGACGGCTTCCCAGACTATGCGGTGGGAGCTCCCAATGCCGACCCCAACGGTCGCCAGACGGCCGGCTCGGTACTCATCGAGCGTTTCGCTCCTTTCCTTTCGCTGACCTCGGGCAGTTTGTCGGCGAGCTCGGGTACTGCGGTTAAAGCGGGGATCGACTTCCCGTTCGCTGAGGCCGGATTCTCCTACGCTTTGCTCGCCTCCGCCACAGGCACCGGCCCAACGATGCTCGGCGACGTCGCCGTTCCTCTGACTTCCGACGCTCTATTGCGTGCGATGCTCGGCGGATGGGCTCCTGGGAACGTGCGCGATGCCTTTGGCGCTCTGGATGCGAACGGGGATGCCATCGCCACTCTTCTCAGCATGCCCAGGCTCGCTCGCTTCGTCGGACACACGGTATTCCTGGCGGCGGTTTCCTACGATCCGGTGGGGATGGACGCGCGGCGGAGTTCGGCCTATCGTGCGCTTACGATCGTGCCATGACGGACAAGATCCCGAAATCCCTTTAAGATCGAGTGGCCATGCTGTTCGCGTCCTTGCTCCTCCTAGGCGCTCAAACCTCTGCGGTTGAGTTCACCGAGCACCCGGTCAATGGGCAGCTCTATCCGCGTGATGCCAACAGCCACGCAGAGGTCCAGGTTTCAGGTTGGGTCACCCAGTCCGGCTGGCAGCGGATTCTGGTGGTGGCAGAACGCGATGGAGCGCCATATTCAGCCCAGGCGCAACAACTTTTTTATTCCGGTGGGCGCGCCAGCTTTGGTTTCCGCGTTGCCATCCGTGCCGAGCTCCACGCGTACTCTTTCCGCGCCGTCTTGATTCAAGGCCTGCAACGCCAGCTGGTGGCGTCTGCAGATGACGTCGTTGCCGGCGATGCGTTCCTGATCGAAGGCCAGTCCAATGCGGTGGCCTGGGATGCCTATGGCGAAGACCTGGCCAACCTCGAGCAGAGCCCTTGGGTGCGTTCCTTCGGCACCAGCAGTGCCAAGTTCTGGGCAGCCGCGGGGGATAAGAACTGGTATCAGGCCGACGGCCAGACCGCCCTCGACAAGGGCAGCATCGGCGCCTGGGGGTTGCACATGGGGCGGCTGCTGGTCGATCGCACCCGCATTCCGGTGGTGATCTTGAACGGTGCAGTTGGCGCCACCGCCATCCAGTTCCATATGCGCAATGACAACAACCCTGCCGACGTTCATTCGATGTACGGCCGGCTGCTCACCCGCGCGCGCAATGCGGGCGTGGCGGATTCGGTGCGCGCCATCCTCTGGCATCAGGGCGAGTCCGACGGTTCCAACGCCGAGAACTATGCCAACAAGTTCCCGCAGCTGCACAGCGACTGGCTGGAAGACTACCCAGCGGTCGAGCAGATCTACATGTTTCAGGTCCGTGAGGGTTGTGCCAAGCCCAGCATTGAACTGCGCGAGGTGCAACGTAGTTTGAAGGACCACATCGCTCCTCTTCAGGTCATGTCGACCACCGCCGCGCCCAGCCATGACGGCTGCCACTTTCATTATGCAGGCTACCAGGAGTTCGGCAATCGCATCGCGCGCTTGATCGGTCGCGACCTGTACGGCTCTGGCATGACGCAGGACATTGATGCGCCTGATCTCGATACGGCGGCCTTTACCGATCCGCAGCACAACGAAATCCTGCTGACCTTCCGCGACCCCGACGACACTTTGTACTTCGACCCAGGTGCTGCCGACGATTTCGAACTGGACGACGGCGTTCAAGTGCAGAACGGCACGGTGATCGGCAATACCATTCTGCTCAAACTGAGCGGCACCAGCCGTTCACGCTCCATCGCTTATCTCGGCCATCAGCTCGATGGTCCCTGGATCACCAACGCTCGTGGCATCGGCGCATTGACCTTCAAGGTCGCGATCCTACGGTGATCCAAGGACCCACCCGCCATCCGCACCGGCAGGTATAACCTGAATCCACCGCCATGAATCTCATTGCTATCCCTGGGTCTTGCCACCTCCGTTCCGCCGCAGGGAATGGCCGTTCTGATGGACCTCGACTTCAATGTCCGTTGGGAGGGGCGACTGATTGACAGTGTCCAATCAGGCAGCGCTGCCATGGCGGCGGGCTTGACAGCCCGCGGGCAGCCGGGTTTCACAATCCGGAGAACTTGCTCTTGGCAGCATGCCGATGGCAGACGCGACAGGACCGCATCTTCGTTGGCAATTTGCCAGCCTGGCGCAACTCTCCAGGGCACTTGAATCCGCACGGGCGCTGAAGAAAAAGGTCATGGTCGGCTTGTCCGCCGCCCGCACGCCTACTTTTTCCTCGGTGAGGTATTCGACCAGCAAGGCGGATTCGTTTCGGCCACCCCTGCCGGCTGCCCCCTCGGAGACGGGAGTCTGGCTCCGCTGCCCGGGATCTACCTGCTCGCCGATTCTGGAACTGTGCTGGAGAGAGTGGCGCTGGCCTCGGCGGGGGCTACTGGCGGTCTCCTTGAAGCCATGGCACGGTCCGTCAACCATTAATCCCTGCCGCACAAGCCCTCGAGCAGACTTCAAGGGAATTCGATTGGCGACAAGCGTTGGATCTCCCTCCTGCCGCGGGACATCAAGCCAACCACGTAACCCTCGCCGTCGAGGACTGGAGAGCCGCCGAGGCCGCCGATGGTGTTGTCGATTGATCTAGCGGCCGTGATCAGGACCGCCCCCCGGCTCGGAGCCGACGTAGCTGCCCTGATACACGACCGTGGTCCTGAGCCATAGGCTTTGCAGGTTTTCCACGCCGCTTTCCATAGTGAGCAGCAGCCAATCCCTTGCGCAAGGTCGATCCTAGGGAAACAAATGCCATCTTCGCAAAGTCCCCGCAAAGTCAACGGCATCCATTGGCTCGGACCTGAAACAGGTGAGGACGTGCTTGGCGGTCGCCGCGTAGATTTCACCATTGAACTCCAGCAGGAATCCACAGCCCGCCACGGGAAGCTCCATCCAGCTTCCCAAGGAGTCCACATTTTCGACTGGCGTTCTCTCACACGCCGTCAGAAGGACTGCGGTCAAAACGGAAAGGAACGAGTGCAGTGGGTTCATGGACCTTCAAGAAAGCTCAGGGCTGCGGCCACAGTTGCAATTGGATCCTACCGCCGGCGGTGAATTCAAAAGGCCCGGGAGACGGGCTGGAAGAATTGCGCGGGTTGTTGAAGTAGTCCGTATTGAGGCGATAGGGAGAGCCGTCGGGCATTTCGTAGGGCAGGTCGGTGGTCGCGGTCCGTCCGAGCAGAGCAGTGGTCACGAGTGGTCGACTGCTGACCTCCGACCTGGCCGGGGGAAGAACCACGTCCAGCCACCATCCATCATCTCTCTGAAGCAATTGAAGCGCGGGGTCGAAGGCGGCCTTAAGCGGGGTTTTCAGCTCGTATTTTGAAGGTTGGGATCCTTGCAGGAATTTATTGCCCGCCATGAATACTGCCAACCGAGCGGTGTCATAGGCGGCGAGCCCGTTGCCGCCGGTGAAGAGGTTGTTGTAGTAACGGTCATCCCCGCTTGGATTGGGGTGCAGGCCATCGAGCGCTGTGGAGTGCGGCAGATTGGCGGGCGTCAGGCGGCCCTCGCCGTGAATGACCCGGACCTGGCCGGCAAAAAGATTGTGGGCGTAGGCTCCGCCCTGAGAATTGATCAGCAGCGAGTTCTGCGACAGGCAGACGTTGTTGTCGACCAGAAAGGGTCCGTGATTGACCTCCAGGAACAGGTCCTCGCGCGGACCATTGTCGTGCAGTAGGTTGCCGCTGACGCGTGTTCCCTGGGTCATCCAGTCAAGCCAGATGCCACGCGTGCTGCGGTAGATGTGGTTGTCGCTGATCACGCTGTCGATCGCCGCGTGGAACTTGATCGCCGCCATTTCGGCGCCGGTGAACAACTCGCGCACGTGGATGTCGTGAATGGTGTTGCCACGGACGGTGCTGAATGCGGCCCCCAGGCTGCCGACGATGCCAGCTTGCTCGCAGTGGGCAATGACGTTGTTACGCACGACGTGATGGCCGATGTTGTCCCGGGTCCAGCCGTGATCCAAACCGCGTTCAATCGTCTTGACGTAGCCTTCGGCGGAGTTCGCCGAGGTGTTGTCCCACTCGTCACCGTACTTGCCCAAGGTCACCCCGGTGCACGCCGAGTAACGGATGTCGTTGTCCTCAATGACCCAGCCCTTGCTCCAGTGGGTGCCGACCAGACCGACCTGCTCCGCGGTCGGGGGCGCCCAATTGGTAGCGGCGTGCATCATGGTGAAGCCGCGCACAGTGATGAAATCGACGCCTTCCCGGCGTGGGTAGAACACGCTCTGGCGCACGCTGATTTCGACGTCGGCCTGGTTCGGATCGATGTCCTTGAACTGCGCCCAGATTTCGGTGACGTCGGCTTTGGGCTCGTGGGCGGCTTGGCCACGAAACACCAGGCACAAGGACCGGACTCCGCTGACCGGCTTGATCATGGCGGTGAAGGACTCCCAGTTCTGCCAACCCTGCGTGCCACGGATTGCACAAGTCCCGATCAGGTCTCCGTCGGGGGAGTCGAGGCGCAATTCGATGAATCCTCCGGCGGTCTGTGAGGCCGCGCGAAAATCCACCTGCGTCGCCTGCCGGCCAAAATCCACGCTTTGGTACCGGACCCAGTCGCCCGCTTCGATCCAGCCGATGCACTGCCCGCCCTCGGAGCACTCCGCGCGTTGCAGACCGCGTTGATCCGAAAACCCAGCCGCGGCAATGGAGCCCAATGCTTCGCCGCTCCCTGACGCCCGGAACCAGGCTACGTTCAATAAGTAGCCAGCAGGGTTAGTCGATGGCGTGAACCACAAGGGTTCTTCGGCTACCGGCTCGAGTACGTCTTCCAAGCGCGCCGCCTCGGTCAGCCAATGACCATCCAGGAACACCGAGCCAGTGTGCACATTGCGATCCTTGCGCGAAAACCAGTCACCGCGGATTTCATCCTTGAAAGGATTGAAGTCTCCGAAAAAGCTGTCCGCCAGGGTGAGCTTCCAGGTGTCGTTGCGCACCAACTCCCAGCCTCGAACCTCTTCGGAACCCTTGATCACCACGCTTTCGCCAGGTGCGGCGCGGTAGACGATGCGCTGATCGTCCGACACTCCGCCGCGCGGAGGATCGACCTGCTCCCGGTACACCCCTTTATGCACGGTGATCACGTCCCCCGACTGGGCGCGCAGGGCTGCAGCCGAAATTGTTTTGAACGGATCGGCATGGGAGCCCTGAGCGTGGTCATTTCCATGAGCGGCTACGTGGATCTCGGTGCCGAATTCTGGGCCGGCTTCGTCGCCCACCACGGAACATCCCATGAGGACCACCAGCGCGGCCCCGCTCAAAGAAAACGTACTTTTCATTTCGTGCCTATCACCTTTGCCATCCGTTGTGCGGTGCAATTAGATGCGGTTACTTGCAATTGTTGAAGATCCTGAACTCACCCAAACGTACGCAGCCTAGATCGTACCGAAGTGTGGCGGGCACCTCGCCATTGTCACAGTGTTCCTGGGCCGGATATTCAACTGTTGGATCTTGCCTATCCCGCTGCCCTTTAGTCGAGCGGGGGCGGGGGAAGTCTGAAGCCGAGTGCTGGATGGTCTATATCCAGAAAGCTAAGCTGCGATCTCGCTGGAGGGTTCCGCGGCCGGCCGCACCAACTGAGGTGCCACCCGGCGCGGGGCGCCGAAAGACAGTGCTTCTAGCCATTCCATGAGGCGAGCGGCGACCACCGGGCCACCGGGTTCGGCGAACATCATGTGGCCGAGGCCAGGCAGTTCTTCATAGGTGGACTGCGGGTAGAACTGGGCGATGCGTTCGACCACGCGTGGCGGCAGGATGCGATCGTGCTCGGCCGACAGCACCAGCAGCGGTGCGACCAGATGGCGCGGGTCGACCGCCGAAGCGCGGCTCTTGTCCCAGAACCAGAAGACGATTTCCCAGTAGGCGCGCCCGGATTCCTGCACCAGTCTGGCGTATTCACTGCGGCGCTGTTTGCGCGGCAGGCGGTGCAGCAGACCGTAGTTGGCGAGCAGCCGCGGTGGCTTCTGCGTCCGCCGCCAGAATCCCCAGCGTGCCATCGCGTGGCTGGTCGCGATCATCGAGGAAGTGCGGATCAGATTGAATCCCGCCGGTGCTGCCGGGGCAAGCAGGGCAACCCCGCTCACCGGGATGCGGGTGGCCACGATCTGGGCGAGAAGGCCGCCCATCGAATGTCCGATCAGAATCGGCGGCGGACCCGGAGGCAGTGCTGCGATCCGTCCGAGATGGAATTCGGCGTAGTCCAGTAATGAAGTGCGGCCGAGCCGCTGACCGGCAGCGGCATCCAATCCGCTCCCGTGGTCGGGCAAAGTAGGGGCGTGCACCGCGTACCCGACCTCCTTGAGTGGTCCGGCGAGGCCGCGCAGGGTTTCCCCGGTGCACCACATGCCGTGCATGAGGTAGAGAGGAGGTGGGGGATTCTGGGCGGTCACGGAAGGGGCGGTGTGCCTGCGAACGGTCAACAGATGTCCCGGTTCGCACCAGGGAGGTGGATCCCTCCATCGGCCATTCGTGCATGAATATTGAACACCGGCGTCCTTGCAATTTCCCTTTTTTGACCCTATGTCCGATCAGCTATGCAGTCTATGTCCCATAAAGAGTCACTCCGGTGGCAGCTGGATGCGAAGCAAATGCCCCCGCGAGGTCCAGAAGCGCTGCCCTGACTCAACATGGCGCAGCCTGGAATTTTCTGGCACACCCTTCAACAGGAACTGCCCCTCGCCATCGGTGAAACACGAATAGGGACGATCGCCAGGGACTTTCCAGCCTTGATACTCATCGATGTTGAAACTCACCATGCATCGTTCCTTCAACTGGCCGGTCGAATCGGTGACCAGGCCAGGGACGTCGATTCCTTCGAGCACCGGCAGGTCAATGGTCTCGGTCGAGTGATCGATAACGACCTCGGCGAAAGCGAACCAGTGCGGCCCGTCCTCGTTCGTATCGGCCAGGGAGCGGCGAGCCCAGATCAAGTGGTGCTCACGAGATCGGGCGGGGGCCAGGAAGTTTAGGCTGATGCGCCGATGGTTTTTGATGATGGGAATCTGGAACTCGACCGGAGTATTGCTGGGCAGGATGACTTCTTGTGCGCGTGGACCTACCGGCTGGCTGAGCATTTGAAACTGGGATCCGCGCAACTCGGGGTCTGCCAGGATCACTCGCCAGCGCCCCGGCGCCAGGCCATGGAGTTGGTTGACGGATCCTGCCTCGAAGTCATGATAAATCTCTCCGACCAACTGGTCGGACGAAGAGGAATCGACCGGCCCTTGCAGGGTGACGTGGGCCAATCGCCCTGGCCCACCCCTGGGCAGAACCTGCTCCGGGTCTAGGTGTCTCCCGTCTTCGCCCACGAAGCGCACCAGGAAAGCCATGGTCTCGCCCTCGAGGTGGCAATGCATGTCGCCCAGATCCAGGTACTGTCCTGGGCCCAGGCACAGCCGACGCTGAAAGCAACACCCTCCTTGCTTGCCCTTCCATTTCATCGACAGCCCGTATTCTCCGGGTGTCAGGTTTTCGAATAGAAAGGAAGGGTCGGAGGTGGTCAGGATCTCGGATTCATGAAATCCGTCTATTTTTGCAGACCAGGGGCGCAGGCGTTCGAGGCGGATCCAATGGGCGATGCCTCTATTCAGGCCCGCGAAGGAAACCCGCCCGGAGAGCGTTGCCAGCTCTGCCGGTGCGGAGCTCAATGCGGCAGAAGGAGAGGTGCAGGAGGGCTCACCGCTGCGGATCTCATGGCCTCCGGTCTGGACACCTTGCGGTAGATTTCGACCTGCGTCTGTGGAATCCGGCGCAAAGGGAAGTGCCGCAATCCAGATCAAGATGCAAAACAGGGCCAGCGCAAGTCCTCGGGTCATGGTGCCGTTGATCATCCTAGAAGAGGAGTGGACCACGGTTGCAGTGAGTCTCATTCGGCTGCCTGCAGGCCGCGTTGGGGGGGGCAGGCTCTCCCAGGAGCAAACGGACGGATTCCATCTTTTTTGCCTGCAATGAGCACTCGTATGGCAGGATTCATGGCGCATGCTTGGTCCTCGCCCTTCCATACTCCTCACTCTCTTGTTGTGCCTTGGCCTCGGTGGGGCAGGTTTGGCCCAGGATTTCTACGACCGCGGCGTCCTCCGCACCATCGAACTGCAATTTGCCCAGAGCGACTGGGAGACCCAACTGAAGGACAACAAGGCAGCGGGCCTACAGGCCTACATTGCTGCGGACCTGGCCGTCGATGGGGTGGTCTATCCCAACGTGGGGGTGCGTTACAAGGGCAACTCGAGCTATTGGCTGACCCAGAGCGGCGAAAAAAAGCCGTTCAACATCGACCTCAAGGTCTTTGGTGTTGATCAGGAGGTCCTGGGCAACTCCAAACTGATCCTGAACAACCAGTGGGCCGACAACAGCCTGATGCGCGAGGTCATCGCCTACAAGGTGCTGAACAAGTTCACCCCATCCTCGCGCGCCAATTTCGTCAAGGTCGTGATCAATGGTGACAACTACGGCATTTACACCAGCGTCGAGCACATCGGGGGAAAATTCAGCGAGCGCTGGTTCGGAGATGGCGATGGGTTTCGTTACAAAGCGGTTCCCCCCGATTTTTGGCCCGACACCCTGGACCCACCGCCGCCACACCGCGACCTCGCTCTGCAGGATCTGTCCGGGTCCTTGCCCCGCGCCGAAATCGCCTATGAGTTGAAAAACCGCGAGTTGGATCCTGGCCACCACCTCGACGTGCTCGCCGCAATTGACGTATTGAACAACACTCAGTCGGATCTTCTGGTCGATGCGCTCGATCCGCTCTTCGACACCGACAATGCGCTGTGGCACCTGGCGTTGAACAATGCGATCTGCACCTTGGACTCCTATTACGATTCCGGGCGCAATTACTACCTTTATCACGATCCCCGTCATGATCGACTGGCGATCCTGCCGTGGGACAACAACATGGCCTTCGGCAATTACGGCAACTCACCTTGGAGCCATTCGCCCACCGCCGGAGTCAACGACGGCAATCGTCCATTGATGTCAAAGCTGGTCAAGGGTGGGGTGCTGCGGCAGGAATACCTGGCCCACATGCGCGCCATCGTCGATCATGCCCTGGATCCGGCTGACTTACACGCCGAGATCAACGCATTGCAGGCCCTGATCGACGCCGAGGTACAGATTGACACCCGCCTGGCGATCAACCACAGCACCTGGATCAACGGGGTGAATTCGTTGAAGAACTACGTCGCCAACCGCCACGACTTCCTTGATACGCACTCCTTGCTCGCAGTAGAAAGGCCACAGTACTTGGAGTTCGGGCATAGTCCCGCGCAGCCCACCTCGAACGATCGCGTGCAGTTCTGGGCGCGAGTCGAGAACGCCAATGATCCGATCAAGGCGGTCTACGTTTATTACCGGGTGGCGGGAGTTTTCAAGTCCCTGAAGCTTCTCGATGACGGCCTCAATGGAGATGGCGCAGCCAACGACGGCCTTTACGGCCGCGACGTGGCAGCCTTTGGCTTCGCTGACCGGGTGGAATATTTCTTCCGCGCCAAGTGCACCAATAGTTTCGCCATGACCTTCGCCCCCGACGCGGCCAGCCACGGTCCGATGACCTTCGACGTGCTCTGGTCCGCCGGCGACAGTGACGTGTTGCTGAATGAAGTGGTGGCGCGTAACAACAACGGGCCGACCGACGAGGCTGGCGAACACGAGGATTGGATTGAACTGCACAACCATGGGCAGGCCGCGATGGACTTGTCCGGAATGTGGCTGAGCGATGACCTGAACGTGCCGCAGAAGTGGGAGATTCCAGCCGGTACCAGTCTGGGCGCCGAGGGCACCTTGCTGATCTGGGCTGACAATGAACCCCTCGACGGGCCATTGCACGCCAGTTTCAAGCTCTCCTTCGGCGGGGAAGAAGTCGCCCTATACGCTGCTGACGGTGTGACCCTTCTCGACTACCTTTCTTTCGGTGCCCAGGAAGCCGACGTCTCCACCGCGCGCCTGGGGGACAGCCAGCCTCTGTGGGTGACCCTGCCCACGCCGACGCCGGCCGCGAGCAACGATCTCACTTGTGGTGTGCGTGCCTACGACGCACTGGATGGCGCGCGCAACACCGCTTCCATCACTTTGCTTGGGGACCCCCGCCCCGGCAACACCGTCAGCATCCGTGTGGGTGGTTTCGGCGCCGGCCAAAGCCTGCAGCTGTTGTTGGGCGTTGCCGCGGTGGTCCATGACGATCATCTCTCCGGCCTGAGTCTGTTGATCGGCAATGGCATTAATCAATTCACCTTGACCGCAGACGGCAGTGGCGCAGCTTCGATGGATCTGTCCATTCCTCCGCAGGCCGGTTTGATCGGCAAGAGCTTCTACCTGCAGGCCGGCGCTCGCGGCACCGCACCTGTGGCCAGCCACGGCCTGGAAGTTGTGATTTGCCCCTGACGCCCAGGCTCCTGCTCCTGGCATTACCACCAGCGACGCAGCACTTGGCAGCGTAGCACCCGGCAGCGCAGCACCCGTCAGAACAGGTGGCTGCGGCCGTACAACTGGATGGCCGTTACACCTTCACGGTTTTCAACCCATCTGCCAACCTAGTTGAAGCCCGACTCGAGCTCCGCGGATTGACCGGGCCGTTAACTGACAGTGGACAAAGTCATTCCGCGCATCGGCGGTGCTTTCGCCTACCTGCGGCGTCAGCAGAGCCCGCTCCTATCCACGGATAGGGGCCGAACCCGCTTCCTTGCAGGAAGACGAAACCACTCGCCAAGCCACGAAAGCACATTATCAACGGCCTAGGAGCGCACTTGGAACCTAATAGCGGAACATTGGATAGGGTGAAGGGAAAAGCCCATCGATTTTAAAAAGATCTGCCGCCCGCACATACCCCTGAGTAAGTCTGCCCGCCGCAATCGCGGATTCAGTCAGGATCTGCAAGTGGGTATGGGTGAACCAATTCCCACTGTCTTCGCGCGCGCCGATGCTGGCGAATGGCGCGCCGGCGGCAACCCGGTCACCGACGCCGACGCAGTGGTTGGAATTCAAATGGCCGTAGAAGGAAAAGAAGGGAACGCCCAGTGAATCGTGTTGCAGGATCACGTAGCCTCCGTAGTTACCGGCGCCTGCGTCCATGCCGAGCGCAAAAACCACAGCATCGAGTGGGGCATGAAGCGAGAAACCCTCCGGAACGACGATGTCGAGTCCGACGTGGAACACGCGATCCTCGGCAATCATCTGCGGGAATTTGCGCAAGAGTTGGCGACGCTCCTCAAGATAGAGGCCGACACCCCAGGTCCTTTTCGCAGCCCTCAACTCACCGAACACTCTGGCCTGGAATTCATCAAAGTCAGCAGGGTTGAAATCCAGCGTGTTCGGATTGGCCGAACTGAAATCAAAGAGATGGGGCTCGCCAACCAATTGGTCCCCAAACAAAGGCGCCACCCTCGCTTCCCGATCCAGCAACCCAATGGGGTAATTCATCGAATCGGAGCATACCCCTGCCCAACGCCACCCGATCCAACGCCACCATGCCCGGCAGCTGCAGCATTTAACTTCGCTCGTTGCTGGAAGAACAGCAGCCACGATCGCAGGATCGCGTCGCCGATGCTGGGCTTTCCTTCGGCAAGCTGGTCTGGCGTGGTGCCCCAATAAAAACTGATCGCTCCGTCGCGGAAGTCACTGGTGCGATCCAGGAACACGGTAAGTTCATCCAAATCACAACGCAGGGGGAAAACCTCCTCCACGACCAGGGGCATTCCAAATTCATACCTCTTCAAAATGGCGGCCGCTTCCTCAGCCTTACCTCGTTCCGGGTACACGTGTACGCAGACGAAATCTAGCAGCGGTCGGATACTCGGGTCATAGAAAATCGGAGCCGCCCCTGGGAAATGAAAAGCCCAGGGAATCACCCCAACTGTGATCATCGCGTCGGGATCGTGGCGACGAATCGAGTCGGTCAACAACTGCACCCAGGCGCGAGCCACCTCGATGCGCGACCGCCCTTCCAGGTCCAGACAAATGCGTTGCACGAAGTGGCTGCCGGCAAATGCCCCGGCAAGCCAGTCATCGGCGGTTTCGCCCCTGCCAGGGAGGATCGGTTCGTTCATCAGGTCGTAGCAGAAGACCGCGGTGCTGCCGGCGCAGGCCTGGGCTATGGCCTCCCAGAAACACGCTTGTGCCTGCCACCGCTCCGCCACTGCAAGCGCGTCATACCAATCCGGAACGTCCGCCGCGTGATAACAGCCAAGGCCGGTCACGTCGAGATAGAGTCCGGTTGTCTCTGCCAGCTCGATCAGGTCAGCGAGGCGGGCCAGGGCGCGAGCACGTGGGCGCGTCGGAGATTCCATGAATCTGGCGAATTGCAAATGCACCCGGACCACGTTGGCGCCCAAAACGGCCATCTCTTTAAAATCCTCGATTACCGTGGGCCATTCATCCTGCCAATAGTCTTCGAGCAGGCGACCGTCCCGGTCGTGATCGTAGTTGAATCCCCAAGGCCGCAGGACTGTGGCTGAATCGGCGCCGACAAAGCCAGATCCCTCTGCGTCCACCTGGATGCGCTCCAGGACTGGAGGATCATTGCCTTCCATCGGGTTTACGCAAGCCGCCATCAGCAGGACCGCCGAGACGAGGAGCCACGTCCCTCGGCGGAGCGGCCGATGACAACCCTCCGAGCGGGCGGAACCGGGCCGCTGGCGCCAGGGCCGGACCCCTCGGGCACCAGGTAAAACCGCCGCTCGAGCGTCGTCAGGGTGGCCCTGGATCATGATCCCAATGGTACTTTTGCGGCTTTCGATCCGGTTTTTCAGCCAAACTGCCGTTGGATGAATAAGGATCCCGGAACACCCTGGAACCCTTAGGCTTCCGGGTTGGTCCTACCGCAGGATGCGTACACCGACATCCTTGAATGGCCCTTTGCCAAGATCAACCTGCCGGGGTTCAGCCAAGAACCCATTCGTTTTGATCTGCCCCACCCTGTCCAGCCCCACCAAGCCCCTCCTCCGCTTCTTTGCTGATCCATGAGGTTTTTCTCCCTGTTGCGCCCTTCCACCCTCTTCTCTACGGTTGCCCTCAGTGCGGTGCTTTTTCCATGCATGGACTTGGCATTAGCGCAGGCAAATCAAGAGCAGAGACTTGTTTCTTCCGATGTTGCGCTTGATGACCGTTTCGGGCATGACGTTGCGGTCGACACCACGCGATTGATCGCCGGTGCCCCTGGCCAGGATTCCGTGGCCAGCAATGCCGGAGCAGCCTACGTCTTCGATTTTGACGGAGGAGCCAGCCAGTGGATGGAGAGTGGCAAGATCACCGCAGCGAACGGCGAAGCGGATGACGGATTCGGCGGCGCCGTCGACGTACTGGCAGACCGGGTGGCCATTGGGTCTTCCGGACAGGATGGAGCCTCGGGCGACGAGGGTTCGGTCTACCTATACACCTGGGACTCCGGCACCACCAGTTGGATCCTGGAAGATGAACTGTTCGCCCCGATTCCTGCCGTTGGGGACGCTCTCGGAAGTTCCGTCCTGTTGGGTTCTGATCTCCTGATTGCGGGGGCTCCCTCCTCTTCAAACGCCGGAACCGTTCACGTTTTTCGATTTGATTCCGGCCTCTCGTCCTGGAGCCACGAAGCAGCACTGCAAGCCAGTGACGCTGCCGTCGGCGATCTGTTCGGCAGTTCCATTTCCCTCGACGGCGACCTGCTGGTGGTCGGAGCTCCCGGTCATGGAAGCGGTGAGGGAGCGCTCTACCTGATCGAGTACAACGCGGGTGCGGGTTCCTGGAGCGAGATCGACAAATTGGAAGCTTCCGACAAAGGAACCAGTTCTACCCCCGCCAACCTCGGCGTCAGCGTGGATCTCGTCGGTGAGCAGCTTGTTGCTGGCGCCAGCGGCTTCACCGTAGGTGTCGAAACCGAGTCTGGTAAAAGTTACCTATTCGAACGTGATGGAGGAACCGGGATCTGGAGTGAAACCCAGGGCCTCCTGCCGCAGAACTCATGGACCGGAGGGAACTTCGGCAACGATATCCGGATCAACGGTCCCAAGATCCAGGTCGGTAACCCTTTTGCCGGGAATATCCTCGAGGGAATTGTCCACGGTCTGAGGTGGCATGCGGACGACCTGGCCTATCGTCAATTGGAAGAGTGGACCAGCCTTTACGCCATTCCAAATAGTTCATCCTTTGGGTACAGCTTGGATACCTCAACCGAAGGCAAGCTGGTCATTGGTACTCCCACCGAAGTCAGCACTCCTGGGTCGCAGGAGGGAGGATCCGTTTATGTGTACTTCTTCCCTGAATTTCAACTGACTCTGTCCCCGAACCAAGCTGGTGTGGTGAATACACTTTCGTGTGTTGGGGCCACGCCCAAATCGGGTGTGGCATTTGTTTATGGGTTTTCTGCCGGCTTCACCTCCTTGCAGGTCATTTGCCCCGGAATAGGGTTCGAAATCCAGGGTGCAGTCTTGATCGACCGTGTCAATGCTGATGGAGTTGGACAGGCAGCGGTTTCGCAGATGATTCCAGGGGGGGCGAGCGGGTTCACGATCTTGTTGCAGGCTTTTGATGTCCGGGGATGCCGGGTTAGTGAGGTGTTAAACACAACACTCCAGTGAATCTGGCCCCCTTCGGTGGCCGCAAAAACAGGGCCGGGACGTAACGTTCCGGCCCTGTCTGCGTCTTCCAGGTGTCCCCGCACCCGGAGCACGCCATGGCCTTTCGTCCCACCTTCTGTCCCAACACCCACTGCCCCA
>JAJFFB010000074.1 GCA_021776925.1 Planctomycetota bacterium | reverse complement strand
TGGGGCAGTGGGTGTTGGGACAGAAGGTGGGACGAAAGGCCATGGCGTGCTCCGGGTGCGGGGACACCTGGAAGACGCAGACAGGGCCGGAACGTTACGTCCCGGCCCTGTTTTTGCGGCCACCGAAGGGGGCCAGATTCAGGGGGATGTCGCTATTCGCAGGTCCAAAAACAAACAATGCCCAGTACTGTCCCGGAACACCCGTTTCGAAGCCAAAGGCATCCGTACCCGCTGAGCGATGTCATGCATGTCCTGTTCTTCGCGATAGACCAAGTGCCAGTGGGTCACAAAGTCCATAACCCAGGAACTATCGGGAACGCGTTCCAGGTTGCCTACCAACAAGCGCCCTCCGGGGGCAAGCATGCTCAGCAGTTTGCGCGACAGGCGCACGGCCACCGGAAGTTCCAGGTAGTCGTACAAACCCATCGAATAGACCAGATCGACGTTGTGCAAGTCTTCCTGGACCAGTTGCCTTTCGCTGGCGTCCTGCGGGCACATGATTTGCTTGACCGAGAAGTGCAGGCACTTGAGGGTCACCTTGTGCGCATCCTCGCGCTCCACCAGAATTCGGGACAAGGCTTCTTCTGCGTCCTCAAGGGCTTCGAAGTCTTGATCGACCAGGATCAATTCGATTTCGTTCTGGAAGGGGCCGTGATGAATCAGGAAGTCGCGTAATTCAATTGCCGGTCCTGAAGCCAGCGAGACGATGCGCACTTTACGGCCAATGGAGGCCGTTCGCACCACCGCGTCGAAGGCCGAGGCACCGCGCGCGATCACGGTCTTGCCCAGTGAGTAGTTCTGGCCAAGATGATGCAGCAGACATCCGAATAGCGACTTGCCCTGCAGCTCATCGGCCTGGCCCAGGTTCATCATTTCAAAGTCGCCGGCGTATCCTCGCGGCTTCTCATAGCTGCGGCTGTGCATCGGGCAAGGAGTGAGAAGCGGCATCAATTCCATCGATGCGTAGGTCTGGGCGGACTCCATGTGCTCTTCCTTCAGCAGGCTGGAGAGCTGGTCCATGCGCAGGACCTGGTCACGAAAGGTCGGCCACCACTTGTCGAAGACCATGGTGCAGAGAGCGCGCTTGCGTTCGCTGTCCTGACGCCATTCCGAGCCATCTTCGCGCTGCTCCATGTCATCCATGACTTCCTTGGCAGCACCCAGGATCTGACGCAGGGTCGAAATCCCAGCGCGCCAATCTGCCGGCAGTTCGCCGCAAAAGTCGTGCACCTCGCGAAGTGAGCGACTCAGGCGATCTTCGACCAACTGGTCACGGAAATGAAGATGCTTGAGATTGAGGCGCCCGCCAAGGAAATGGAGGCCGAGGCGCGGATGGCGTTCGTTGCCACGGTTGACGATCCGGGCGCGACCGTGCCACACGCGGTGGTTGCAGTGACTGATCTCGACTTCCTCGAGCTCGGCACCCGTCTCCAGGTACACCTCCTCGTCGGGGACGATGCCGACTCCGGTCGGCGAAACGTCAATGACTTCGCGGGCGGTCAGATTGCGGCCGTTGTAACGGAAACGGCAGATCGGGGGGAAGCAGAGGGAGCCGGAATCCAGTCGTTTGGGACGGTAACGATAGGCTTCGTGGCCGCCCTGGAGTTCGCTATGACGTGCGCCCTTGCGGGCATGATGGACATGTTCTTCGTTCATGAGCGTGATCTCCGCTCGAAGGGGATCCGGCGACGCGCGGAGACCGGTCGCCCAAGAAGGGGAGGCCAGCCGCAGGGATGCGGTTCCAGATCCGGTTTGGAGGGAATGGCTTTCCGCAGGCAGAAGCCAGGGAGGTCGCGGAAAGGCCGGCATGGAATGGGTCCTTCTTCAACCGGAGGCCTCGGGGCGGGGCCGTGTTGGAGTGGTTGGAGGAAGGAAGCCGCAGGGGCATGGCTGGGAGCCTAGAACAGAATTTGAAATTTGAGAAGTGGGGTTCATTTCTCAAAAGAGGTGAGTTTTTTAGGGAAGACCCGTCCCTAAAGGAAGTTGGAATGACTCCTCTGGGCGGCCTCTAGCTGGATTAGAACGATTGTTTGAAACGGCAGTGATCCTCGGAAACGCAGATTTACCGGCAGAATCAAGTGAAAATGAACACTCATCTTCAATTCCTCCTGCATCCGCCGGTGGTTTACAGACAGCGGATTCTCAAGTAATTCAACGAGGCCAAACCGCGGATATTTCAGATAAAAAAACTTGAATTTCTCTCATCCAATTCGTCCATATGCTTCCTCAAGCTCCCCTAGGAGCTCCAGGTAGGAGCGATAGCGCGAGGCCGGAAGCTCTTCATTCTCAACCGCTTCACGCACCCGGCAGCTTGGTTCGTGGCGGTGGGAACAGCCGTGATAACGACATCCATTTCCGAGGCGCGCCATTTCTGGATAGTGCAGCCACAATTCACGTGGCGGGATTCCGTAGGGACGGAAGGTTCGTACACCTGGGGTGTCGATCACTGCGCCCCCGTCTGCCAGTGGATAAAGCCGGGCATAGGTGGTGGTGTGGCGGCCCGCGTGAAGTGACTTGGAGACCTCTCGTGTGCGCAGTCCCAGACCCGGCTCGATGAGGTTGAGCAAGGAGGACTTGCCGACCCCGGAAAGGCCGTAAAGCAAACTGGTCCGTTGATCAAGAACACCGGCGAGTTCGTCCACCCCACTGCCGTCAAGCGCATTGGTCAACACCACCGTCAGGCCCAGTTCTCGATAAGTGGTGACGATACTCTCCATCTTGGCGCGTTTGCGCGTCAGGTCGATCTTGTTCAGGACCAGGACCACCGGGATCCTCGCGAAGGAGGCCGCCGCCATGATGCGGTCCGTGGTCAGTGAACTGAAAGGAGGTGTGCCGAAACAGGCTACCAGTACGATCTGATCAACGTTGGCAGCGAGGACCTGGCGCCGGCTATCGTCTCCGGCCGACCTGCGACTGAAGCTGTTGCGGCGCGGCAGCACCGCAGCAATTGCCAGACCATTCCCATCGTGGTCGAGTTCCACCTGATCGCCGACCGCCAGTGGACTGCGGTCTTCGCGAGCGCCACCGAACAGCCGGCCCCGCAACAGAGCCGATTGCTCCTTCTCCTGGCCCTCGCCCAGGACCTCACACTGACGGGCGTCCACCCGCACCACCACACCCCGCCGTGCCGGCTGGCTCATGCGGTGCATTCTAGACAGGGGGCCCCAGGGCTCGGCGTAGAATGCGGCAGATGCAGGCACCGGAAGTCATCCGCTCGGCCCAGAATGCGCGCCTGAAGACGGTGCGCGCACTGCGCCGCGGGCGCGAGCGCGAGCGTCTGCTGCTGGAAGGTGCCCGAGTCATCGACGAGGCTCTGCAGGCTGGAGTGCAGCCGCAATTCCTTCTCCACCAGGAGGCGCTGGGCGAAGTCGCCCAGGCGCTGGTGCAAGCCGCCGCCGCCGCCGGTATTCCGTGCTGCGCCTGCGAGGCTGGCCTGCTGGCCCAGGAAGGCGATTTGGACTCCCCGCCAGGCCTGCTCGCGGTGGCCGCGCGCCCGCAGGCCGACCTCGAGGAGGTCTTCCGCCACGCCGCCCGCGCCCCGGGTTTGATCCTGGTCGCGGCGGGAATCCAGGACCCTGGCAATGGCGGGGCTCTGGTGCGCGTGGCTGCCGGCCTGGGCGCTGCCGCGGTCGTTTTTTTACATGGCAGTGTTTCCCCTTGGCATCCGCGGGCGATCCGCGGGGCCAGCGGAACGTGTTTCCGCCTACCGGTGGCCGACGCTGTGCCTGCGGCCCGCTTGATCGAGCTGGCCAATGCGCACCAGATCGATATGTGGGGAGCGGTCGTGCAGGGTGAACCCGCCATCGCGCCGACGCCGCCGCGGCCGCTGGCGCTGCTGCTCGGCGAAGAAGGGGGGGGGCTTGATCCAGCGCTGATAGATGCCTGTTCGCAACTGGTTTGTATTCCTCTGCAACGCGGCGTTGAAAGCCTTAACGTAGCCACCGCAGCGGCGGTCCTGGTGCATCTGTTGGCATGAGTCGCCGCCTTTTCGACGCCGAACCGGATCCGCAAGGCACGCCTTCCAGCGATCCATCGCCCGAGCGCTCGCCCGCCGCCGGCCCCCCCCCAGTGGGCGATCACGCGCCGCTGGCCGAACGCATGCGCCCGCGAACCTTGGCGGAAATGGTCGGCCAGGACCACCTCCTAGGCGCCGACGGACCTCTGCCGCGGCTGCTGTGCTCCGGCGAGGTCAGCTCGATGATCTTCTGGGGTCCGCCTGGCACCGGCAAGACCACCCTCGCCTTCCTCCTGGCCGCCAAGGCTGAGCTTCCCTTCCGCTCCTTCAGCGCGGTCCTTTCGGGCATCCGCGAAGTGCGGTCAGCCATGCAAGAGGCCGAAGTGGTGCGCCGCACCCAAGGGCGTCCGACCTTACTTTTCGTCGACGAGATCCACCGCTTCAACAAGGCTCAACAAGACGCCTTCCTGCCCTTTGTCGAACGCGGCGACATCGTCCTGATCGGAGCCACCACCGAGAATCCCTCCTTCGAGGTGATCGGGCCGCTGCTGTCACGGCTGACGGTCCACGTGCTCAAGGAATTGAACGAAGACGATCTAGTAAGGCTGCTGCAGCGCGCCCTGGACGACTCTGCCCGTGGCCTGGCGGCCCGCCGCCTGCAGATTCGCGCGGAGCAATTGCAGGCGATGGCCCGCTTCGCCAGCGGGGACGCCCGCCGAGCGCTGGTGGTGCTGGAGAATTGCGCGCGGCAGTGCGACGTGGGCGACGCACTCCCCGATCAAGCCCTGGCTAACGTGCTCGAAGGGCGCACTCTGCTTTATGACAAGCACGGAGAAAGCCATTTCGATCTGATCAGCGCCTTGCACAAGTCGGTGCGCTCAAGCGACCCCGATGCCGCTCTGTACTGGCTGGCGCGCATGTTCAAGAGCGGCGAAGATCCTGCCTACGTCGCCCGCCGTCTGGTGCGAATGGCAAGCGAAGACATCGGGCTGGCCGATCCGGGAGCCCTGCGTCTGGCGGTGGCAGCACAGCAGGCGTGGCACTTCCTCGGCAGCCCCGAGGGCGAACTGGCGTTGGCAGAGCTAGCGGTCTATCTCGCGGTGGCGCCCAAATCGAACGCCGTCTACACCGCCTATGGCGAAGTCATGGCACTGCTTAACCGCGAAACTGCTCATCCCGTGCCAATGCAGCTGCGCAACGCGCCGACCCGCCTGATGAAGGACCTGGGCTGGGCCAAAGGCCAGAAGTACGCGCACCAGGAAAAGGATGCGCTGACCGAGATGCAGTGCCTGCCGGATGCGCTGGCAGGAACCCACTTCTACCGACCGACCGCGTTTGGGGTGGAAGGGCGTATCCGCGAGCGCCTGCAACAGATTCGTGCCGAGGTGCAGCACCGCCGTCAGCAAGATGCGGCGGACCACGGCCCGGCGGACGACGACCGGACCGACCACGGCCCGGCGGACGACGGCCATACGCACAACCCAAGCTAGCGGAAAGCGTCCAGCTGGCCGGCGATCGAGCTGCCACCGGGAACCAGCCAGTGGAAGAAACCGCTTTCGAAGGCGTCGACTGAACCGCTCAAGGCATCCTTCAATAGGCTTTCGTGGTCGGCTTCCTCGCCGCGCACCGCCGCCAGGCCGGCAAGACGGTAGGCCTTGACGTATTGGCGGGCAAGGTTGCTCTGGTGCAGGTACTCGACCATGCAGGTGGCCACATCGAGCAACGCCGCATCACTGTGCAGACTGGCTTCGTTGAACGGGTCGAGCCCACGTACTCCGTAAAAGCCGTCGCGGGCGATGGCACGGCGAACCCGTTCGCGCACCTGTTCGAGCGCTGGAACCCCGGTTGGAGCAGGCCCAGGATCCTCACCTTCTTCGCGCAGACGGTTGCGCTCCTGATAGAGGCCCAGGCGGTCGCCGCTGTACATGCTCAACATCAGGAAGCGGGCGTGGCCGACCAGGAACCAGTCGGGCAGATAGGTCGGCCGTTGATCGGAAGCAAAGTAGCGCGCCACGTTTTCGGTCAGCCAGGCATCGATCTCGTCGATCAGGTCAAGGCCGACCACCTGCAGGCGCAGCGCGCGCTCGCTGTTCTCACTCGGATCGCCGAGAAAGGTGTCGACCGGATGGTCCTGCAGGTACTCGAGGCTGCGGTGGAAGGCTTCCAGATCTCCTTGAGTGGAGTAGTGCCAACCGTTGGGTGGCCGCAACTGAATCTTGCCCTTCAGCAGGAAACGTGACCCAGCCAGGACCCTGGCAAAGTGGTCGAGCCGTTGCTCCAGGACCGGCCGCGGCAGCGGCGCGAAGATCTCGAAGCCCTGCGCGTGGACCCCGACGACTTCCTGCCCGCCGGCTTGCACCCACTCGGGAGCTAGGGCATCTTCAAAGGAGTAGCCGTCTTGCCACAAAGTATCCCACGCCGCAGCGAAATCTTGTTGGCGGTCGCTCCAGCGTTGTTGTTCGCGGCTGCGCCAGGTACCGTCCTCGGCGGCAACATGGGAGAGCGCCTGGTGGGCGGCGTCAACGTCGTCATCAAGAGCCAGAATGACCGCCGCCAAGGTCCGCTCGTGAACCACGTTTTTGGCCAACAACTTGGCCAGGTCGCCGGACAGCTTGCGGCAGGTCGCAGCGTGGCGCGCAGCCTTGGAAATCTTGCGCTTAGCCACCCCGATGCCGGCAACTTCGGCGCTCAGCTTGGCGAGTTCAGCTCGGGTCGCGCCCAATTCGCCCACCAGCCGGACCACGGTGCGGGCTTGAGCAGCAAAGCCGTCTTTGGCCAAGGCCGGGGCCAGGCGCGTGAGTTTGGCCCGCGGACTCTTGGTGACCCTGGCCAGGTCCTGCGGCAGCAGGACACCAGGAAGGGGTGGTGGAGCGAGCGCAGCCGCTGGCGTCGTCACGTCAACCAGCATCCATAGCAGGAGAGACAGCATCGGTACTCAGCTTAGTGGCTGGCGCAACCCCGGTCATCACGAGATTATGGAATCGGCTCAAGATGGTCGCCTCTTTCATTGTCTGCGATTCCCGTTGCATGGTGACCATCCTCAGCTTTCTCTGATTCTGCTCATTGCTGAAGCCGCCAGCATGGACCTCGGACACCTCGGTGCCGCGAGCCTGGCTGTGTGTCAAGAGCCGGAAGCCGCAGCCGCCAAATTGATTCAAAGTGCCGAGGCCCGGGTGGCTGCCCTGGAAGCCTCCTTGGATGGTCCCGACGTTGCAGCCGTCCTGGCGTCGATCCCATCTGGTGCTGCGCTGGTGGACTTTCTCGTCGGTACCAACGTCTACGCTCTGGTCATGGCTCGCGGGCAGCCAGTGCAGGTGGTCAGTCTGGGGCAGGCCGCTTCATTGCATTCCCTGCAAGAGGCCTTGCTGCGCTTTGAAATCGGGCGGGGCGGAAGAAGCCTGGAGGAAAGCAAAGCAGATGCCGAACCCCTGATCCAGGTCCTGTGGGATCCGATTGCTCAGCACTTGCACGACATCGACACCGTGTTGGTCTGCCCGGACGGATTCCTCGGCGAACTCCCCTTCGGCACTGCTGCAAGCCGACCCTCCGGCGAAGGATCGTGCCGGTTCGATCCTGGCTGTTGGAGATGTCCTCTATTCCCCGCCTGCCGATCCCGCTTCCCGGAACCCGGGATGAAATCCTTTTGATCCAGGACCTGACCAGGTCCGTAATGAATTGGGAAGCTGATCTGGTGAGCCTGACGGGCAGCGACGCCAGTGAAAACCAGGTGCGGTCTCATCTGCCCGGGAAACGCTATGTGCATATCGGCACCCACGGTTTTTTTGAACCGGAGCAGCTGCCCTCCCTGCGCGCGGAGGCGATTGCCGCCGGGGCGGAAACTCAAGGCGGATTCAATCAACAACTCGATGCGGTCGACCGCATGCCGGGTCTGCTTTCCGGACTGGTCCTGGCTGGAGCCAACGCCGAGCGCAAGCTTGGAAGCGAAGACGGCTACCTGACCGCAGAGGAGATCTCCTATCTCGACCTGACCCATTGCGACCTCGCGGTGCTTTCCGCGTGCGAGTCGGCCTTGGGCAGCAGCCGTTCCGGTGAGGGTCTGATCAGCCTGCGCCGAGCCTTGCGCATCGCCGGTGCGCGCAGCGTGATCAGTACCTTGTGGAAGGTCGGGGATCCACAGACATCCAGGCTGGTGCGGGACTTCTATTTCAATTATTGGAGCCGGGGCATGGGCAAGCTGGAAGCCCTGCACCAGGCCAAGCTCTTTATGCTGCGCCGCAACCGCCTGGAATTCCAAGGCGATGCCCGTCCGGTGGACTGGGGTGCATTGATTCTGTCCGGCGACTGGCGCTGAGCGAAAACGCGGGTCCTCAGCGGAGGCGTGGTATGAATCAGCCAGTGAAGCGGCCGGGCTGTTCCAGTGAACCGGATAGGAAGCCCTTATCGTCTTCGCTGCCAGCGGCGCGCAGAGCGAAACCGCGGGTGGCCAGGCTTTCAAAAAACGGCGGCAATTGGTCCGCTGGCATGCCGTAGAGCGCCAGTTCGCCCTCGGGCTTGAGCAACGGAGCAAAGGCGGCCAGGTCGAAGGCGTCGGGCTGCTGCGGTACCTGGCCGAGCAGGATGCGATGGAACTGCGCTGCTGGCGCCGGCGCAGAGGCCGGGTCCAGCCACTCAACCTTGGTGTTCAAGGGAGCAAGCACCGCGGCGGTCTCTTCGCTGCCCGGCCACGGCGTCAGGGCCACGCGTCCGAAACCCAGCTCGACCGCAACATAGGCCGCCAATCCGGCACCCGGGCCGCACAGCAGGATGCTCATGGCGCGCAGCTCGCCCCCCCCCAAAGCCGCGAGCGGGGCCAGCGCGCGCAAGGCCAGGCCGCCGCCCTCGTGCATCCAGCGCGGACCGTGCTCACCAAGCGCAGCAAGGGCGACGCGCGCACAATCCTCGGGCATTTCCTCGTGGAGGTCGTCGAAGCACAGCCGGATGTGCCCCATCCACCGGTTGAGAGTCGTTGCGGTCATGCCTGGTCGAATCAGTCCTGGCGCCCTTCGAGTTGCAGGGTCTGATGCAGGTCTCCGCCGCGGGAGAAATCGACCCGCGCCCGGTACCCCTCGAAGCGCAGCTCCAGGGTAAAGGCCTCGGCCGGTGCGCGCTCCCACTGCCAGCGACCGTCGCGGAAACGGAAGCTGGCAGCGTAGGGCGGCCATGCCCCGAGCTCGACCAGGAATTGTGGCCCGTAGCCAGGATTACAGCCTTGCATGTCGATGAATGGGGGAGCGCTGCCATCGGGGTAGAGCACGTCCAGGGTGACCGTCCTGCCGGAGCCCCAGACCAGATTCACCAGCAAGATCCCAGGCTTCTTGGGTTGCGGTAACGGCAACCAGCCCTCGGCGATGCCGGCCACCCACGGATGCAGCACCAGGCCGGTCGCTGGCTCCAGGAAGGGCCCGAGCAGGGCCGAGCGCTGGGTCGGATCGATGGGGCTGTTGATGCTGCCCACCTCGACCGAACCGGAGCAATAATCCGCTCCATCGAAGACCACCAGGTAGCTGTACAAGGGTGGCAACTGCAAGCTCAGGTCCTGGTCTCCGGCCTGCACTGGCCGATCGAGCGGCACTTTAAACCTCTGGTTGCGGTCGCTCCAGTAGAGCTGGTAACCGCGGCCAGGAGGAACCTGGATTTGAAACGACCCGTCGGCGGCCACTGCAGCCTGCGCCGGGTGACCCCAGTCGCCGTCAGCTACCGCATCCAGGCGCAAAGGGCCGGCAAAAAGGAAGTCGAGCGCAGGAGTCTGTGCGCGGCCGCCAACGATGGTCCCGCGGATGCCCTGGCCGACCGCGCTGTCGAGATACAGGGTGCATTGGTTGCCGTTCAAGGCGGTGACCTTGCCATGGACGTCTTCTCGTTCTCGCTCGTCGATGGCTGGCCGCCAGCCGGTCGCGTCGAGGCGCGCAAGGGTCTTGTCGAAGCTGAAGTTGACGTCTGAACCGAGCGGGACGTGGACCACGCTGCGGCCGTTGGCGTCGGTCCAGCACGAATAGCTCAGCAGATCGTAGGCTTCCTTGTCGCGCTCGAAATCCGCGTCGTAATCGTGGCGATCGGGTGCGGACGCACGCCAGACGTCGGCTTGCGCCTGGCTGATGCCGAGCAGGCCGGTGGCGCTCAACCAGAACCACTGATTGGGCACCGGCCTGAGGTCGGCGTCGAGCAAAACCAGTTCGACTGCCGCGAGGGGGAAGGGGGCGACATCGAGCTGCCACACTCCGTCGACCAGGGGCAGAGTCTCGATTTCGACCCGGTCGAAGCGGAGTCCGCGGCTCAAGCCGGAAGGGGTCCGGACGTGGATCCGGGAAGGCAGATGGCGCGTGACCTGGAGAGTCACCATGCCGTCGTCCCCGGCGTTGCTGCGGGTACGCCTCAGGACCCGTGCATGTTCCAGTAGAGATCCCGGCAACATGGCCGGACGCGCGCGCCAGCTGCGTTCCAGGGTGGCCGTCCAACTCCAGGTGACGGCGGCGGCCACCGGCTGGCCACCCTCGAGAATCTGCAAGGGCAGCTCGCGCAGGGCATCGAGCTCGACCACCTGGATATCCTCGGACTCGCCATCCCAGGTGTCTGGAAAAACCAGGACCGGCTGGTAGGACGGGGCTCCGACCATGAGAGCGGAACTCTGGTCGGACGGGGGTTGGTAATGCAGCTCACCTGCGGCGCCGGCCCGGACTTCGACGTATTGGGGCTGTTCTCCTGCCGCCCAGCGGAACTCTTGGTATTGCACCCTTTTCAGTGCTGCACCGCTGTCCATGTCGACCGCGCGGATATGTAAGCGTGGCAGCACTGCTGGCAGCGTCATTTTCAGAGTCTGTCCCGCCTCGCTGACCAGAAAGGAATCGGTCCATCCGGGATACATGCCGCCGGCAAAGGCCGACACCGTGATCCATCCCGGACCGGCTACGGTCAGCCAGGCGGAGCCGTCGGTGTCGCTGATGCCCTCGGATCGCGAACCTGTCTGTTCGAGGGTGGTGGCGTCGGCGACCGCCTCCAAGGGAACCCCGGCGATGACCTCGCCATCAGGCTCGCGCACACAGACGACCTGGACCGCAAGACCGGTGCGGAGATGAACGCGCACCGGCTCGGTGCGCGGCAACGAATAGCCGTCGATTTCTAGCGAGGTCGACAACCAGCCGGAAGCGACCGCGGACAACCGGAAGACCGCATCCTGGCCGGCAAGGTCGGGGACTTGGGCAGCGGAGATGGCAAAGCTGCCATCAGGCCCGGTGGTGGTGGTGACCTGCACACCCTCGGCGGTGGCGATCAAAAGCACCTGGCTGTTTGCAACCCCACGGCCATCAGGATCGACCACCACCCCGTGCAACCACGGCGCGCTGGGTACCCTGGAAAAGCCATCCGAATGCAGCGCCAGCAAGCGGCGACCGCGTTCGTCCAAGTCGGCTCCTTCGTCGGAGGATCGCCCCAGCAGAGCGGAATGCAACTCACCGGATGGATCCGCAGCGGGTGTCCATGGGCGCCAGGTGAGGATGACCAGGACGCATAGCAATGGAAGCACCCACCACAGGGTGGGGGTACGGCGGGGGGCCATGCCCGCATTAGAGGCAGGGTGGGGCCCGGTAGCGGTTATTCTGCCCACGACCCTGCATGATGCGCCTGCTCTGCTCCTTTGTGCTTTTCCTCGCTCCGGCGGCCGCCCAGGATGCCCGCCTGGTGCCTCCCAACGTCGTTTTGGTGATCGCCGATGATCTCGGCATGCAGCTCGGCTGCTATGGCGATGCCAAAGCGCGCACGCCCCATATCGACGCGCTGGCCGCCGTCGGCGTGCGCTTCGAGGCCGCCTATGCCACCGTGGCGAGCTGCAGTTCAAGCCGCTCGAGCATCCTTACCGGGCGCTTCAGCCACGCTACCGCGCAGTACGGGCTGCAGCACGCCCAGCACAACTTCGAAGGCCACGCCCGCGAGATCGGCCTTTCTCTGCTTCTGCAGGGCGCTGGTTACCGCAGTCTGCGCGTCGGCAAGCTGCACGTCGGTCCCGACTCGTCCTTTCCTTTCGACGAGGTGCTCAAGGCTTCCTCGCGCAATCCTGTGCAGATGGCCGACGCGGTGGATGCCGCCCTCAAGGCCGAGTCCGGACAGCCCTTCTTCCTGCTTTTCTGTCCTTCCGACCCGCACCGGGGGGGGGGCAGCGCCAAGGAACTCCGGCAACGCCCCGACCGCTTCGGCAATCCGGCACCGGGGCAAACGCGTGACGGGGTGCAGCAACAGGTCTTTGATCCTGCGCGTCTGAGTGTGCCGCCGTGGCTGCCGGACACGCCGGCGTGCCGCGCCGAATGGGCTCAGTACTACCAGTCGGTGGCGCGGGTCGACCAGGGCATCGGCCGCTTGCGCGAAGTCCTGCAAACGCGCGGAGTGCTGGACAACACCGTGTTCGTCTTCACCTCGGACCACGGTCCGGCCTTTCCCGGCGCCAAGACCACGGTCTATCAACCTGGTTTGCAGGTGCCGTTGATTCTTGCCGGTGCCGGGGTCGCGGCCACCGGCGAAAGTCGTGCGCAATGGGCCAGCCTGGTCGATCTGCTGCCGACGCTGCTCGATTTGTGCGGCCTTCCGACCGCGGACGGCCCGCCCTTGCACGGCCGCACCCTGGTTCCCTTGCTGAGTGATCCGCCGCCGCAGTGGCAGCGCGATCTATTCGCCTCGCACACGCTGCACGAGGTCACCATGTACTACCCGATGCGCTCGATCCGCCGCGGGCGCTACAAGCTGATCGTCAACTTCGCCGCGCCTCTCGCCTTCCCTTTTGCCTCGGATCTATATCGTTCCGCGACCTGGCAAGAGGTCCTCAAGTCCGGGCGCACGCAGTACGGAATCCGGACCGTCGCGCGCCTGCTGCAGCGCCCGCGGCTGGAACTCTACGACCTGCAGATCGATCCGTGGGAAAGCCGCAATCTGGCGCAGGATGCCTCGCACCAGCAGATCCGGATCGAATTGAGCGGCGCACTCAAGGCGTGGCAGGAAGGGACCCACGACCCGTGGCGGTTGAAGTGGGACCGCGAGTAAGCGGCCCTATTCGGTGGCCAGATGGCCGCGAACTGCGCTGAAGTCTCCCACCAATCCGCGGCGCTCGATCTCTTTGCCCAGCTGCATGTGGCTGAAGATGCGCTGGAAACAGGTGTCGCTGTCGGCGATATGGATGTTCGGCTCTTCCCATTCCTCGGCGCCGCCCGGCAGTTCGCGCAAGAAATCGGCGTGGCGTTTCTCCAAGGCGCGGCGGTCGAGGATCAGCACCGAACCGCGGTCGCGCTCGTTGCGCAGCAGGCGGCCGCAGCCCTGGCGGAACATGGCCAGCGCCTTGGGCAGATAGATGCGGTTGCGCTGCGGCCCGGCACCCATGCGCGCTTTCTGCGCGTAGGTGTAGTCGTCGAGGGCGCCATAAGGCAGCTTGGTCACCACCACGTGCTGGCAGGTCTCGCCGGGGAAGTCGACGCCGTACCAAAAGGTGTCGAGGCCGAGCAGCACGCTGTCGGTGCGCGCGCGGAAGCGCTCCATGATGTCTTCCTTGCCGAGGCCGGGCATGCCCTGCCAATAGAGCTGGATGCCGCGCGCGCGGAAGGGTGCAGCGAGGCGCTCGCCCATGCGCTGCAGCACCATGCGATTGGTGAACAGACCGAGCACGCGGCCGCAGGTGCGCTCGGCCAGGAACACCAGGCAGTCTTCGACGTATTCGAGCCAGGTGTCGGCGTCGGGCCCGCGCCAGGCGTAGGGCGGCGCGTCTTCGGGAATCGCGATCACCGCGGCGCGTGGGTCGAAGGTCGGCAGTCCGGTGAAGTCGCCAACCTCGCGGCCGGCGCGGTCGACGGTGTCTTGCTCAAGGATGTCCAGGCCGAGATAACCCTTCATCGAACGGAAGCCGCCGCGCAGACGCGCGGTGGCGCTGACCAGCGCCGCGTTGCGCAGCGAGGGGAAGTAAACGTTGCCGAGCCACTCCTGCGGCAAGATCCATTTCAGCACCAGCATCGGCCGGCGGCGGCGCTCGAAGACCACGTGGTAGTGAAACTGGTCGGAGAAGTCGCCGTGTTCGGATTCGCCGCCGAGCCACAGCTCGAGGCCCTCGCGCCAGTGACCGAGCAGCTCGAGCGGGCGGCGCAGCGACCAGCGCAGGCGCCGCGCGTCGCGCGACGGCACTTCGCCGAGTTCTTCAATGGCGTAGCGCAGCGCGCTGTCGACCTGGTCGACGGCGTGGCGCAAGGAGTGCAGGACGGTGGCCAGACGGTCGCCGCGCCCGGTTTCGAGATACTCGTGCAGCAGGAAAGCCCGTTCTTCGGCGGTGCGGTTGGCGCCCTCTTCCTGACGGTACTCGCGAAACACGCGCAGCTCGCGGGTGCACTCGTGCGCCGCGGCATCGAGCAGGCGCGTGCCCTGCACCGCGAGTTCGGCTTGCTGGACCAGCATCTCGCTGCGGTCGCCAGCAGCCAGGCGCCCGAGCAGTTTGTGCAGCCGTTCGAGTGGTGCGCGGTCGCGGCCGCGTCCTTGCTGCAGGTTTTGCGCCAAGGCGGTGACGTCGTCGAGTTCGATCTCGAAACTGCGCACCGACAGCGTGACCTCGTGCAGGTGATCGCATTCGTCGAAGACCAGATGCGAGAAGTAGTCGGGGCGCGACAACACGAAGGCGTGGTTGGTCACCACCAGGTGTGAACGGTCGGCGCGCAGGGTGCGCACTCCGGCGCCGCAGCGCAGTGCGGCGCGCCCGTGACAGCAGGTCGGGATCGCGCGCACCTGGCCGACCATGCGTCCGGCGATGCGGGCAGTGCGCTGCGGATTGCCGAAGGGCACGCCGGGATCGAGGGTGAAGCCGTCGAGATCGGCGGCGGAATCTTCGAGATAGAACAGCGCCAGGCGCAGCCAGGTGGCGCGCGCCACCGCAGAGGCACCATCCAGACCCGGCGCCGCGTCGAGGATGGCGCGGCCGCAGATGTAGTTGGAGCGCCCCTTGAGCATGCTCACCCGCGGCCGCTCAGCAGCGTGGCCGGCTTCACTCAGCAGTTCGAGCGCGCGCGGGATCTCGCGCAGGAAGGCTTGTTCTTGCAATGCGCGGGTAAAGGTGGATACGCCGACGCGGATGCCGTGGCGCGTGGCCCACAACAGCAACGGCGCGAGGTAGGCCAGGGTCTTGCCGGTGCCCGTTGGCGCGTCGGCGAGCAGGAAGGAGGAACCGCTCACGCATTGTTCGACCGCGCGCGCCAGGGCACGCTGGCCCGGCCGTTCGGCGGCGGCTTCCTTGCCGGCGAGCCGCGCAAAATGGCGCGGCAGCAGGTCAAAAAAAGCCTCGAGCACCTTTTCATCTTCTTCTTCGAGGCCAGCTTCGTGTTCCAGCCGTCCTTCGAGGACCTGGTGGGGTTCGAAGTCGAGCTGGTACTGCAACAGGAATTCAGGGACCACGTCGCGCAGCACCCTGTCGGCGTCCATCGGCGCGAACTCGAGGTCTTCGGAGAAGCCGCCGTCGGGTGGCAGTTCGCGGAACAGGTCTTCGCTGCCGGCCGCGAAACGGCTCGGGCGGTCGAGCAGGCGCCGTGCGGTTTCCAGCCACTCGACCGCCGGCGACTCCTGCTCGGTGCAGGCGGACTGGGTTTCGTCGAAGGCGCGGGCGAACATCTGGCGAGTCTCTTCGCCGCGATCGCGATGGCGCCTGACCAAGGCTTCGCAGAGAGCCCGCGTGTGCTGGGCGCGCCACGGCGAGGGCGCTGCCTGGCCAAGGTGGCGCTGGAACAGTGCGCGGTGGTCGCGGCTGCCGCGCTGCGGCAGGAGCAGGCCGGCCAGGGCCTCGAGGTCGAGGCAGCACGGATCGACCGCGTCGGGGCAGAAATTACGGAAGCGCTCGAGGAATTCCTGCTGGGCGGCCGGCAGCACCAGCGGGCGCGCGGCGAGTTCCTGCAGCAGAGCAGGCAGTGCTTCGCTGCACAGCGGCAACTGCTGCAAAGAGTCACCCTTCAGCCCGAGGTCGCTCAGCCGACGCGACAGCGGCGAGCCCTCGGCCAGGTCGGCGAAGGGCATCAGCCAGGTCGGAGGGATGACCTGCACCGGGCCTTCTTCCTGAGGGAAGGCCCAGGCCTCGACAAAAAAAACCCCGTCCCGGACCGGATCGGGCCCGGTGGAATCAGCAATGACAAAAACGGGATCGGTAGAGGCGTGCACGGCGCGCGGGAAGCGGCGAGCTTAGCAAGCGGTAGAACCCCTCCCCAATGGCTGGTCAGCCCTGGATTGGGCCGCGCGGCGAACGCGCAGGCACGGGGTCTGGAGGAGACGACGCTTGAAAACGCGCCGGGTGACACGTCTTTCCGCGCGTTGCTCATTTTGCGCGGTCACGGCAAAGGGCTTCTTTACCGCGCCTGAAGTCAAATACAAGGGGGCAAAACCTGGTTTTTACGGCTTATTCAGGGGGACAGACCGGTTTTCATTCGGCGCTTGCCGCTGCCCCTGCGCCGGGCGATAATACGAGGTCTGGCATTGCCGACGACAACTCTGATCGCCTTTCGAAATGCTCGAGATCACTGAAAT
>JAJFFB010000073.1 GCA_021776925.1 Planctomycetota bacterium | reverse complement strand
GGCTTCCCCGACCCGTAGGCAGTTCCTTCTCGCTTCCGCCGCCGCGCCCCTGGCCGCCACGCCCCTGGCGGCCGCGCCACTAGCCTCTCCAGCCCCGCTGGCAGGCACGGCGCCCTTCGCCGCCGCCGCCAAATGTTCTATCCGGATTCAGGAACCAGGGGTGCCGGGACGGGTGCGTCTGCGCACCGCGGTCAAGTACGGCATGGTGCAAGCGGGCGCCAAGGTGCTGGACAAGTTCGAGTTGGTCCAGCGCCTCGGCTACGACGGCATTGAGCTGGACAGCCCCAACAATCTGGACGCACAAGAGGTGCTCGACGCGCGCGACGCGACCGGTCTGCCGATTCATGGCGTGGTCGATTCCGTGCACTGGGGCAAACCCTTCAGCCACCCCGACGCCAAGGTGCGCGCCGCTGGCGTCAAGGCGCTCGAGACCGCGCTGCATGACTGCAAGCTTTATGGCGGAAGTACCGTGCTGGTTGTACCCGCGGTGGTCAGCAAGGAAATCAGCTACGCCAAGGCGTGGCAGCGCTCACACGACGAGATCGCGCGCATGGTGCCGCTGGCCGAGGAATTTGGTGTCGCCATCGCCTTTGAGAACGTCTGGAACAACTTCCTTCTTTCGCCTTTGGAAGCCAAATACTACGTCGATTCCTTTGGCAGCCCGGCGGTCGGCGCCTACTTCGACGTCGGCAACATCGTGCGATACGGCTGGCCCGAGCACTGGATCGAGGCGCTCGGCAACCGCATTCTCAAGCTCGACGCCAAGGGCTACAGCCGCAAGAAGCAGAACGACGAGGGCATCTGGAAGGGCTTCCAAGTCGGCATCCTTGAGGGCGACAACGACTGGCCGGCGGTGATCAAGGCGCTCGGCGTGACCGGCTTCGACAGCTGGATCACCGCCGAAGTCGGTGGCGGCGGCGAAGAGCGCCTGGGCCTGATTCAGTCCGAACTGGCGCAGATCGCCGCGATGCCAGCTTAGCCGGCGACCTGGGGGATGCGCTCGTGCACGCGCTCGAGCCAGGAGCGCAGCACTTCGTTGCCGCGGATCTGCGCAGCGACCGTCGGCGTGATCGCCTCGACGCACAGCTGGTCGAGTACGCTGGCCACGGCGAGGTCGGCGCGAGTAAGTTCTTTGCCGACCAGGAAGGGGCCCGGGTCGAGCATTGCGGCCAGCATCGCCAGCCCTTGTTCGAATTCGGCGCGCACCACGCTCTCGGGCTTGAGACCGGTGCCCTGTCCGGCCAGGCGTTGGCGCACCTTGCGCCGCGCGACCCCCGGAATCAGCTTGCGCAGCAGCCACGGCATGGTGGCGAAGGCTTTTTCCTTCAACGCCGCGTAACCGTCGTCGGTCATCCAGCGCAGGTAGACCGCCTGAAAGTAGAGCACCTCGTCGGCCCAGTCTTCGATCATGTGGCACACCGCGCGCTCGACTTCACTCGGCGGGCTCAGCGGCGGCTCGGGGTAGCGGCGATCCAGCTCATCGAGGATGTCACTGCTGTCGACCACCGAAGTGCCATCGATGAGCAACACCGGCACGCGGCCGCGTGGATTGTGGCGCTTGATCTGCCCGGGCGAGACACAGTTCACCAGACCGAAATCGAGCCCCTTGAAGTGCAGGGCCATGTGCACCTTGGCGCACGGCGGCGACAGGGTCATGCCGCGCGTCATGCCGCCGAATTGAACCACCTTGATTGCGGGCGATCCTGCGGCGGCGGCGGCGGCGTCTTCGCTTGCCGCAGCGGCAGAGCCGCCTTCGCTTTCCGCGGTGTTGGAGGTTGGGGAGTTCATCGGGAGGTCAGCCGCTGGGCCGCGGCCCAGGCGAGCCACTCCTCCAACGTCCGTTCCTGATGATCATCGGCGAGCCGTGCGAGCAGGGCAAGGAGGGATTGCTGCAATCCCTCGGAGAGCTTCACCACCTTGATATTGCTGCTGTTTTCCAGGTGTTCGCCGCTCAGGAAGTTCCCGTCAAGCAATTCTGACTGCAGGCGCAACGAGGGGGTGGGTTCGCGCCGATCAACGACCACCTGCATGCCATGGCCGGCGTACTTGTAGCGCTTGGGGGCGCGCTTGCCGACCGCGCTGAGCACGTGGCCGATGGCCTTGGGCGCGTAGTCGGGCATCGCGTAGACCAGCGCCTGGGCGGCGCGCAGGCGGGTCAGGTCTTCGGCGCGTAGCAGCGCGCGCACCCAGTACTCGCGGCTGCCGTCCGGATGCACGTAGGCGGCGCTGTCGGCGGCGCGGTCGCGCAGCGACGGCGGGCCGTACAAACTCAGGTGCATCAGGTCAGCGCTGAGGTAGAGGTCGTCGAGCAACTGCACACCAGCGACCCAGATCGCCGCCCGCCGCGCCAACGAGTTTTCGTGGCGCAGGCCACGGCGCACTTCGGTCAGGCTGAGCTGGCGACGGCCGACGCCGTAGGCACCTGGAACCACCTCTTTGGACAGTCGGCCGCCGTAGAGCAGCCCTTTGACCGAACGCTCGAGTTGCGCCTGCTCCCACAGCCAGTGCACGCGCGCATCGCCGTCGAGTTCGGCGGGCACCGGATCGAGCTGCACCCCCCACCACTCGAGGCCGCGGAAGGCGGCGCGAATCTCTTCCAGGTGGCCACGGCGCCAGGCGGCGTCGGCCAGCTCCAGCAGCGCACTGATTTGGCCGTTGTCACGGAAGTGCAGAGCGCTCTCGACCAGGCTGATGCGCGGATCGCGTTTGACCTTTTCCAGCCAGCCGCGCTCGCGGCTGCGCTCGAAGACCATCTGCACCGGATCGGCGGCCGTGCGATAGAGCCCGTAAGGGGTCATGACCTCGAGCGCGCCCCTGTCCGGGCGCTCCGCGACCTCGATCTGCACGCCGCCGCGGGTCATGGCGAACAGATCGGTGGGAGTCGGACCAGGCACCGGAGCCTGGACCGCCAGCAGCAGCAGGGAAGAAAACAGCATGAGAGAGGCGCGACGGCCAGACCCCATCATCTACGGCCACCAGGCGTCCTCGCAACTCCAATTCTGATTGCATTATGCTGGAGGCTCGTCGCTGATGAAGCCGCTCCCTCCGCTCGCCGGAATCGCACTGTGCTGCTGCACCGGCGGAGCCGTCCTGGCCCAAGATGCCGCGCTGCCCTGGTGGGGTAGCGATCCTGTGGTCCTGGAGCAGGCTGGGATCGTCGCCTCAGGACCCTTGCCGATGGGGGACCCGGCGCTGGGCGTGTTCGCCGAACGCATGGACGAAGACACCTGGCATTACGTCGAAACCGAGCACTTCCGCGTTGCCTCGTCGATCGAAAAGATGAAGCTCAACGGCAAGGACCGCGCGCGCCTGGCACCGCTCATCGAGCGCATGGTGTTGCTGTTCCCCGACGGCATGCTGAAGGCGCCGAAGGTGCTCAACGGGGATCAATACGTGCTGCTGATGGGCTGGCGGCTCGAGGCCCTGTACGCCGAATTCCAGCAGGTTCTGCAGGTCACCGACGCCGACTTCCCCGCCTCGCGCGCCGCGCAGGGCGGGCGCGGACCCTACATGGGTGACGGTCCCTATCTGGGCGAGCGCGCCAAGTACGAAATCGTGCTGCACGCCGACCGCCGCAGTCACCTTGCCTACAGCAAATGGCAGATGGGCGTGACCCTGACCGACACGGTGCGCTGGCACTGCCGCAAGCCGTCGAAGCTGAACGCGTCGATTCCGTGCGTGGATTCAGACCTGCGCCAGGACCGCTGGCTGTGGCCGCACGTGGTCAACAACACGGCGCGCATGATGCTCGACGGCTACAAGTTCTTCGCCTACGACCCGCCGCTGTGGATCGCCGACGGCATCGCGACCTATTTCGAGAAGCGCACCGAACCCAATTCATGGACGCGGCAGGGCGGCGAAGGCGTGTTCCACGAACGCTCGCGTTCGCAGGACTGGTCCAAGGACGCGCAGAAACTGGCGCGCAAGAGAGGCGCGCCGACGATGGCGCAGCTGATGCACAAGAACAGCGTCGGCGACTTCAGCCGCAACGACCTGGTGCTGTGCTGGTCGCTGGTCAACTTCATGATCGGTATGTACCCGGACGAGTTCGCCGCCTTTGTCGGCGCGATCAAGGGCCAGCTCGACCCAGCCGGCTATCCCAGCGGCAAGGACCTGCTGGCGCTGCAGCGGCGCATGTTGAAGGAATTGTGGGGCAACACCCCGGCCCAGTTCGATCTGCGCTGGAAGGAGTGGGCCGCCGCCGGCGGCAAGATCCCCGTTGCAGAGCCTGTTCCCGCGGATGGCGACGGCACGGACTCAGGCTCTGGCGCGGCCACGGACTCCGGTGCGGGCGCGGGCAAAGGCTCCGTACCGAGCGCTGACGCCGGACCGGGCGGTCAATAAAATGACAGACCAAGGATGGCGACGACGCAGACGACCAGCGTCAGGCCGCTGCCGACCACCAGGTAGTCGCGGGTTTTGTAGCCGCCGGGAGCGGCGACCATCAGGTTGCACTGGTGGGCGAAGGGAACCAGGAAGGCGCAGCTGCAGCCGTAGGCCACCGCCAGCAAGGCGGTGCGCGGATTGATGTTCATCGCCATCGCCGCCTGGGCGGCCACCGGCGACAGGATCACCGCCGCCGCGGCGTTGCTGCTGGTGGTCGAGACCAGCGCGGCGAGCAGGAACAGCACTGCCAGCACCGCCGGCACCCCCACCGGCGAGAGGCCGTCGACCACCCCCCCCGCGACCAGGCTGGCGACGCCGTGGGTTTCGAGTGCGGTGCCGAGCGGGATGGTGCCGACGATCAGTGCCAGCACCTTCCACTCGATGAAGCGAGCAGCGCGATCGGCCGGCAGTGCGCCGCAGAGCACCATCAACAACGCTCCGCTGAGCGCGCTGATCGCCAGCGGGGCCCAGCCGAACAGGGGCGGCAACAGCGCCACCGCCAGACACAGCAGGGCCAGCGGCGCCTTGGAAAAGTCATGGCCGTCCTCGGGCGGCGTCAGCAGCACCAGGTCCTCGGTGGTGCCTAGTTCGCGTACGCGCTCGGCCGGACCTGAGAGAAGCATGGCGTCGCCGGCGGCGAGTTCGAGGTTGGCCAGGTCGCTGACCACCGGGCCACCGCCCCGCCACAGCGACAGCACATTGACTCCGTGGCGGTCGCGGAAACCATGGTCGCGCACGCTCTTGCCGATCAGAGCCGAACGCGGCGGCACCGCGGCTTCGGCCAGCGCGATGCCGTGGTCGACGATGGTCTCGAGGTGATGGCTGCCGGGCAGCCCCATGCGCGAATGGGTGTCTTCGGCCATGCGCCACACTTCTTCAGCGGGCCCTTCCAGATAGAGGTCGTCGCCACGCAGCAGGCAGTAGCCGGGTCCGGGGGTGGTCCAGCGCTCGCCGAAACTGCCACGCCGGGCTACCGCCAGAATGGCCAGACCATAGTTGCGGCCGATGTCGCATTCGCCGACGGTGCGCCCGCGCATGGTCGAGGCCTGACCGACGCGCACCCGCGCGATGTTGCTGGCGAGGCCGTACTCGCGCACCAGGCGTTGCGGCAGCGCGGTGCCGGGGCCGTGCTTGCCCAGCGCCTCGCCGGGCAGCAGCCGACGGCCGACGGTGATCAGGTAGAAAACGCCTGCGACCACGATCGGCAGCCCGATCCAGGCGAAGTCGAACATGCCGAAGCCACGCCCGGTGGTCTTCTCCAGATAACCCGACACCAGCAGGTTGGAGGCGGTGCCGATCAAGGTCAGGTTGCCGCCGAGGATGGCGGCGAATCCGACCGGCATCAGCAGGCGGCGCGCGGGCAGGCCGGCGCGGCGTGCCAGCGCGATGACCACCGGCAGCAGCACGGCGACGGTGGCGGCATTGCTCATGAAAGCCGACAAGAAGGCCACCGCCAGACACATCAGCGTCAACATGCGTGCCTCGTTCTTGCCACCGAGGCGCTGCACCAGCCGGGCCAGCCAGGCGGCGACGCCGCTCTCCTGCAGGCCGGCACCGAGCACGAAGACCGAAGCGATGGCGAGCACCGCCTGGTTGCCGAAACCTTCGAGCGCCGCCGCCGCGTCGGGCGCGGCACCGCTGAAGTAGAGCGCCACCGGCACCATCAGCGCCGCAATTTCCAGCCGCACCCAGCGTGTCAGGAACAACACGGCGGCGACGATCAGGATGATCAGGCTGGCGAGACCGGGTCCGGTCATGATGGGCTGCAGGGGAAGGCAGGCAGCTTAGCAGCGTTATCCTGCAATGGTGCCGCACACGCGCCTGGTCCAGATTCTCGACCGCCTGCACCTGCTGGGCGAAGTCCAGGAGCGGCGCATGTTCGGCGGCTACGGGCTCTACTGCGAAGGCTTCTTCTTTGCCTTGATCAACCGCGAGGGCGAGCTCTATCTCAAGGTCGACGACAGCAACCGCGCGCTCTACGAAGACGCCGGCAGTCACAAGTTCCATCCCGATCCGGAGGACAAGGGCATGGACTACTGGCTGATCCCAGAAGCGGTCTTCGCCAATCCGGTGGCGCTGGCCGACTGGGCGGCGCGTTCCCTGCGCATCGCCCGTTTCAAGAAGGAAGCCACCGGCAGCGCTCTGGCCAAGATGCGCGGTCTAGGCGCCAAGTCGGCGGCGTGGCTGATGGCGGCCGGCATCACCACCGCGGAGCAACTGCAGCAGGCCGGGCCGGTAGCGAGCTATCGCGCGGTGCAGGCGCTGGGCTATCAGGCCGGCCTCAATCTCCTCTGGGCGATCGAGGGTGCGCTGACCGGCCAGGCATGGAAGCGCTTGCCCGCGGCGCGCAAAGAGGAACTGATCCGGGAGCTGGAGTCGGCGTGAAGCCCCCCCGCAGCTGCGCGGTGCCGGGTGGAATCACTCGTCGAGGGTCAGGCGTAGCTCCTGCGCACCCGGCTTGACCGCCACCCGCTGCAGATCGTGCCAGATGACCCCGCGGCTCTGCGGGTTGGAAGTGCCGTACTGGAGCTTGTAGCTGCCGGCGCGCAGGCCCTTGAAATCGACCCGTCCGCGTCGGTCGCTGCGCTTGGGTCCGGTCTCACCGAGAGCCTCGAAACCATCGGCGAGCAGGCGCGCGGTGCGTCCGCGCAGGGCCCCCCCCTCGGCGCTGAGCAGAAAGATGCGCAGCGAGGAAGTGGGTTCCATGGCCAGGTTGCGTTCGACGCGCGCGCCGGCGGCGAGCCCCAGCTGGACCTGCTGCGGCAGATAGGCCTTGGAGCGCGTACGCAGCGAAACAGCCCCTGGGGTCAGGCCTTCGATCACCATTTCCTTGCCCTGCCATCGCGGCTTGCGCAGGCGCGCGAGTTCGCGCATGGTGCGGCCGTAGTTCTCGGGGATGCGCAGGCGTTCGCCGGCGACCAGTCCCTGCACTTCTAGATCCTTGGTCGGCTGCCCGGCCGGGTCGTGCGCCTTCAGCACCAAGGTCGCGCCGCGCGGCAGTTCGAGATCGAAGTCCTGATCGTCCTCGATCTTGATCGTCTCGGGGTGAATCCATTCCCCGCTTGGATGCCACGCCACCAAGTGGTAGCTGCCGACCGGCACCAGGATCTCGTAGCTGCCATCGCTGGCGGTGGTGACCGAACGGCGGTCGCCGTAGCGGGTCGCTGCCGGGTCGAATTCGAGGTAGACCAGCAGCGCCTCGGCGGCTGGCTCACCCTCGTGGTCGAGTACCACGCCGCGCACCTGCGCCACCGGAGGAATGACCAGGGTGACGAATTCGCCCGCTGTCACCCAATCCGAGCGCAGGGTGATGCCCGGATAGGGTTCGGCGCGGAGTTGATAGCTCTCTTCGGCAACCAGACCGCGTCCGGCAAAGGAGCCGTCGGCGGCGCTGGTCTGCCACGCATCATTACCCAAGAACATCTGGGTCAGGCCTTCGGGGCGCAGGCGGTTGTTGCGCGCCTGCAGTTCCAGATCGATGCCGCCGACCCCACGCCCGCGGTGGTCGACCACCTCGCCTTGCAGTTCGCCGCCGCGATCGAGCAGCGCCTCGAAATAGGTGACGCCGCCCGGAACCAGCTCGAGCCCTTCTTCGTGGAAGGTCAGGTAGCCCTCGAGCGCGACCTCGATTTTGTAGTTGCCGTAGCCGAGGCTTTCGAAGAACACGCGCCCATTGGCGTCGGTGCGCTGGAAGTGGATGGGCAGTTCGTCATCGCTGGTGCCGCTTTCGGAGACCAGCACCACCACCGCGTCGATCACTGCGGCCCCGGTTTCGTCGCCGACCACGACCTCGAGCGCGCCGCCGACGTTGAGGTGCAGGATGCCCTCGTCGTGGGTGTCGCCCTGCTTCAGCGTCGGCACCATGCGGTAGGCGAGCAGCCGCCCGGGCGCGCGCCCGTAGAGCACCCAGGCCTCCTGGTTTTCGCGCGCCGCCATCAATGGCACCACCGCCAGGCCGCTGGCGTCGGTTTCGACCTCGAGCACTTTGAAGCCGTCGGGAGCGCGGCCGTACATCGTCAGATAGAGGCCTTGCAGGTTTTCCAGCTGCAGATCGCCGCCGGGAAGCGGCACCACGCCGGCGTGTGCGCCGGCGAGCGGCATGTCGTTCTCGCCGAACAGCCGCACTTGCACGGTGGCGAAGGGCGTGCCCTCTGCGCCGCTCGCATTCTCGCTGCCGACCGGCACGCGTTCTTCAATCGCGTCGGCTGCCGAGCGGCCGGCCTCGGCCCCGGCCGACGACGGCGCCGGCAGGTCTGCTTCGGCGAGGTCGGGCGGTGCTTCGTGGACCACTTCCTCGTCGACCGGCGGCACCTCAGGATCGCTGGGGTCGGGCCACCACAAAAGGGCGGCCACCACCACCAGGATCATGCCGAGAATCGCCAGACCACGCTGCATGACCCGATTCTACCTTTTGCAGCCTGAAGACTGACGGGCGGCCAGGAATTGCAAAAGCGCAAGGCGCGCGCGCAGTTCCGGCTACAGCGGCAGGCGTGCGCAGTTTCTGCTACAGGGGCAGGCGTGCGCGCAGTTCCTCGCGCCGGCGGCGGCTCATGCGCAGCTCGGTGCCGTCGCGCAACAGGACCTGGTAATCGCCGTGCTCCTGCGGGCGCAGGCGGCGGATGCGGTCCGTACGCACCACCGTCGAGCGGTGAATGCGAACAAATTGTGTCGGATCGAGCTGCGCCTCGATCGACGAAATCGTCGCCCGCATCAGGTGGCTGCGCTCGCCGCAGTGCAGCTTGACGCAGTTGTTGGCGGCCTCGATCCAGTCGATCTCGTCGACGTCGAGGAAGTAGACCGAGCCCGCCGACTTGATCGTCAGCCGCTGCAGCCAACGCGCCGGCCCGCCGCCGGGCAATCCCTGCCCCCCCCCCACAGCGGCGGCCCCGGCGTCGCCGAGCAGTTCGCGGTTCTGTGCCACCAGTTTCATCAGCTTGCGACCGAATTCGCCGCGCTCGTGAGTCCGCAGCCAGGCGCGCGCGTGCTCCAACGCGCGGAGGAAACGATCATCGGTGAAAGGCTTGAGCAGGTAGTCGACCGCGTGCACCTCGAAGGCGCGCAGCGCGAACTCGTCGAAGGCGGTGACGAAGACCACCAGCGGCATGTGCTCGGCGCCGATCGCGCGGATCACGCCGAAGCCGTCCATGCCGGGCATCTGGATGTCGAGGAAGACCAGGTCCGGCGCCTGCTCCTGGATCGCGACCACCGCTTCCCGGCCGCTCTTGCACTGACCGACAAGTTCCACGCCCTCCTGGGCGGCGAGCAGATTGGCCAGGACCTCGCGCGCCAGCGGTTCGTCGTCGACGACCAGGACGCGGATCATTCCGTCCTCCAAGGCAGGCGCAGCCGCGCGAGGGTGCCAGAGACCTGGGCGGAGACCAGTTCCAGGCTGGCGGCATCGCCGTAGAACTCGGCCAGGCGCGCGCGCACGTTGGCCAGTCCGATGCCTTCGTTGCCGCCCGCCTTGTGGATGCCTGCACCGGGGCCGGGACCGTCGTCTTCGACCTCGATGACCACCTGGTCTCCGTCGCGACGGCTGCGCAACAGCAGACGTCCGGCGTCGGCGTCGGCTTCGATCGCGTGGCGCATTGCGTTCTCGACCAGCGGCTGCAAGATCAGGCTCGGCACCAGCGCATCGAGGCTGGCTGGATCGAGTTCGCGGGCGACCACCAGCCGGTCTTGAAAACGCAAACCTTCGATCTCAAGGTAGCGGTCGACGAAGCGCAGTTCCTCGGCCAGAGTCACCTCGGAGGCCTGTCCGGCGGCGAGCACGCGGCGCAGCAGGTCGGAAAGGCCGGTGACCACCGACACCACTTCATCCGAACGGCCCGAGCGCGCCAACGCTCCGACCGAGTGAAGCGTGTTGAAAAGAAAGTGCGGCTGCAATTGCATCTTCAGCGCATCGAGGCGCGCGGCGGAAAGCTGCCCGGCGAGCGCGCTGGCCTGCACCTCCTGCTTGCGCAGGCGTTCACGATAGTGCAGCGCGGATTGCGCGGCGGCGGTGGCCCAGTAGAGCATCATCGAATAGGGCAGATAGAGCTGCACCGCGACCACGAACACCGCGCCATAGGTCAGGTCCTCGCCGTGCATGCCGCGCGCCCGTTCCAAGAGGAAGGACATGGCGAAGACCGGCAAGTAGACGAGGATGTTGGTCAGCGAAAACAGCAGGCTGCTGCCTACGTGCACGCCGACGCTGTACCAGCTCTTGCGGCCGAGCGGGTGGCGCCGCACCACCACGGCGAGAGGGAAGGTGAGCACCGCCCACAGCAAGTAGAGCGGCATTTCGCGCGCCGCAGTCTCCAAAAAAGAGGTCGACTCGCCGCGCGCTTCGGAGGCCATCCAGTAGTTGACCGTGAACACCGAACCGATCAGCGTCCAGATGCCGAACACCAGCAGCACGCGGCGCAGGCGTGGATCGATCGTGGACTTGGCCGGGGACAGGGTGGTCATCGTGGGTCAGGAGCAGGCGCACCCTATTGGAACAGCGCTGGCGCAAGCGCTCGAATTCTTGTGGCCAAGCGCCGCCGAACGGTGGTCAACGGCTCTCTCAGGGCGCGTCGCGGTCGAGCACGAAGGCGCGATAGCGCAAGGGCAAATAACCCCCCTCTTGCAGCTCGTCGCGCGGGTGCACGCTTTCATGCACGCGGCCCTGGCGGGCGGTCGATTCGATCACCCGCAGGCGCTGGCGCCCCTCGCCCACCCACTCCTTGAAGATCATGGTGTGGTGGCCGGCGCGGTTGAGCACGTCGGCGGGCTGCAGTTCGTCGTAACTGTGCAGCCGCACGCAGATGCGCGGCAGGCTGTTGGTGGACTGCTTGTTCGACAATCCCCACACCCGCGACACCAGGCCCGAGCAATCGACGCCCACCGCCTTGCGCGTCGGCGGGGCGCCGCCGCGGACTGGCAGATGTCCGGCCCACATGCCGTCGGCGACACCGCGGTCGAACTGCTCCAGCGAACTGAAGCCGCCCCACTGATAGCTGACGCCGACGTTGTCGTCGCCCTCAAGCGACCAGCCGGTGGCCGGACGCTGGCTGGCGTCGGGGGTGTCGAGCGGATAACCGTCGATTTCGCCGTGGAAGGCGTTGGCGACTCCCCCGCTCCAGCGGTGCGCGGCGTAGGCCTCGGCGCGGTCGATCACCTGCTGGCGCTGCGCGGCGACCTCGGCAGCGCGCAGCGCATAGGCGTCGACCACCGTGGGATCGGTGGCGGGAGCTGCGCAACCCGCCCCGGCGAACACGGCGCCGCCGGCGAGAATAACCGGCAACAGGACCGCCACGGGCTTGCACCATCGCATGCCCGGATTCTAGCCGCTGAAAACAGAAGGACGCGCGCCCTTACTTGATATGACAGGTCAGACACAGGCCAGAGGGCGTGCCCTTGGACCCTTTCTGGTTGACCCGCAGCAGCGCGGTGCCGGGCACCGATTCGCCGGGCTGGTCGTGCACGTCGTGGCAGCTTGAGCACTGCATGACGCCGTTTTCGAGCACGTCATCGATGGTGCCGGAACCGCCCATCGGATCGGTTTTCGCCATCAGGTTGGGATCGAGAAGCGGGTCATAGACCATCGAGATCGGATGCGTCTTGCCGAGGTCGCCGGCGTAGTTGTTGGCGCCCGGGATCAGATACCAGGGCCCGAAGTCGTCCATGTAGACGCTGCCACCGGCGTACTTGTCAAAGGTGTCGACGGCCACGGTTCCGTCGTGACAACCCAGGCACATCTTCGAATAACCGGTGGGTTGCGAAGCCATCGAACCATCGAGGGTGGAACTGGCGTACATGGTGTAGGTCGCGCTGCTCACCGCGTGGTTCCACAACAGGCCGCGGTCGCCGTAGCGGGTGGCGCGGTCGTGGTCGTGGGGCACGTGGCACACGCGGCAGATCTCTTCGCTGCCGTTCCAGCCGCCGAGGCCAATTTCATTTCCGTGCACCCGGCTGTCGCGGTTGTCGGTGAAGTTATGCGGAGAATTGGGCGTGGAGATTCCGGAGCCGGTGGCGCGTTGCCCTTGGGCCAGGAGCGGCGAGGCGAGCAGGATTGTGAACAGAACGGCGGCGAAAATAGGTTGAAGAGCTTGCATCGGTGTGTTCCAGGGCTCGGCAGATTGCAATTGGCGTACCAGGTTTTGCATCCGGAATAATTGCTTGATCATCTGACCTTGCCCGCCAATTTTGGATTGGTTTCTCAGTGGAAGAACTGCCGGTTATTCGTCGGCCATGCCGAAAACTCGTCGCC
>JAJFFB010000072.1 GCA_021776925.1 Planctomycetota bacterium | reverse complement strand
AGTCCGTAGGTGACGCGGGAAAGGGATGCGGTAATCTTGGTCATGGTCGATCTTGGGTTTGGGCCTTGAGCCCGGTTTTTGTTTGCAGACCATCAAGGTACTGCGTCGCCCAAGATCGGCCTTCTCATCCCATCTGCTAGGCTGGAACCAGACCTCGTAGCCACCATGCTTCTCGCCCCGCTTCTCGCCAGTCTCCTTGCCGCACCCATCCAGGCACCGGTCGAACTCGGCCGCGTTGCCTGGCAGCGCGACTTTCACCGCGCCCAGGCCGAAGCTCACCTCAGCGCCAAGCCGATCCTGTTGCTGTTCCAGGAAGTCCCTGGCTGAAGCACCTGCCAGGACTACGGAGCTCAGGTTCTGAGCCACCCGCTACTGGTCGAAGCCGCCGAAACCGCCTTCGTCCCGGCCTGCATCTACAACAACACCGCCGAGGATCACGACGACCTGATTCGGCGGCGATTCCAGGAGCCGGCGTGGAACAACCCGGTGGTGCGCATCGTCGACGCCAGCGGCAACGCGCTGGGCCCGCGGCTGGCCGAGGACTGGAGTCTCGCCGGCCTGGCGCAATCGATGCGCCGCGGCCTGCAGGCCAGCCGCCGGCCGGTGCCGGTCTACCTGGAACTGCTCGCCGATGAAAGCGCTGCACGCCAGCGCGGAACCGAACGCGCGATCTTCGGCATGGAATGATTCTGGGACGGCGAGACCGAGTTCGGTCTCATCGATGGCGTGATCCAGACCCGCCCGGCGTTCCTCGGCAAGGACGAGGTGGTCGAGGTGTGGTATGACCGACGGCAGATCTCGCAAATGGAGCTGATCCGCCGCGCCAGCAGCTTCGCCGCCCCGCACGACGACGGCACCTTGCGCTATGACCCGGAGTCCAAATACCGCATGCGCCAGACCGCGCTGGCCAGGCTGCCGATGACCGAGCTGCAAGCGCTGCGCGTCAACGCCCGGCTGCAGGGTGATTGGCAATCGCTGCTGTCACCGCGCCAGCTTGAACTGCTGAGTTTCATCGAAAAACACCCGCAGGCCGGCTGGCCGGTGGCGATCGAACAGCCGCCCCGCGCCGCCTGGGCCGCGGCCGAGGGGGTGCGGGCCAAAGCCCGCCAAGCCGCCAAGCAGGCCGGATCCGAAGCGATCGAGGCCGCACCAGCGGCGGCGGCGAAGCCCGGTCAATCCAAGCCCGGCCGGTAGTAGACGCAGTACACCGCCAGGATCACCAGCACCCGCGTGGTCATGACCAGCGCCGGGCGCTTGTCGGGCATGCGGTAGGCCAGGCCGGCCATCGCCGACAGCCCCAGCCAGCACAGCACCTTGATCACGATCCAGAGCGGGAACCCGTAGTTCAATTTGGCGATCAGGCCGAAGCCGCCGACCAGCATCAGCAGGCTGAAGATTCCGGCGAGCATCATCACCTGACGCTTCTGGGAGGCGTCCGGCGAAGCAAAGGCCTTGAAGGTCACGCCGACCAGCAGGAAGGCGGAGGCCACGTGAACGAGGGAGTAGAGGGTCGGACTCACGGCGCCACTTTAGGACAGCCCAGGCCGCGCTTCCCGCAGGTTCAGCCCAGGACCTGCTTGATCACCTTGCCTTTGACGTCGGTCAGGCGCATGTCGCGGCTGTCGAAACGGAAGGTGACGCGGCGGTGGTCGACCCCCATCAGCGCCATCATGGTGGCGTGCAGGTCGTGGATCTCGAACGGGTCCTCGACGGCGAAATAGCCGTAGTCGTCGGTCGCTCCGACCGTCAGCCCCCCCTGTACGCCGCCGCCGGCCAGCCACACCGAGAAACCGTGCGGATTGTGGTCGCGGCCGTTGCTGCCCTGGGCCATCGGCGTGCGTCCGAACTCGCCGGCAAAAACCACCAGCACGTCGTCCCACAAACCGCGCCCCTTCAGATCGCGCAGCAGAGCGGCGATCGGCTGATCGACCGCCAGCGCGTTGGCGGCGTGGCCTTTGCGCAGGTCGCCGTGCTGGTCCCAGCGGTCCATGCCCGCAATCGCCGGACAGGTCAGTTCTACAAAACGCACCCCGCGTTCGACCAGGCGTCGCGCCAGCAGACACTGGCTGGCGTAGCTGCGCGTGTGCGGGTTGTCATGGTCGAGACCGTAGAGCTTGCGCGTGGCCGCGGATTCGCCTTGAAGGTCGAGCAGACCGGGCACCGAGGACTGCATGCGATAGGCAGTCTCGTGGTTGTCGATCGCGGCCGCGACTCCGGGGTCGGCACCCAGCTGCTCACCGAGCACGCCCTGATCCAGCTTATGGAGCAGATCGAGTTTGCGCCGCTGCAAGCCGGGGCGGTCTTCGCGCGGATGCAGATTGGCCACCGGCTCGGGCCCGCTGCGGAACAACGAAGCCTGGAAGGAAGCTGGCAAAAAACCCGAATTGAAGTTGTCCAGCCCGCCCGGAGGAATCAGGCCGCCATTGAGGACGACGAATCCTGGCAGGTCCTGGTTGTCGCTGCCGAATCCATAGGTCCACCACGCCCCCATGCTCGGCCGGCCCTGCAAACCGGAACCCGTGTGCAGGAAATAGTTGGCGCTGGTGTGCTCGGGAAAGGCGCTGGTCATCGAGCGGATCAGGGCCAGGTCGTCGGCCATGGCGCCGATGTGTGGAAAAAGATCGCTGACCATCAGCCCGCACTCGCCATAGGGGCGGAACTCCCACGGCGATTTCAGCACAGTGCCGACGTCGTCGAACTGGGTGCGCGGGATTTCCATGCCGATCGGCTGTCCGTGCTCGCGCGCCAGCCGCGGCTTGTGGTCGAAGGAATCGACCTGCGAAACGCCGCCGTCCATGTAGAGGAAGATCACGTGCTTGGCCGGCCGGCGGCGGCGCAAGGGCGCGGCATGCCCGTGGCCGGCTGCCGAGGTCGCGGCGGCGGCGAAGCCCGGCTGCATGCCCAGCAGCGCAAAGGCACCGAAGCCGTGGGCGGCGCGCAACAGGGCCTCGCGGCGAGTGAGGGGCAAGGTCATCGCAGGAACAGGAACTCCTTGGAATTCAGCAACACGTGGGCCAAGTCGGCCCACGCTTCGGGCCGAGCCAGGCCCTCGCCCTGAAGAAAGGCTAGCGAGGCTTCGATCTCGGGCGCCGAGGGCGGTCGCGCGTAGGCCTCGAGGTACATGCGCTCGATCGCGGCTTGGGCTTGTTCGGCGCCCTCGGCCACCATGCGCCTCCCCCACTGGCGTGCCATTTCGGCCACCAGCGGATGGTTCATCAGCGCCAGTGCCTGGCTCGGCACGTTGGAGACCGTGCGCCGGCCGATCGCGGTGAAGGGCACCGGAAAATCGAAGGCCAGCTGCAGCGGCGGCAGGAAGTTGCGCCGTACCTCCTGGTAGATGCTGCGCCGCCGGGCACCATCGAGCGGCCCGCTTTGAGCCGGCCGCCCACGGCCCTGCATGAAGGCGCTGAGGTGAACCGGGACCGGCGGACCGTACAAGGTCTGGTCCCACGGACCGGCCAGGCACAGCATTGCGTCGCGCAGCGCCTCCGCCGACAGGCGGCGCACCGGCATGTGATGCCACCCTTGATTGTCGGGATCCGCGTCAAGTGCATCAGGAGCGGCACGGTTTCCTTGGCGATAGGTCGACGACAACACCATGCGGCGGATCATCGCCTTCAGCGACCATTGCGCGTCGATGAAGTCCAGCGCCAGACGGTCGAGCAGTTGCGGGTGGGTCGGCGGAGTGCCCAGTGAACCGAAGTTGTTGACGCTGGCAACCAGCCCGCGGCCGAAGAGGTGGTGCCACAAACGGTTGACCATCACGCGCGCCGGCATGGGGTTGCGCGGATCGGCAAGATCGGCGGCCAGATCAAGGCGCGAATAGGCGCGGTCCGGGCCGGACTCGCCATTCAGGTCCTGACGCAGCGCGGCCGGAAAGGCGTGTGCGACGGGCCGTTCCGGAGTGGCTGGATCCCCGCGCGTGAGCAGGAATTCCTCGACCGGCTGGGCTTGCAGCAAGGCCGGGGCGGTGCGCGATTCCCAACGCACGCGGTCGGCCAGGGCGCGGAGTTGGGCGAATGGCGTCGCATCGCTGCCGACCTGGTGCTCGCCACTGCCGACCTGGTGCTCACCAGTGCCGAGGAACAGCTGCGAACGGCGCAGCATCCAGTCGAGCCAGGCGCGATCGGCGGGAGTCGGCTGCTCCCACGCCGCCAGGGCCTGACGCAGGCGTCGTTGCAATTGCTGCGCAGTCCAGCCCTGTGCTCCCGGTGCCTGCAACCACCACGGCAGCGGCGGCGCAGATGCACCCGCCGCGATCCAGGCCACGGCGAATTCGTCGCCCGGACCCGCCTGGGCACCGGGCGGACTGGCCTCCGCGGCGGCTGGACTGAATTCGAGGAAGAAGCGCGTGCCTACGTATTTGGACAGATCCTGGCTGACCCATTGCCAACCGCCGTCCCCGGCCGCCCACTTGCGCACCGCCTGGCGATAGAGCGGCCCGTGCACCAGGCGGTGGGAATCGAGCGCCGCCAGAGCCTGCCCCCCCCCACGCACCAGATAGTGGATGCGGCCACTCGCTGGCACCGTGAACCAGGGCGAGCGCAACAACTTCCCGGCCGCCACCCAGTCGCGCGCACCGGAGTCGGTCTGCGTTCCTTCGCTGAGGCGCAGCCCACTCCAGAAGGAATCGAAACGCGCACTCGGCAGCAAGCGCATACCGATCATGGGATGGAAGGGCGAAGAGCCGATCGTCGCCACCCCCGCCGCGACCCGGTCGAAGGTGAATCCGTCTTGGTGCAAGGGTTCGGATCCGGCGCCGAAATCAAACAGCAGATCCTGGGGAACCGCCGCGGCCTGCCGGGCCGGATGGTCTGCGGAGGCCAGGGGTGGGCGCTGCCCCAACTCTGACCACGCCTGGCTCCAGGCTTCAACCTGCTGCGCGTTGAGCCGCTTGCTCTTCCATAAGCGCCGCAGTTGACGCTGGCGCTCGACCGCATCGCGCAACACCAGATCATCGACCGCGATGTGCCCCCAGCCGCCGCGGTGGTCGTCGACGATCTCGAGGTGCGCCTGGCGCCCGATCCAAGGGGTCAGATCCCAGCGCCGTTGCACCATGGCGTTGGCGCGCGGGCCGGTGGTGGTACGCACCACCTCGCCGTCGACGAGCAGATTGACGCAGGTCTTGCCGACGTGATCGCCGCCGCCGCACCAGAACTCGAGAGTGTGGTGGCGCAGAGTGAAGGACGGACTGATCAGCCGTCCGGTCAAGGCATCGGCGGCGACGCCATCCGGATCCTGGCGCAGGTCGTGGCTGTTGACCACCCAATCTCCGCGCACGCTGTCCCCCCCTTGCCGCGCGCTGATCTCCTGGCGCTGCCGTGGGCCGGCGCCGAAGGCATCGCCCTGGACCTTCCAATCGCCATAAGCGCCGTCCTCCCAGTCGCTGAGCAGCTGCGGCTGATCCTCGATCGCCGCAGCCTGGGTCGCCGCCGTCAGGTTGTCCTCAACGCGCAGAACACCGCGGTGCAGTTGTTCCCGCACCGCCTGCTCGAGCGCCGGACGCATCGCACCGCGCGCCGCGGCCAGGTCTCGGGCGACCACGCGGTTGTGGGCTTCGCTGTCAAAGCGGACTTGGCGGTAGGAGGAAGACTGGATCAGTCCGGTCAGGCTGTAGTAGTCGGTGGCGGTGATCGGATCGAACTTGTGATCGTGGCAGCGCGCGCAGCCGATGGTGAGTCCGAGATATGTCTTGGAGAAGACGTCGATCTTGTTGGCGCTGCGATCGAGCTGGTCCTTGCGCGTGTCGACCGGCGAGTGGACCTCTTCACCGAGGAACCACGATGCCGTGGCCAGCACGGCCTGGTTGGCGCCGGTTGATGGATCAAGCCGTGGGGCGAGCAGATCGCCGGCCACGTGCTCGGCCATGAAACGGTCGTAGGGCAGATCCTCATTCCACGCGCGGATCAGGTAGTCGCGGTAGTGCCAGGCATTGGGGATGGGAAAATCAAACTCGTGGCCCTTGGTCTCGGCGTAGCGCATCAGGTCGAGCCAGTGCCGCGCCCACTTCTCGCCGTAACGAGGCGAGGCCAGCAGCCGGTCCACCACCTTTTCGTGAGCCTGCGGCGAGTCGTCGGCGAGGAAGGCCTCGACCTCGTCCAAGCCCGGTGGCAGGCCGGTGAGGTCAAAGGTCACCCGCCGCAGCCACTGGCGCCGGTCCGCTTCCGCAGCAGGGCGCAGACCGGCTTGTTCGAGCCGCGCCAGGACGAAAGCGTCGAGCGGATCCCGCACCCATTCCTGATCCTCGACGACGGGGGTGGCGGGAGGTTGTGCGGCGACGAAGGCCCAATGGCGGCCCCATTTCGCTCCCTGTTCGATCCAGCGGCGGATCAGGTCGATTTCGTCGCTTTGCAGTGCCTCGGCGTGACGTGCCGGGGGCATGCGGTCATGGCGGTCCTCGGTGGAAATGCGGTACCACAGTTCGCTTTCCTCGAGGTCGCCGGGGACCAGAGCAAAATAACCACCAAGGTCAGTGAAGGCCCCAGCATAAGTGTCCAGGCGCAACCCACCTTCTTGTTCATCCATGCCGTGGCAGAGGAAACAATTGGCTGCCAGGATCGGGCGGACGTCCCGCGCGAAATCGATCTCTTGCTCCGCCTGTCTCTGGGCGGGCAGCAACAGCGGCACCATCGCTGCGAACATGACGCAGACGGAAAGTTGGCCGGTACGGTGGTGGCGCACCCATCCAGCTTAGGCGCGACGACCCGCCGACGGCGCCTGCGGTTGCAGCTGGCCGGTATTTTTCTTGGCCGGAAGACCGCGCGGATGACGTTTCCGAGGCGCTCTTGTCGCGTATCCTGGGGTCATGTTTCTGCCTGTCCTCGCCTTGGCCCTGGCGGCGCCGGCGCAGCTCCCGGTCGAGGATCTGCAGCAACGCTACGGCGACCGCCTGACCCCCGAGGCCCAGGTGTTCCGCCGGGTGGCGCCCAGCGTGGTCAGCGTCAAGCTGTTGGCGCCCTATATTTTCTTTGGTAACTTCGCCGGCTTCGGTGGAGAACTGAGCGGATACGTCGAGATCAACACCGGCACCGGAGTGATCTATTCCGAGAACGGCCTGGTCATTACCAACGGGCACGTGGTCTCGATTGCCCCCGACAGTGACATTCCGGTCGAAGCACTACGAGTCGAAATCTCATTCCCCGAAGAACACGCCCCCAGCGGGGTCACCGATTTCGAAGCGCGGGTACTTTCCCTGGACAAGCGCAACGACCTGGCTTTGCTGCAGATCCAGTCCAGCCAGACCTTTCCGCCGGTTCCGCTCGGCACGTCCTCCGACCTGCTCGTGGGTGAACGCGTGGTGGTTATCGGCGCACCCTACGGGCAGTCCCATTCGCTGAGTGCCGGCATGCTGTCCGGCCTCGGCCGCTCGGTCACCGTCGAAATCCCGGGCGGCGACCGGATTCCATTATCGGGCTTGATCCAGACCGACGCGGCGATCAACTACGGCAGCTCCGGTGGACCGATGTTCAACATCAATTCCGAAATGATCGGCATCGCCGTCGCCCGTCACAGCCAGGGCCAAGGTCTGAGCTTTGCCATTCCGGTTGACCAGGTGATGGCCTCTCTTGAGAGCGGGCTCTTCGACGTCGGCATGTCAACCCGCTTCTGGGCGGGTATGAACGTGCTCGAAAAGGGCGGCTTTCCCGAAGTCGTCGCGGTGCATCCGCGCGGCCCCGCGGCGCGCGCCGGTATCCAGACCGGTGATCGCATCCTGAGTCTGCAAGGCAAGCCGATCACCACCTTCCCGCGCTACGCCAGCGCAATGATGTCGCATAGCGCCGGCGACCTGCTCAAGCTCGCCATCGTGCGCAACAACAAGCCACTGCGTTTCGAGATCGAGCTGCAGGAAACCTCGGCGCGCGACCTCTATGGACTGCTCGGCATGGATCTGGTCCGCGCCACGATCACCGTCAATCTGCCTCGCAATGGGCCGCTGGACGAGAAATGCCTGAAAATTCGTCAGGTCTACCGCGAATCGCCGGCGGACCAACTCGGCCTGCAGCCCGGTGATTTCATCGTCGCGGTGGCCGACTCGAGTTCCACCGACGGGCCGGCGCCGGGCTGGACCCGGGTGCACTCGGTAGCCGACATGGTGTCGATGGTGCGCAGCCCTTCGTTCAAGCGCGATGAGAGCAACGTCTGGATCATCCGCGGACAGAGTTCTTTTTACGGACACCTGCAGATCGACGACCCAGAATTCGCCCGTACGATCCAGCCGGCCCTGGCCCCCAACGGCTGATCTTCAGTCGGCCCGTCGCCCCCAACGGCTGATCTTCAGCCGGCCCGCTGCCTTTCGTAGGCCAGGGTCTGGGCCAGGCCTGTGCCAAAAACCACTTGCGGCGCGAAGCCGAGATCGCGTTCTGCTGCGACGATCGAAGCCACCGAATGGCGTACGTCGCCGATGCGCGCGGCGAGCATGGTCGGCTCGCTTGGCTCGCAGCCGGCGGCCAGGCAGACCTGCTGCCACAATTCCAGTACCGAGATGCGTTCGCCCCGGGCGACGTTGAAGACCGCGCCCGGGGCGAGGCCGGAAGCCGCGGCGGCGGCCAGGTTGGCGGCGACCACGTCGGCGACATAAATGAAGTCGCGCGTCTGCAGACCATCGCCGAAGACCTTGGCCGGCACGCCGTCGAGCGCCCAGCGGCAAAACAGAGAAATCACTCCGGAGTAGGGTGAGCCGGGATCCTGGCGCGGTCCATAAACGTTGAAGTACCGCAAGGAAACCGTTTCCAGGCGGCCCTCGTCATGGGCGCGGCGCAACACCTGCTCGCCCATCCATTTGTGCTCGGCATAGGGTGACTGCGGCGCCGGCGGCATGTCCTCGGTCTTGGGCAAGGCCGGGTCGTCGCCATAGATCGCCGAACTCGAAGAGAACACCAGCCGCGAGGCTCCGGCCGCCGCGCCGGCCTCGATCAGGGCCACAGTGGTGCCGTGGTTGGCCTGCAGCGCTTGCTCAGGGAACTCGAAGCTCCACGGCACACTGGGTCGGGCGGCCAGATGAAAGATGCGCGTGACTCCAGCGCACGCAGCCTCGGCGACCTCGGGGTCGGAGGCATCCCCACGGATCACCTCGACATCGACACCGCTCAGGTGGCGCGCGTGTCCGGTGGCGAAGTTGTCGACCACGCGCACCCGCCGTCCGCTGGCGAGCAGCGCCTCGCACAGATGCGAGCCGATGAAGCCCCCCCCTCCGGCCACCAGGTCCAGACCGGTGTCTGCAGCGGTCATTCGACGGTCACCGATTTGGCCAGGTTGCGCGGCTGGTCGATGTCGCGACCGAGTTTCAGCGCGACCTGATAGGACAGCTGCTGCAGCGGAATGACGTTGACCAGGGGTTGTAACAGCTCCGACACCTCGGGCACCTGTAGGAGGAAATCGGCCTCGCGCGCGATCCGCTCGTCCCCCTGGGCGCACAGCGCGATGACCTTGCCCTCGCGCGCACGCACTTCCTGCAGATTGGAGATCATCTTTTCGTAGGTGCGCCCCGGTGTGGCCAGGGCGATCACCGGAAACTGCGCATCGATCAGCGCGATCGGCCCGTGCTTCATCTCGCCGGCGGGATAGCCCTCGGCGTGGATGTAGGAGATCTCTTTGAGCTTGAGCGCGCCTTCGAGGGCTATCGGGAAATTGAAGCCGCGGCCGAGGAACAAACACGAATTCACGCTGGCCAGATAATCCGCCGCCTGTTCCACCGCGGCCTTGAGCTCGGCGCCGAACAGGATGTCCAATTTCGGCCGCAGGCCGCGCAGGGCGGCGAGCAGCTGGCGCCCGGCCGACGGCGCCAGCACCCGGCGCGCGCGGCCGATGCGGATCGCCAGCAGATAGAGCGCCGTGATCTGCCCGAAGAACGCCTTGGTCGACGCCACCCCGACCTCGGGCCCGCAGTGGGTCAGGATCAGGTGGTCGGCCTCGCGCGCCAGTGTCGAGCCCTGGACGTTGCAGACGCCGAGCACGCGTCCGCCGCGGCGCTTGACCTCGCGCATCGCGCGCAGGGAATCGGCGGTCTCGCCCGACTGGCTGATGATCACCGTCAGCGCGTCGGTCTCCTTGAGCTCAGGGCTGTAGAGGAACTCGCTGGCGTTGAGCGTTTCGCCGGGCAGGCGCGCCAGTTCGGCCAGCATCATCTGGCCGAGCATCGCCGAATGCAGGCTGGTGCCCATGGCCATGAAACGCAGCCGGCTGAAGTAGCGCAGTTCGGCGTCGTCGAGAGCAAAGGTCGCTTCGAAATCGACGTCGCCCTCGCTGTCGTGGAATCGATCAAAGGCGGTGCGCGCGAGCACGTCGGGCTGCTCTTCGATCTCTTTGAGCATGAAGTGCGGGTAGCCGCCCTTCTCGGCCTGCTCCGGGGTCCAGTCGCAGCGCGTAACCACGCGGTCAACCGGCTGCCCGGCCGGATCGTACACCTGGCAGTGATCCAGTTCGAGGACCGCGGTCTCGCCGTTTTCCAGGATCAGGAAGTCGCGGGTGAGGTGCAGAAGCGCCGGCATGTCGGAGGCGGCGTAGGTGCCATCTGCTCCAAGCCCCACGACCAGCGGCGAATCCATCCGCGCGACGACGAACCGCCCGGGCTCACACTCGCTCATGGCGACGATCGCGTAGGCACCGTGCACCTGCGACAGCGCCTGGCGCACGGCTGCGTGCAGCGAACCGGACTGCCTCAGGTTGCTGGCGATCAGGTTGACCAGCACTTCGGTATCGGTGTCCGAACGGAACTGGTGGCCGCGCTGCTGCAGCTCGGCGCGCAGTTCTGCATAGTTCTCGATGATGCCGTTGTGCACCACCACGACCTTGCCGTTGTCGTCGGTGTGCGGGTGGGCGTTGCGGTCGGCGGGCACGCCGTGGGTGGCCCAGCGGGTGTGCGCCAGCGCCTGGCTCGAAGGCGGCAGCCCATTGGCTGCGAGTTCGCTCTCGAGAGCCCGGATCTTGCCCATCTTGCGCCGCACCAGGATGCCGTCGTCGGTCATCACGGCGATCCCGGCGGAGTCGTAACCGCGGTACTCAAGCGTCTTCAGTCCGGAGATCACCTCCGGACCGATGTTTCCTTCACGGGCGAGGGCGGCAACGATTCCGCACATGCTGGACTCCTGGAATCAGGGCTTGAGTTGTTCTTGCACGCGCCGACGGAAGTAGTCGAGGCAGCGCTGAATGCCGTCTTCCAATTCGATCTGCGGCTCCCAGCCGAGGAGCTCACGCGCCTTGGCGATGTCTGGCTGGCGCACTTTGGGATCGTTTTCTGGCATCGGATGGTATTCCAGTGGAACGTCGGACCCGATCGCCTCTTGCACCTTCTGCGCGAACTCGAGGATGGTCATCTCGCGCGGGTTGCCGACGTTGGTCGGGTAGACCTCGTCGCTCTCGAACAAGCGGTAGATGCCCTCGATCAGGTCATCGACGTAACAGAAGGAGCGCGTCTGCTGGCCGGTGCCGAACACCGACAGAGCCTCACCGCGCAGCGCCTGGCCGATGAAGGCCGGCAGCACGCGGCCGTCGTCCAGGCGCATGCGCGGGCCGTAGGTATTGAAGATGCGCACGATGCGCGTTTCCAGGTTGTGATGGCGATGGTAGGCCATCGTCAGCGCCTCGGCAAAACGCTTGGCTTCGTCGTAGCAGCCGCGCGGGCCGACCGGGTTGACGTTGCCGTAGTAGTCTTCCGGCTGCGGGTGCACCAAGGGATCGCCGTAGCACTCGGAGGTGCTGGCGATCAGAAAGCGCGCGTGCTTGGCCATCGCCAGTCCCAGACAGTTGTGCGTGCCCAGCGCCCCCACCTTCATCGTCTGGATCGGGATCCTCAGATAGTCGATCGGCGACGCCGGCGAGGCGAAGTGAAAGACTCCGTCGAGCGGTCCAGCCAGATGGATGAACTGGGTGACGTCGTGACGCACGAAACTGAAGCGCGGATTCTCGCGCAGTGCTTCGAGGTTGCGTTCGTCGCCGGTGATGAAGTTGTCCATGCCGACGACCTCCCAGTCCCGCGCGAGCAGATGCTCGCACAAATGGGATCCGAGGAAGCCGGCGGCGCCAGTGACCAGAGCACGGCGCATGTCAGGATTCGAGGTAGCGTTCGAGGAAGGAAGTGTCGGCCGCGCCGTTGACGAACTCGGCCTGACCGAGAATACGCAGGTGCAGACCGGTAGTGGTCGCGAGCCCCGGTCCTTCGACGCGGATCTCGCGCAGGGCACGCCTGGCGATGCGCAGCGCTTCTTCGCGATCCTTGCCGTAGACGATGACCTTGGCGATCATCGAGTCGTAGAAACGCGGGATCTCGTAGCCGGCGATGACGTGCGAATCGACGCGCACTCCGCGGCCGCCAGGCAGCGCCAGGACTTCGATGCGACCGGGTGCCGGAGCGAAGTTGCGCTCGGGGTCTTCGGCGTTGATGCGGAATTCGATCGCGTGACCGCTCAGCTGCACGTCGTCCTGGCCGAAATCGAGCGGTTCCCCGGAGGCGATGCGCAGCTGCCACTGCACCAGGTCGATGCCGCTGACCATTTCGGTGACCGGATGCTCGACCTGGATGCGCGCGTTGAGCTCGATGAAGTAGAAGTCGCCGTTCTTGTCGAGCAGGAATTCCACCGTGCCAGCGTTGCGGTAGTCGGCGGCCTTGGCAAAGGCCACCGCAGCGGCACCGATGCGCGCGCGGGTGTCGTCGTCGAGGGCCGGCGACGGCGCCTCTTCAATCAGTTTCTGGTGACGGCGTTGGACCGAGCAGTCGCGCTCACCCAGGTGCACGACTTCGCCGTCGGCCCCGGCCAGGATCTGCACCTCGATGTGGCGCGGGTTTTCGACGAACTTTTCGACGTAAACGGTGCCGTCATTGAAAGCCGCCGCCGCTTCGGCCTGGGCAGAGGAAAAACCGCTGCGCAGCGACACCTCGTTGTGAGCCACGCGCATGCCGCGGCCGCCGCCGCCGGAGACCGCTTTGACGATCACCGGATAGCCGATCTCGGCGGCGATCCGGGTGGCTTCTTCGACGTTATCGACGGTGCCTTCGCTGCCCGGCACCACCGGCACTCCGGCCGAGCGCGCCAACTCCTTGGCGCGAGCCTTGTCGCCGCAGTTGGCAATCACTTCGGCCGGCGGGCCGATGAAGGTCACGTTGCACGAACGGCACACCTCGGCGAAGTGCGCGTTCTCGGCGAGGAATCCGTAGCCCGGGTGGATCGCCTCGACGTCGCCCACCTCGGCGGCGGCGATGATGCGCGGGATGTCGAGGTAGGAGAGCGCCGAGGCCGCCGGGCCGATGCAGATCGCTTCGTCGGCAAGGTCGAGGTAGGGAGCACCCTCGTCCCCCTTGGAGTAGACGGCGACCGTCTCGACCCCGAGTTCGTGGGCAGCGCGGATCACGCGCAGCGCGATCTCTCCCCGGTTGGCAACCAGGATCCGGCGGAACATGTCAGGTGGTGCGGAGCTTGAAGAGCGGTTGGTCGAACTGCACCGTGTCGCCATCCTGGGCCAGGACCTCGACGATCTCGCCGCGCATCTCCGCCTTGATCTCGTTGAACACCTTCATCGCTTCGATGATGCACAGTACCGAGTCGCCGTGGACCACGTCTCCGGCGGAGCAAAAGGGCTCGGACTCGGGATTGGGCCGTCGGTAAAGGGTGCCCACCATCGGCGAGCGGAACACCGCGAGGTCTTCCTCGGGCGGCGCGGGGGGGGGGCCGCCGGCAGCAGTACCCGGGCCACCTGCGTCCGCAACTCCTGGGTAAGCGGCAGCGCCTGGATGACCCGCCGTGGCGCCGCCGAAGCCCGGACCAGGATACGCGGCCATGCCACCGCCACCCTGTAACAGCAGCGGCTGGGCGCCGTCTTGCTGGCGCGACAACTTGATCTTGGTGTCGCCCTGTTCGTAGACCAATTCGGTCAGGCCACCCTCGTCCATGAGGGTGAGGAGCTTCTGGATGAGGTCGGTGTCCACCATGCTGTACTCTGAAGGGGGGATCAGGCCTGGGGGGCTTCTTATTGTGCCGTCCACTCGCCGGATTTACCGCCTGATTTTCGCCGGAGATGCACGCCCTCGATGCGGATCCCCTTGTCCAGCGCCTTGGTCATGTCGTAGAGGGTCAGTGCAGCCACCGCGGCGCCGGTCATGGCCTCCATTTCCACCCCGGTGCGTCCGTGCAGGCGGCAGCAGCAGCGCACCACCAGCGCGTGGGCGGCGACCTGCGCCTCGATGGTGACGTCGACCTGCTCCAAGGCCAGAGGATGGCACATCGGAATCAGGCTGGAAGTGGCCTTGGCCGCCTGGATCCCGGCGATCCGCGCCGGCTCGACGACGCCGCCCTTGGGTACATTTCCGGCCAGGACCTGGTCGAAAACGGAAGGGGGGAAGACCACCCGCGCCTCCGCCTCGGCGAGGCGCAAAGTAGGGCTCTTGCCCCCCACGTCGACCATCTTTGAGCGACCAGAGGGGTCGAGGTGGCTAAGTTCGTTTGGATCGCTCATGATTTGATGAATCGCTCTACCCCGGCCAAATTGCTTCAACCTGTCCGAAACGCCCCAACCTGGCCTGAGCCCTCATGATTCTGCTGGGCGGCCGTACTGGTTAGCGAAACCCGCCCAGCCCCTGTTAGTTTAGGAATTCCATGTCAGCCACGCTCCTGTCCTCGATCCTGCTGCTCCTCTTTCAGGGCCAGTCGGACTCACTCACCGAACTCCGCGACGAAGCCGTCTCCGCCGGCCCGGCGCGCATCCTGCAACTCGCCGACGCGGCCGATTGGGTCTACGACGAAGGCTGGCAGGAATCCGCCCGCGCCCTGATGGACCAAGGATCGGTTCCCCAGCGCCTGCTGGTCGGGCGCCTGCTCGCCCGTGGCGGAGACGCCACCGCGGCTCCCGAACTGGGCAAGATCCTGGCCGGAGCAGACCGCGACACCGCCCTGGCGGTGTTCGCTACCTTGTCCCTGGCCACGTTCCAGGGCGAGGAAGCCGCCCAGGGTGCACTCGTCGACTGGCTCGGTGAACAGATCATCGAAGACGATCCCAGCCTCTACACCGAGGCCTGCCTGGCGCTTTACCGCATCGGCGACGGCGGTCGCCGCCGCGCTGCACTGCGTTATATGCGCCACACGCGCGAATCCGAAGACCGCGAAACCGTGCGCCTCGGTGCGGTCGCCCTGGCCCAGACCTCGGCCACGCTGGAAAGCGGAACCCTGCAACTGCTCGAAGAGGTCGCCCAAGGCATCGGCGGCCAGGCTGCCCTGGCCCGGGCGCTGCTGGACAAGCAAGAGCAACGTCAGCGCTTCCGCAGCAAACTGCAGGCGCTGGAAAACCTCTATGCCGCGGAAAGCGAACCGACCGATGCCTTCAGCGCCGACGACGTCGAATTGATCGACCGCATTCTGCTGATGGCATCGCGCCTGCACATGGAGGGCGACAAGTACAGCCGCGAAGAGCTGATCGCCGCTGCTGCCGACGGCATGCTGTCGAAGCTCGATCCGTACTCGACTTACTTCACCGGGCAGGAATACAGCGACTTCTGGTTTGATCTCAATCCTGAGTACGGCGGCATAGGCGCCTACGTGAACACCGTCAATGGCTTCTTCACCATCGTGCGCCCGATCTATTCCGGACCCGCCTTCGAAGTCGGCCTGCTGACCGGAGACCGCATCCTTTCCGTCGACGGCTGGCCGACCATCGACGAGCCCAACGACGACATCATCAAGCGCCTCAAGGGCCCGCCTGAGACCATGGTAAAACTCGAAGTCTTCCGCGAGGGTTGGGACGAACCCCGCCACTTCGACGTGAAGCGGCGCAAGATCGAACTGCCGGTTCTGCAGACCGAGATGCTTCCCGACGGGGTGCTCTACCTGGAGCTGATCGGCTTCACCATCGACTGCGGGCGCCTGGTCGCCGAGGCCATCCTCGATGCGCGCAGCGAAGGCAATTTGAACGGGGTGGTTCTCGACCTGCGCAACAACCCCGGCGGTTCGCTGGAGCAGGCGGTTGCGGTGTGCGACGCCTTCCTGCCCGCCGGCAAGCTGATCGTTACCACGCGCGCGCGCATCGGCGAGATCGAGCGCCACGTCACCCGCACCCGCCCGCTGGTCGACAGCGATATCCCACTGACGGTGCTGATCAATGAGTACTCAGCATCCGCGTCGGAAATCGTATCGGGTGCCCTTTCGATCCACGGACGGGCCACCACGATCGGCAAACGCACTCACGGCAAGGGCTCAGTCCAGGTCATGCGCCCTCTACCAGGCCTCGATGACGAACCCTACACCGATGGCAACCGCAACCGCATGAAGGACGAGTGGGAAGAGTTCGAAGATCTCAATGGCAACGGAAAGTACGATTTCGGCCCCAAGGTCAAGATGACCATTGCCTATTACTTCCTGCCCGACGGCAGCACGATCCACACCCAGCGCGACCACGAAGGAAGAGTCACCGAACAAGGCGGCGTCGATCCTGATAAAAAAGTCGACTTCTGGCGTTACGAACCGATCGTGATCCGTGAACTCAACCGCCTGCTCGACACCAAGGCCTTCCGCGATTACGCCGACACCATCGTCAAGACCGACCCGGATCTGGCCGTCCGTCTGGCCGAATTCGACGGACGTGAAACTGCGCTGTACCCGGGTTGGGCTGAGTTCTACACCTCATTGGAGACCTTCCTTGAAGAGGATTCGGCACGCCAGTGGGTCCGCCGCCGCTTACGCGAGGGAGTTTCTGATCTGCGCGGGAGCATGTTCCCCGGCGGCGGCTTCCGCGGGGATTTCCAGGAAGACCCGCAGTTGGCTGCAGCCATTCGGGAGTTGTTGGGAGCTGTGGGACGAGATCCTGAGGAGGTTAGGGAGTACAAGTTGGGGTTGGCGCAAATCAAGCCCACAAACTGAATCTGGCCACCTTCGCGAATCTGGCCCCCTTCGGTGGCCGCAAAAACAGGGCCGGGACGTAACGTTCCGGCCCTGTCTGCGTCTTCCAGGTGTCCCCGCACCCGGAGCACGCCATGGCCTTTCGTCCCACCTTCTGTCCCAACACCCACTGCCCCA
>JAJFFB010000071.1 GCA_021776925.1 Planctomycetota bacterium | reverse complement strand
TGGGGCAGTGGGTGTTGGGACAGAAGGTGGGACGAAAGGCCATGGCGTGCTCCGGGTGCGGGGACACCTGGAAGACGCAGACAGGGCCGGAACGTTACGTCCCGGCCCTGTTTTTGCGGCCACCGAAGGGGGCCAGATTCGTAGGTTGGTCTGGTGGACCCCGCATCTCTCTCCCCCCTCCTCAGAAAATCCCTCGACCGTTATCTCAGCCGTTTCCACCGCCACCCCTGCGTCTCCCCTGCCGAACTCGATCGTCTGACTGAGGAACTCATGGGCCAGACCTGGTTGGCCTTGGAAACCTCCTCGGGCCTGCCGCCTCGGCAGGTTTTGCGGAGGGTCTTTTATCAGCGCTTTGAGAAGCGTTGGCGCAACCAGCTCCTGGGGGGCGGCTGGCTAGAACAGGTCGCGGCCCAGGATCAGGGTGGGACCGCCGACGCAGCACTCCTGGCTGAGGGGCAGCGCATGATCGAGGGCCTGGGACCACGGCATGGCTTGGAGCATGCCTCGTTGGCCCTGGGAATGAGCCGACGTGGGGCTCGGCTTCATCTGACTGGTCTGTACCGCCAATTGAGCGCGGACCACTGTTGGCGGAACCTCATGCGCCGCATGGCCCGCTTGAGCTGTCATTTGACAACGGAGGGCCCGCAACCGTGGGTTCTCAGGGACCTGCGGCAGATCGCGCGACTGATGCGGATGCTCGAAGTGCCTAGGGAGGTCGCGGCGGCCTGGGCTCCGTTATCCAGGTTGCTTGGTTCCGCTTCGCATTCCCAGCGGCGCGTCTGACCGATTGCTGGGATCTTCCAATCGGTCTGGCTCCGCAGACCGAAAGTCACTAGGAGGCCGTGGATCAAGTGCTTTCGTTCCAGGGCGAGTGGATTTATTCCCTGGCAAGGAAGCTGGTCCCGCCCCTGTCTTTAGATAGGGGTGGGTTCTGCTGACGCCGACCAGGGGAGAAAGATACCGCCCTGGGGCGGAATGACTTTGTCCACGGCCTCCTAGTACTCCGGCGCCAGAAAGACCGGAAGTTCGTCCTGGAAATCGGGAATCTGCCAACGAGTGGCGGGGACTTCGTGCCACGGCTCAAGGAAAAGGAACTTGGCTCCGTCGCTGCCGCCACGGCGCCAGACCACGGCCTTGAGCCTCAGGATGTTGCCCGGGGCCTCTTCGTAGTGCCGCTCCTGTTCCCAGTCTTCGGGCGGGATACGGCACCAAAGGTAGATCGAGAAAACGTCGGACTGTACCCCGATCAGGGTGTTCAATTTTTCTTTGACCTCGTCTTCGAGACGGTCCTCGTAGCCGTCGATCTCGGCGAGGTCTTCCAGGTTGCGGAAATACAGCAGGGGAACCTGCTCGTCCTCACGGAAGACCGCGCGCTGATACTCCATGTCCTCGGTGTCGACGTCTTCGCCCTCTTGCTCCTGCAGAGCTTCTTCGTCGATTTCGTTGCGCCGGCGCAGCAGTTCCTCGATGAACCAGACCGGCAGTTCGGACTCGGGCAGAAGGCCTTCCAGCACCGGCCGCGGAGAAGTGTTGATATTGATCAAGTGGCCGAGACCTGGCTCGGCATCCAAAAGGTCGTCCAGGCCTCCGGGCGCCTGACCGAGGGAGGAGGAATCCTCGCTTTGCGATTCCTCTTGAGAATTGTCCTCGGTCTCGGCAGCGGGATCCGGTATCGCGCCTGGCCCTGAAGCGTCGCTGGGCTCATCGCCCACCTCCTCAGCCGAGGGCGGATCGAGCCCCACGGTGGTGTAGACCGTGAGCACCGATTCCAAGCCCATCGCGATCTTGTCCTCATATCGAAGCTGGTCATAGAACAGATTCTCATCGACCCGTTCCAAGACCATCAACTCTTCCAGACGGCCGGGCAGATATAGCCCGGTGTTGGCGACGGACGCCGACTCCTCTTCGCTGGCGGCAACCTCGGAGGCCACCTGGACCGAATGTCCCACCCGCGCCGGCAGGTCCAAGGTGCGGGTGTTTCCTTCAACCCAGTCGACGATCTCGTCGAGAATGCGCCCGGCCTCGAGCGGGTCGAGGTCATCGTCGAAGCCATCCCGCAAGCGATCCAAGATGCGGATGAAGCGCTCGCGGTTCTCGGCCTGCGTGTCCTCATCGGCAACGAAGAGCAAGGTCAGGTTGAATTTGCCGTTTTCATCCTGGACAAAGGTATGCACCTCGATGTCGCCATAGTTGTAGCGCTGCATCCTGGCCCAGGCATCGTTGATCGAATCGGAGTTGCTGCCGTCGTCTTCCTCTTCACCCTCTTCGCCCTCTTCCCCGCTTCCCGGTCCGCTCGAATCGCCGAGACCGCCCGGATCGAATCCTTCGCCAAGACTGTCCGCCATGCCCTCGGCGGCGCCACCGCCGGGCATGTCATCGGCGAGCGAATTCAGGATCTCGTTGCCGGCACTGACTCCGGCGCCGCGCATGCGCTGGCCGTCGGCCTGATTGGTGGTGACCTGGTAAGCCACTGAGGTGCCGATGGTGATCTGCGCCACCAGCGCATAAGTGATCAGAAGAACGAAAAGGGTGAGAATCAAGATCACCCCGCGCTCGGACTGGCGCTGGCAAGACGCGAACTGGCGCTTCAACGGACGACTACTCTTCGTTGTTTTCATCTGGGAAGGGGTCGAAGATGTCGCCGTAGGGTTCGATGGTGGCAGCACGGGTCTTGATGACTGGAGTAATCAAGAAGAAGACCTCGGTTTGTGTTTCTTGGGTGCTTTCGAAGCTGAACAGCCAGCCTATCAACGGAATGGACCCCAATACTGGCACGCGGCTGTTCAGGTTGCGCTTCTCATTCAAAATCAACCCGCCGATGACCACCGATTGGCCGCTCCGGACCATGACTTCGGATGTCGCTGAGCGGTTGGTGGTCGCCGGCATGAACACGTCAGGTGCAATCGCAACGAGACGGCCGGCCCGGCTGACGTCAATGTTGTACGAGAGGTGGATGGTGTCCGCCCCGAAAATCACCGGCAGAACGTGTAGATTCACTCCCACGTCCAGGAAGCCAACGGCAGCCGAGGTATTGCCGTTGGTGTTGATGTTCTTGAACTGCTGGTAGGGGATTTTTTCCTTCGAGGTCAGTTGCGCGGCCACGCCGTTGCGAGTGACGACGCGCGGCCTGGAAACGATGTCTGCTCCTTCAATGGTGCGAACCATGTGCAGGAATGCATCGAGGATAAAACTGTCCCGGATGATCGCGAGATCAAAACCGCCGCCGGCACTGGGGAAGGGCAGATCGGTGTTGAAACCGCGCAGGAACGGGCCGGGCCGACGCACCGTCGTAGGCTGGTCCCACAACCCGGTATTGGGATCGATGATCGGGTTGCCATTGTCATCGAGGCGCGGGAAGACATAAGGGTTGCCGTCCTTGGTGTTCTGCAAGGACAAGGACTCCACTCCGCGCTCGAAGGCGTCGGTATTGGTTATTTCAACGATCTGGGCCTGGATTTCGACTTGGGGAGCACTATTCCAATAGATATCGATAAATTCAAGGATTTCGCGGATGTCATCATCGCCGCCTACAACAACTAACAAATCCTCGACCGCTCTGTTTTCTATCGGCTTAAATTTGATGTCATATGCAGACATCGTTGGATCTCCAACTACTGCAATCCCCTGTTCAGGTTCCTCTGTATTAATGATAGCGGGATCCGTTTCGCGGACAAGGCAAGGACAGTTCTTGGTGAGAAGGGCTTCAACCGGACCGCCATAACCCAACGGCACCGGAATAAATGCACGCAACTTGCCATCGGTTTGGCGCAAGAAGCGGATGAAGGGATATTCCTCAGAAACCGTGCGTGGGCCGGAGGGTGCGGCCGTTTCTTCGCGCTCCTCGGCTTCGGCTTCGGCATCGGCGACCTCGCCGGGGCCGGGCTGCTCGAAAGCGGGGCCAAAAACGGAACAGCCGCCGCTGACCAGGAGAAGGGCAGCGAGCGGCAGGGTGGCCAGGGAGGAGAGCGCCTTCAATGCAGTCCGGATGCGGAAATTGGGGGAGCCGCCACGACCGGTCGGGCCGTTCCGGATGAAATCCTACAGGGCTTCGACGATGGCGTCGGTCAGATCAATGGTGCGAACACCAGAGACCCCGCCGACTTCCACGATGAGTTTCAGACCCTTCTTCTGGGCCACCTTCTCCAAAGTCTCCCGGAATTGGTTGGTGGCCTGCTCCATCAGCTGGATCCAGCGGGCCGAGCCGCGCTTGACCTTTTCGGAGACCACGGTCTTGTACGCCGGGATCTCGAGGTAGACCTTTTTGGAGTTCACCAGGCCGATGCGGGTTTCCTTGTCCTTCAGGTCAACGTCGCCCAGTTTGCCGTAGCGGATTTTGCTCTTGTCGACCTCGGGCTCCTTCTCCTGGGTGGCAGGAGCCAGATCGAGCAGCCCGGCGACCCCGCCAGCGGATACCCCACTCATTTGGAGATCAGGCTGGGCCGCGGCTGAGGCGCTCGGTGCGCCGCTCACCAGGGCCGCGAAAAGGGCCAGCGAGGACAGGCAGGTGATGATTTTGGACATGAAACGGTTCCCCCATTACTCAGTTTATGATCTAAACGCGGGATTGGAAGGCATGGTTGGTAAAAAACCGGTGAATTTCCTGGCTCTTCGGCCATTCAGGCACCCCTCCTGGAGTCCCCCACAGGATCTAGTCCATATATGCAGCAAGGTGACCCCATTCAGGGCCACCTTGCTTGACAAGCTATTTTTTCAGAACGCCCGGGTTTTCGGCTCAGCCGTCGGCAAAAGCCGAGCCAGCGCGGTCGTCACGGCGCGGCCGCTCGGAGCGTCCGCCGCCACCATCGTTTCCGCCGCGGTCGCCACCGCCGCCGCGGTCGCCACCGCCGTCGCGGCCGCCACGGTCACGGTCGCCGCCACCATCGCGACCACCGCGGTCTCGGTCGCGGCCTCCGCGATCACGGTCGCGTCCGCCACCACGGCCTCCGCGGTCACGGTCACGCCCGCCACCACGGCCGCCACGATCGCCGCCGCGCGGAGGACCACTCGGACGGCTGGCCGCGGCCATCGCGTCTTCGTACTCCTCTTCGCTGACCAGGGCGACGCGGCGCGACAGACGGATCTTGCCACTGCGCTCGTCGATGTTGACCACCACGACCTCGACCTCATCGCCGAAGTCGCACACGTCGGTGACGCTTTCGACCCGGCCGAGATCCAGTTCGCTGATGTGGCACATGCCCTCACGCCCCCCACCGAGATCGATGAAGCAGCCGAAATCCTTGACCGAGGTCACCTTGCCGGTGATGCGCTCGCCGATTTCCATTTCGCGCGTCTGCATGCGGATCATCTCGAGACACGCTTCGACGTTCTCGACCGGTGTGCCCGAGACCTGCACGTTGCCCTCGTCGTCGAGGATGTTGACCTGCACGGCGAACTCTTCCTGCAGCTTCTTGATGTTGGCGCCCTTCGGTCCGATCAGGAAACCGATCTTGGCCGCCGGAATCTTGATCGCCTTGTTCGCCGGGGCGTAAGGCGAGATGTTCTCGCGCGGGCCTTGCAGCGCTTCTTCCATGCAGTCAAGAATGTGCAGGCGACCGTCGCGCGCCTGTTGCAGAGCCTCGTCCAGGATCTCCTGGCGCAGCCCCTTGACCTTGATGTCCATCTGCAGCGCGGTGATGCCCTCGCGCGTGCCGGTGACCTTGAAGTCCATGTCGCCGTGATGGTCCTCGGAACCGAGGATGTCGGACAGGATCGCGTACTCCTCGCCCTCCATGATCAGGCCCATGGCGATGCCGGCGACCGGCGCCTTGACCGGAACACCGGCGTCCATCAGCGACAGGCAGCCGCCACACACCGAAGCCATCGACGACGAGCCGTTCGACTCGGTGATGTCGGAGACGATGCGGATGGTGTAGGGGAAGTCGCCGTAATCGGGCAGCATCGGCGCCAACGCGCGTTCGGCGAGCGCGCCGTGGCCCTGCTCGCGACGCGAGGTGCCGCGCAGCATCTTGGCTTCACCGGTGCAGAACGGCGGGAAGTTGTAGTGCAGGTAGAACTTCGACTTGCGCTTCTCGGCGTTGATCCCGTCGATGAACATCTCGTCATCGGAGGAACCCAGCGTGGTGGTGACGATCGCCTGGGTCTCGCCGCGGGTGAACAGCGCCGAGCCGTGGGCGCGCGGCAACAGCTGCGTCTCGATCTCGATCGGACGCACGGTCTTGGTGTCGCGCTGATCGACGCGCTGGCCCTCGAGGGTCATGCGCCGTTCGGTGTTGTTGACCACCTTCTTGGCCGCGGCCTTGACCTCCGCCGCGCGCGTGGCGAACTCATCGCTGCCGGCTTCGAGGCCGGCGGTCATCTCTTCGATCGCCTTGGCGACGAAGGCATCGATGGCGTCGTAGCGCTCGAACTTGCCCTGGGTCAGCAGGACTGCGCGGATCGCCGCGTCGCCGTACTTCTCCAGCACTTCGGCGGGAGTCTGCTCATCGACCACCGGGGCTTCGACCACGATCTTGGCCACGCCGACCTGGCCGCGCAGCTCTTCGATCATCTCGCAGATCTGCTGGCACACCTGGTGACCGGCGCTGAGCGCGATGGTGACTTCGGAGTCCGGCAGCTCTTCGGCGCCGGCTTCGACCATGCACACCGAGTCCATCGTCGCCGACATGGTCAGGTCGAGACGGTTGACGTCGGATTCCACGATCGAACGCGTCGGGTTGACGAGCACGTTGCCGTCGACCCAGCCGAGGCGCACCGCGGCCATCGGGCCGGTCCAAGGAATCTTGGACAGGTGCAGCGCCGCCATGCCGCCGATCATCGACAGCACTTCGGGCTCGTTCTCCTGGTCGTAAGACAGAACCGCGCCCATCACCTGGACTTCGTTCTGGTAGCCGTCGGTGAACATCGGGCGCACCGAACGGTCGAGCAGGCGCATCGCCAGCACCTCCTTGGTACTCGGGCGCGCCTCGCGCTTGAAGAAGCCGCCCGGGATCTTGCCGGCGGCGTAGGTTTTTTCACGGTAATCGACCGTGAGGGGGAAGAAGGGCAGGTCCTTGGGACCGCCATCCACCACCGTGGACATGACGACGGTTTCGCCGTAGCTGACGATGACCGAGGCGCTGGCTTGCTTGGCAACCCAGCCGGTTTCCAGGGTGAGGGTGCGTCCGCCGATCTCACGTGAGACCGCGACGACGTTTTTGTTTTTCGAAAGAGTCATTACGCTTTTTTTCCGCGTTGTTTTCCGCTGTTAAGTGCCCACGGAGGGCTTCTGCTCGGAGGGCCTGATGGCTTGTCCATCCGGACACCGTTCCCGATTGGCGCCATGGCACCAGGTTGCGTGCAGGCCGGGATCCCGGCTGCAACGGCAAAGGGCACCGCCTCAGCGGTGCCCAGGGAAGGCTAGTGCCGGATACCGAGCTTTGTGACGATGGCCTGATAACGCTCGGTATCTTTGCGCTTCAGGTAGTTCAGGAGCTTGCGCCGCTTCGACACCATGCCCAGAAGGCCACGCGTGGTGGCCGCATCCTTGCGATGCTTCTTAAGGTGGGTGGTCAGATTGGAGATGCGGGTGGTCAAAATGGCCACTTGGACCTCGACCGAACCGGTGTCGCCCTCAGATTGGGCGAATTCGGCGACGAGCTTGTTTTTTTCTTCTTGAGTGACGGACATGTCTGGACCTGCAGCGCAGGATGGTTTGGTTTCCAGGGTCTTGCCCTGATGTGCCGTCGGTGGAGCCGGGATCGGCCACCTACGCCCCCAACCCAGACCAGGTATGTCCAGGATGGAGGTCGGGCAAGAGTATATCCGCTGGCGGCGGTCTCCCCCACCCCCCAGGCCAGGAATCTCGGCAGCCCCCAGCCAGAGGCCTGCAGGTCGCGGCAGTGCCCGCACCTAGAGGCCTGGGGGTGGCGGCAGCGCCCGCACCAGGCGCTGCAGCACCAGCAAGCGCGCGCGTGCACGCCGCTGTTCGGCATGGTGGGCCCCGGCAAGTTCGGCCGGGCCGAGCACCAGGGTGTCCTGGTGGAGGTGGTCGGAAAGACGGCGACCGTCGAGATAAAGACTGGCGTGCAGGCGGTAGCGCAGCCGGCCGCGCTCGCCCAGGTCGGGGTCCCAATCGAGAATGCGCACGCGCAGCAGCCCGGCCCCGCCCAGCGCTGGAGCATCGGCCTGGATCCCGGCAGCGGCGACATAGGCGGGGGCCAGCAAAGTGTGGCCGCGGTCCAGGCACAGGCGGCGCAACTCCTGTTGCATCTGCTGGACCGGCACCTCGGCGGCTGGACTGCGGTCTTCGATCGCCAGCAACCCGATCTCGGCCGGGGCATGTGCCACTTCGACCACATCGTGAAGCGGCGATTCGGCGGCGGCCTGGCAGGAGCCCAGCAGCAATAGCCCGGCCCTCAGCCCGGCACCGCGCCGAACGGCCACCAATAGGCGATGCCAGGCGCCGCGCAGAGGGGCGGTCTGGCGACCCCGCCCGGTGGCGGTCAATTGGTAATCACCCGCTCCCATGAGCGGCCCAGCGCGTCGAAGCCGCGGCGCAATTCGGTGAAGAACAGGCCCCGCTCCAGGAAGGTCAGCGGCATGTGGAAGGCTTCGACGAACATGGTCCACTCCGAATCCAGGTTGTCGTCCAGCGGTGCGGCGTCGAGCTGCGGCAGCAGCGGGAAGGCGCCCGCGCCGGCCTGCGCGGCGACGAAACTGCCCGGCACCCACAGGTCCCAGGTGCGGTTGCCGTCGCTCAAAGTGGCAAGGTAGTAGCCAGGGCCACCGGCCAATGAATCGATGAAGGCCAGATCGGCGCCGGCGAAGGCCTGCGGATCGACGCCGTTGCTCTGCACCAGTGGCACCAGCGTGGGCAGGCTGAAGGTGCTGGTGACCAGCGGGTCGGCGTCACGCAGACGCGCGGTCAGGCTGCGGCCGATCCCATCCAGGGCATAGAGCAGCAGATCGACCGGCAGGTCAGCCTCTTCCACCCCCTCGACCGCGGCGGCGGCCTGCACCAGTTCTTCCACCACTGTGATGTTGGCTGAGGTGGTGGTGCCGCCGTTTTGGATGTCGTCGCCAATTCCAATGGTGGCGAGTCCGCGCAAGCCGGACAAAGTGGTCACCGCCGACAACTGCACCCCTGGACCCAGGCCGCCGAAATTCCAGTCGGCGGGATAAAGCGTCTTGGCCGCCGCAGCGAGCGTGGCCATGGTCAGATCCGGGGTGGCCGACACCGTCAGGTTGCTGAACGGATCGACGATGACGCGCGGGTCGAGACCGTACTGGATAAAGCCGGAGGCCGCGTCCAGGCGGAAGAAGGCGCCGAACCAGCCCGGCCGGTCGGCACTCGCCGCGGCGCCGCCGAATTCAAAACCGAAGGGCAGGGTGGCGTCTTGGGTGGCGTCGGCCTCGGGGATCTCCTTGTCGTCGAGCAGCAAGGGCGAGGTGAAACGCACTTCGCCGCTGCTGGCCTGCTCCAGCGTCACCGAGGGGAACAGGTTCTGGCTGGCGCCGCTCTGCGGACGCAGCGGCAGCGAAGCGAGAGCGGCGTCGAGGGCGTAGAAGGTCGCGGTGTGGTAGCCAGGTGCGCTGACGGTGACGGTGTAGGCGCGGCCGGCGGTCTGATCGATGCTGAATTCACCGGACAGCGAGAGCACCGCGGGGCGGAAATCGCTGCCGTCCACCGCCTCGACCTGGAAGCTGGCTCCGGACACCGGCGCCAGGCTGCGCGCGTCGACCGCCTGCAGATCGATCTGGTCGACCGCTGCCTGATCCCCGACGAAAGCGCGGAAGCCCACCCGGCCGACCACCGTGGCCAGGGCCGGGTTGCCGGCGCCATCGGTCAGGATCAGCTCGAATTCGCTCGCCGCCAGGGTGAAGCGCTGCGCGTCGCTGATTCCGGGCAGCAGCGGGCCCAGCCACCAACCATCGCCGCTGGCCTGCGCCGCGGTGCGCTCGACGAAACTGCCGCCGGGCAGAGCCACAGCCGCGGCGGAGATCGTTTCATTGGCCACCCCATAGGGGCGGAACTCACCCAGGTCGGTGAGGAAGGTGCCCGCGCTGGACGCAAAGGGCGGACCGAAGAAATTGAGGTCCGGCGGGACCAGGTCCTGCACCCGCTCGCCCAGGAAGACCACCGGCGAACGGCGGCCGCCGCGTTCGACCCACGTCGAAATGGCGAGGTTGCCGTCGGTCATCAGCGGCAGACCAAGGATTTCGCCCGGCGCGGTGAAATCGAGCACGAAGGAGTGCGGCACGGTTCCGGCGGCTTCGCCGGCGGTGACCACCCCGCTGTCACTCTGGCCGGCGACCCCGGTCAAGGACAGGAAGGCGGTTTGTTCGGTCACCCGCACGTGCACGCTGTCACCGGCAGCGACGCCGTTGCCTCCGAGTTGCACGTTGAGTGGATAGGCGGCCAGGAAGGCCAGGTTGAGATCGACGTCCGGGCCGAAGACGCCGCCACCCAGCGCCGGGCGGGTGTCCACGCCGAGGGGGGGGCCGAAGGACAAGGTGTTCCACACCGCCAGGCTTTCGTCTTCGAGCGTGTGGGTCTCGAACTCGGTGTCTTCGACGCCGGGCATCACGCGGATGCCAAGGCGTGCGCCAAGGTCGAGCGCCTCGGCGTTTTCGGTGCGCAAGTAAGAGAACACGCGCCCGCCACCCACGCTCGACAGAGGTGCGGAATAGGCGGCGCTGCCGATGTTCTGGTCGGCGCCGTCGAGCTGCTGCAACAGGATGCGGGTGATGGCGGTCGCATAGCTGACCGGTTTGGAAAAGACCACCACTGCGTCGGTGGCGTTGGCTTCGGCGCTCAGGCCGCCGCCGGGGAAGGCCGCAACCACGGCCGGGGCCAGACCGGCGGCCTCTTCGGCGGTGCGGAAGCGCGCCAGGACGCCGTCGTTGGGCGGCTCGATGCGTTCGCCATCGATGTCGTGCAGGTCATCGGTGACGAAAATTTCGTAGTCCTGGCCGGCAGCGAGTTGCGTGGCGGGCACCAGGACCACGCAACGATTGGAAGCGAACAGCAGTGCCTCGCTGGTCACCGCGCCGGCACCGCTGCGACGCACGCCCAGACTGCCGCTGGTGACCGAACTGGCGGCCAGGCTTTCGGAGAACCACAGCGCAATCGGACTGAGGACGTCGGCACCGGTGGCGCCGTCGGCAGGGCCGCTGAGCTGCAGGACCGGCTGGCCTTCGACCACCAGCGCGCCATTGAACAGCGCCTGGGCCGGGGCCGGATCGCGCGGAGGTTCGCCGCCGCCGCCGCCGCCCCCCCCGCCGCCACCGCCGCCACCGTTGTTGCCGCTGAACACGCGGCCGGCGTTGGAGGTGCAGGTTCCACCGAAGACACTGAGGCTGGCCATCAAGGCCAGAGCGGTGGCCAGGTGGACGCGGGGACGCGGGCGGAGACCGGGTTCCATGTTGTCTACCTATAATGCCGTCGATGCTGCAGAGTTTCCGCCTTCCTTGCGCCGCGATCGTGCTCGCGGGTGCATGCGTCACCGTCCTGCCCTCGTGTGCGGGCCCTCGGCAGGCGCAGGAACCGGCCCAGGGCGAAGCCGGTCAAATCGAGGAAACAAACGGAATTCCGACTCTAGAGGAGTTGCAGGCGCTCGCCGATCCCAATCTCGGTGACCTCAACGCCGCGCTCAACGCGATGGACGCCGCGCGCGACCACTATCAGGAGCAGCCCGACTTCTGGCAGCTCTACGCCGACGCCAGCCTCGCCTTCGCCCATGCCGAGCAGGCGCGCGGCCGCAACGACGCGCTCGACGTGATGTACAACGACGCCGAGTTCGCTTACCAGCGTCTGCTCGAACTCGATCCCGGGCGCGCCACCGCCTATCTCGGCCTGTGCTTCAGCCGCCGCATGCTCGGCGACGCCGAAGGCGCCTGGAGCACCGCGCAGGCCGCGCTGCAACTGCCCGCCGAGCCACCCCTGCCACTGGCCCTGCGCATCGAGATCGGCCGCGCCGGCCTCGACCTGGTGATCGCCGCGGTGCAATCCGCTGAGCCGATTCCGGCCGCGGCCAGCAGCGCCGAACATCAGCTGCAGCTGGCCCTCGACGGCGGTGCCGCCGGCGCCGACATCGCGCTCGCCGACCTGCAGGCCTGGACCGGGCGCAACGAAGCCGCACGCCAGACCCTGGTGCGCGCGCTGACCAGGGACCCCAACCATGCCGTCGCCGCCGAGCGCTTGAAGAACCTCGCCAACGGCGAGCAGCTGGTCGCCGCCTGGGAGATGGTGCGCTCCAGCCGCGGCGAAGAGGCCTTGGTGCACTGGCGCCTCGGCGAAGCTTTGTGGCTGCAGTACTGGGCGCGGCGCCGGGCCGCCGACTTCCTTGGTGCGCTCCATTCCTTGGACCGCGCCGAAGAAAACTTCCTCACCGCGATGGCGGTCGAACCTACCTATCTGGAATCCTGCCAGGACTGGCTGCACCTGGTACGCACCGCACGCGGCTGGGTGCACTGGAGTGACGGCGCGGTCGAAGACGCGGCCGATGCCTTCTTGTCGGCATTGGAAGCCGACCCCGATCGCCTCGAGGCCGAACCTGTCGCCGAGTCCCTCAGCCTTGGCATTTACTCGGTGGTCGGCAACGCCTTCTCGCAAGACCGCCTCGACAAGGCCTGCGCGATCCTCGGACGGCTATGGAAGACCCACCGCGACAACCCCGACTGGACCAACAACTACGGCTTCGCCTGCCGCGACCTGGGGGTGATCCGCCGCCAGCAGGGCCGCGACGAAGAGGCCGGTCTGCTTTTTGACCAGGCCTGGGAAGCCTATTCCCGCACCGTCGAGCTGGCTCCGGAAGACGCGCGTCTGATCAACGACCGCGCGCTGATCTCGGTCTACTACCTCGACCGCGAATTCGAGCTGGCGGAACGGGAATTGCATAGAGCCATCGAGCTCGGAACCCGCCAGTGGGAGCAAATGGGTGAAGATGTTCCCGATGCGGAACGTCAGGACCTGGATGAAGCCATCGGTGACGCCTGGGAAAACCTCGCCTACCTCGACGTGATGCGCCGTCAGCGCAGCGACCGCGCCGAGGAATTCCTCACCCAGGCCCAGCTCCATTACCCCTTCGCCAATCGCGGCGGGATCGCCCTGATCCGTGTCGAGATTGAAAAGCTCCGTTCCCAAGACCCCGACCAGTCCCGATGATCCTCTCCACCCTCGCCCTGCTCGCCTTCCAGTCCGGCCATCTGGACCAAGTCCTGCAAGACGCCGCGGCGCACGCCGAGAAGGGCAATTTCGGCGCCGCGGTCACGCTGCTGGAAAAGGCCGGAGTCGATGGTTCCAACAACGCCGCCGCACTGACCCGGCTCGGCGTCTACATGCTGCGCTCCACCGAGGCCCAGATCGCCAGCGGCGCGCTGCGCGGCCTGATGATCAACGACGCATTCCTCGCCGCCGCTGACCTATTGGAGCAAGCCGCCGACCTCGACGACGCCACTCCCGAGGCCTACGAGAACTGGTCCGAAGCGCTGCTCAACGGCGGCGACAAGCGCAACGCGCTGCGCGCCGCCGAAGCCGGCATCAAGCGCCATCCGCAGGAGCTCGCTCCGCTGCTGCAGCGCGCCCGCGTGCACGTCGCCGACGCCAATGATTCTGCGGATCCGGAAAAGAAGATTGCCTCCTTCAAGGCCGCGATCAAGGACTACGACAAGGCGGTAAAAATGGATCGCAAAGCCGTCGCGCCTTGCCTCCTGCAAGGCCAGACCGTGATCCTCGAAGCCTACGCCCACGGCGACAAGGGCGACCCGGGCGCGGCGCGCAAACAAGCGGCCAAATCATGGAGCGAAGCACTGAAGCGCGACCAGGCCGCGGTCAACCTGTCCAAGATGTGCGAGTGGCTCGGTTCCGAGGCGGTGCCCTTGCTCGAGAAAATCGACAAGAGCGGCGGCGAAGACGCGACCATGCAGTGGTACATGGGCTACGCCGAGTTCAGCGTTGCACCGCGCAACTGGGACCGGGTACGCGCGCGTTTCGAACGCTCACTGGAACTGGAACCGGGCATCACCAACTGCTGGTTCTTTCTCGCCCAGGGCGCCTTCGACGAGGGCGTGCGCATCCAGGCCGAGGGCGAAGGCGAGCGCGCCGACCGTGCTTATCGTTATGCCGCGCGCGCCTGGGGCGAGTATCTGATCAGCAATGGCCCGACCCACCGAGCTTCGGTACTCAGCGGGGCCGACGGAGGGGCGGGAGCCATCGCCACCCTCAAGTGGCTGGCCGGCAAGGCGGTCATGCGCGGCGAGTTCGAACCGGCGATACGCATCAACCTGTGGATCACCCAGTCCACTCCCGCAGACGTCGAGTCGTGGAACAACCTGGCCTTCCTCTATCGTGACAGCGGTAAGGCGGAAAAGGCGCTGCCGGCCTATGCCCAGGCGGCGCGGCTTTCGCCCGAAGACCCGCAGGTCCTCAACGACTGGGCGGTGATCTACCACTACTACCTCAAAACTGAGGACAAGAAAGCTGAGGATCTGTACCAGAAGGCCATCACCATGGCCGAAGAGATCCTGTCCGATCCGGTCGGCCTCGCCAGCGAAGAGGAAACCCGCATCCGCATCGGTCTGCGCGACGCGCGCAACAACCTGGCCAAGCTGCAGCGCGGCGATCGCCACAACGGCTGATCCGGCCCAGCGCCGGCGGGCGCCTTCCTTTCCGTCCGCTGCCTTCCTAGAATCCGCCCATGCGCGTACTCATCGGAGGGGAAGACAACCTCGCCGTCCGTCTGGCCGAGGCCCTGATGGCTGAGCACGAAGTCACCGTGCTGCTGCCGGAAGGCACCCAGGGCAATCCCTTCGACAGGCTCGACGTCGAATTGCGTTTCGGCTCCTGTTCCTCCAGCACCGCGCTGCAGGCGTGCGAGATCGAAAAGGCCGACAACTTCATCGCCTGCTCCAAGGTCGACGAGCGCAACCTGGTCGCCTGCGCTGCGGCCAAGCGCCTGGGCGCCCGCGACGTCACCTGTTTCCTGCGCCGCCACGACGTCCAGTCCTCGGAAAAAGAGGCCACCAAGCTGGCGCATTCGCTGGGAATCGACCGCGTGATCCTCCCCGCCGGGCGCCTGGCGGAAGAGATCCTGCGCATCGTCATGGTGCCCGGCGCACTCGACGTCGAGGCCTTCGCCGGCGGACGCGTGCGCCTGGTCAAGAAAGAAATCACCGCCGGCGCCCACCTCGCCACCGCACCGCTGCGCGAGATCGGCGTGCCCAAAGACGTGGTCCTGGTGATGTGCCGACGCGGCGAGCAGATGTTCATCCCCAACGGCGAAACCCATTTCCAGATCGGCGACCAGGTCACCGCAATGGGCAACCGCAAGGGTATCCACCGCCTGCTGACCCGCTATCTGCGCGATCGCCGTCGCGCCGACCCGCGCCGCGCCACCATCGTCGGCGGCGGGGTGGTCGGCACCACCGTGGCGCGCGGGCTGGAAGACGCCGGCTGGAGCGTCAAGATCATCGAGCACAACGAAGAACGCGCCGAAGAGATCGCCCAGGACCTCAAGTCGCTGGTCATCTGCGGCGACGGCACCGATCTGGAACTGCTCGAGGCCGAGCACATCGGCGACGAACCGGTGCTGATCGCGGTCACCAGCCGCGACGAGGTCAACCTGCTGGTGTCGCTGCTGGCCAAGCAGGAGGGCGTGCCGCGCATCATCACCCGCGCCGACCGCGCCACCAACGAGATCCTGTTTGAAAAGGTCGGCATCGACGTCGTGCGGTCGGCGCTCGGCACCGCTGTGCAGTGGGTGCAGCGCGCGGTTACCCGCTCCAGCCGCGAGCCGCTTGCGGAGCTTGATCACGGCGACCTCAAGGTCCTGCGCCTCGAACTTCCTGAGGACTTTCCGACCATTTCGCTGCGCAGTTTGAGCGCTCCTGTCAACGCCATCGTCGGCGCGATCATGCGCCACCACGGCACCAAGGTCATCATTCCGCAGGGCAGCGACGAAGTGCGCGCACGTGACTCCCTGCTGGTGCTGTGCACCGCCGACGCCGAAGACCATGCGCGCGATTTCTTCGCCAGCTATTCCGGATCTGCGGAGGACTGAGCCCGCATGCGCGTCGCCCCGGTCCTCGGAGTCATCGGCAAACTGCTGCGCTTCTTCTCGATCGGCTTCCTGCCTCCCCTGCTGTTGGCTCTCTATGACGGCTGGAGTGGCGTCCCTGGCCAGTACCAGGTGGCCGGCCATTTCGCCCTCGCGCTGCTGCTGACCTTCGGCGGCGGCAGTCTGTTCGCGCTCGGATTCCTCCACAAACCGCGTTTCCGTCGGCCGGAAGCCCTCGGCGTGGTCGCCGGATCGTGGCTGGTCATCGCCCACTTCGCCGCCATCCCCTACCTGTTCGCCGGCCTCGGCTACTTCGATGCGGTGTTCGAAGCGATGTCCGGGTTCACCACCACCGGGGCCACCATCCTGCGCGATTTCGATGCCTACGGGCGTTCCTTCTTTCTGTGGCGCGCGATGACGCAATGGTTCGGTGGGCTGGGTGTGATCGCATTGTTCGTGGTGGTGCTGCCGCAGCTCGGCATCGCCGGGCGCCAGCTATTCTTCGCCGAATCCTCGACCGCACCGAACGAAGTGGTCAGCTCGCGCGTGCGTGAATCGGCGCGGCGGTTGTGGCTGCTCTACGTCGCCTTGACCCTGGCGTTGATCGCCTGCCTGATGATGATGGCCGGCATGCCTCTGTACGAATCGGTGTGCCACGCCTTCACCACCATGTCGGCGGGCGGCTTCTCACCGCACCCACAATCCATCGGCGGCTACGGCAACGCCACCGCCGAGTGGATCCTGGTGGTGTTCATGCTCCTCGCCGGAACCTCCTTCCCCTTGTTGTGGGTCGGCCTGGCGCGGCGTCCGCTCGAACTGTGGCGCGACGGCGAATTCCGTTTCTACTTGCTGGTGGCGGCGTCGGCGAGCTGCGGCCTGGCCTTGATCCTGGCCGGCGGGCTTCCCGGGGAAAGCGAACTGCGCGACGGCGCCTTCCAGGCCGCGAGCCTGATTTCGAGCACCGGTTATGCCAGCCAGGACTACAACCTGTGGTCCGACGCCGCCAAGGTCCTGCTGATCCTGGTCATGCTGGTCGGCGGCTGTGCCGGCTCGGCCGCCGGGGGGCCCAAGGCGATCCGCAACCTGTTCGGAATCAAGTTCGTGTGGCGCGAAATCACCCGCAGCCTGCACCCGCGTGCGGTGCTGCCGCTGCGCCACAAAGGGCGCGCGGTGCCCGATCCGCTGGTCCGCGCGGTACTCAACCTGATCGGCCTCTACCTGATTGGATATGCCTTCTTCGGCACCGTTTTGGTGCTGATGGGCGCCGACCTGGTGACCGGCTTCACCGCCGCCCTGGCCTGTCTGAGCAACATCGGCCCGGGCTTCGAGGCGGTCGGTCCGATGGCCAATTTCGCCGATTTCCACCCCTTCGCCAAGATGATGCTGACTTTTGCCATGTGGCTGGGCCGGCTCGAAATCGTCACCGTGCTCGCCCTGCTGCATCCGGATGTATGGAAGCGCCTCCACTGGAAGGGAGATTCCACCCGCGAGAGCCCCCCACGGGAGGAATAAAAAGTTGTTCTTGACGAATCTTTATTCTTGACTATCCTGGGCCCATGAGCGCTGCCCGAGAACGCCGTCGTGTGCTCCTTCAAGTCCTGAAGCAGGGCGCATCCCGCAGCCAGTCCGAGTTGATCGAGGCCCTGGCCGGCGCCGGAGTGCCCGCCACCCAGCCGGTGATCAGCCGCGACCTGCGTGCCGTCGGCGCAATCAAGCAAGACGGCCGCTATCTGCTTCCCGAGCAGGACCGCATCACTCCGCTGCAATCCCTGCAGAGCCTGCTGCGCGGGGCCGACTCGGCCGGCCCCAATCTGGTGGTGGTGCAGTGCGAACCCGGTGCGGCCAGCGCCATCGCCCGCGCTCTCGAGGCGGAAGACGGCCTTGATCTGGTGGGCACAGTGGCTGGAGACGACACCGTTTTCGTAGCCGTCAAGGACGCCTTCGCCGGTCACGCGATCCAGCAACGCGTTCTTTCCCTCTGCTAGCGCGCAGCAAACTGCGACTCCGATGCGCATCCTGCTCGCCTACTCGGGAGGCCTGGACACCTCCTACCTGACCGCGCTGCTGACCCAGCAGGGACACGCGGTGACCACCTGCATCATCGACTGCGGCGGAGCTGACGCCACCGAACTGGAACAGATCGGCGTGCGTGCACTTCGCTACGGCGCCGCCCAGCACCTATGTCTCGACGGCCGCACCTCGCTCTACCAGCGCGTGCTGCGCTGGCTGCTGGTCGCCCACGTGCGCCGCGGCCAGGCCTATCCGCTGTCGGTCGGCGCCGAGCGCGGCCTGCAGGCCGAAATGCTGGCGCGTTACGCCAGTGACCACGGCTTCGACGCCCTCGCCCACGGTTGTACCGCTGCCGGCAACGACCAGATCCGCTTCGACGCCGCGCTGCGCGTGATCGCGCCGCAGCTGCAGGTGCTGGCCCCGATCCGCGACGCCGCGCCCAGCCGCGCCGAGCAGCTGCAGTGGCTGCGCGACCAGGAACTGCCGCTGCCCCAGGCCGGCGGCGAATACTCGATCAACGCCGGTTTGTGGGGTGTGACCATCGGCGGCGGCGAACTCCTGCACAGCCATCAGGGCCTGCCCGAATCGGCGTGGCTGTGGACCCGCCGGGAGGCGCCCACCCCCCAGGCCGCGCCGCTGCAGATCCAATTCGACCAGGGTCATCCGGTGGCGCTCGACGGGCAGGCCTTGGACCCGGTTGAGCTGATCACCCGACTCAATCTGCGCGCCGGTCAGGCCGGCATCGGCCGCGGCTACCACCTCGGCGACACCGTGCTCGGCATCAAGGGGCGGATCGCCTATGAAGCGCCCGCCGCCGAAGTCCTGATTCACGCCCACCGCGAATTGGAGAAGTTGGTGCTGACCGAAGACCAGCGCTTCTGGAAGGACCACCTCGGCGAGGTCTACGGCCGGCGCCTGCATCAGGGTTTGTTCCACGATCCGGTGTTGCGCGACTTCGAAGCCATGTTCGCCTCGACCCAGGAGAGGGTCTGCGGCCACGTCACGCTGTCGCTGGACCACGGCCAGGTGCTCGCCAGCGGCCTCGATTCGCCCTTCAGCCTGATGGACGCCAGCGACGCCGCCTACGGCGAACGCTCCGCCAGCGACAGCGACCCGGCCGGCCTGCGCGGTCTGGCCCAGGTCCTCGCCGAACCGGCGCGCCTGTACGCGCGCATGGCGCCATGAAACGCGTCACCCTGAACAAGATCGCCTCGGTCACCGCGCGCCTCGGCCTGCGCAAGCACGCGGTGCTGGGGGAACACATCCCGGCGCGCGCCGGCACCGTGGTGGCGTGCCGCGTGCTCACCAGCAAGAACACCTACAACAAGCTCGAGGACGTGCACGGCCGCCAGGTCGATCTGCGCCCGGGGGACCTGATCGCCGGCGCGCTCGGCCAGCGCCACGCCTTGCACGGTTACTCCGGCGTGGTCCCCGAGCGCGTCGAAGTCGGAGACCACCTGCACCTGCTCAACATGGGCGGCGTGATCGGCAGCGGCGCCGAAGCGGTGCCTGGCCTGGGCCCCCCCCACACCCTCGAGGTGCTCGGTTCGGTGCTGACCTTCGCCGGGCTGGACCGCAGTGGCGGCAAGGCGGCACACATTGCCGACCAGGCCATCGAACCGCTGCCGCTGAGCGGAGCCCTGCCGCCGGTGCTGGTGCTGCTCGGCACCTCGATGGACGCCGGCAAAACCACCGCCGCCGCCGCGGTCATCACCGGTCTGGTGCAGCGCGGACTGCGCGTCGCCGCGGGCAAACTGACCGGGGTGTCGCTGCGCCGTGACATCTTGCAGATGGCCGATAGCGGCGCTGCCCCGGTGTGTCTGTTCACCGATTTCGGCGTGGTCACCAGCAGCGAGGACAACGCCCCCGCCACCGCGCGCGCGATCCTCGGCCACCTCGCCGAGAGCGAACCCGACCTGGTGGTGCTGGAAATGGGCGACGGCCTGCTCGGCAGCTACGGCGTCCAATCCATTTTGCACGACGTCGAGTTGCGCCGGGCGGTGAGCTGCTTGGTCCTGTGCGCCCAGGATCCGGTCGGGGCCTGGGGCGCGCAGCAACTGCTTGCCGAGCACTATGGTCTACAGGCCAGCGTGGTCTCCGGACCGGTCAGCGACACTCCGGTGGGGCGCGGTTTCTGCCGCGAGCGGCTCGGCCTGCCGGCGTGCAACGCGCTGCTCGATCCAGCGGCCTTGGTCGACGCCTGCGCCGTCGGGCTGGGCCTGGAAACGAAGCTGGAGGTCAGCCGGTGAAGCCTTCGCTCCCGTCCACGGCTGCATCCACGCCAACTGCCACATCAACGTCTACGCCGACGCGCACCGTGGCGCTGCACCTGGTCGGGGCCAACGGTCTGCTCGCCGGCGAGTTCCTGCGCCTGATCGCAGCACATCCCCATCTGCAACTGGCCGGCGCCTACGCGCGGCGCGCCGACGTGGTGATCGAGGACCTGCACCCCCACCTCGGCGGGGCGCTGGCGCGCGTTGCGATCGCGGAGCTGAGCCAGCTTCCTCAACGACTGCACGCCGAGCACCAGGCCGGACAACCCCAGGTCCTGTTGTTGTGCCTGCCGCACGGGGTTGCGGCGCGCTGGTACGCCGAACACAGTCAGCAGCTGGAGGCGCTCGGCGACGACCTGCGCATCCTCGATCTGTCCGCTGACTTCCGCCTGCAGTCCGAGCGCGCTTATCAGGCCGCCTACGGCACCGCGCACCCGTGCGCGCCGGAGCTTGGGCAATGGGCCTATGGATTGCCGGAGCTGCACCCGATCGGGCCACAACAGCGCCGCGTCGCCTTGCCCGGTTGCTTCGCCACGGCGATGCAGCTGGCGGTGATGCCGGCCGCCGCCAGCGGTCTGCTCGATACAGCTTCGCCGTGGATCCTGCACGGCGTAACTGGATCGAGCGGCAGCGGGGCCACCGCGCTGGCCACCACCCATCATCCGCACCGCGATGGCAATTTCCGCGCCTACGCGTTGGGCGGACATCGCCACGAGGCAGAGTTGCTGGCGCCGCGCAACTTCGAGCACCCGCCCACGGTTGATTTCAGCGCCCACTCGGGCCCCTTCCGCCGTGGCATCCATCTGCACGCGGTGCTGCCGCTGCTGCCCGCTGGCGAAGATCACGATTGGCCGGCCACGTTCTCGGAGGTCTACGCCGACGCTCCTTTCCTGCAGGTCGGCAGCGAAGCCCCCGAGCTGCGCCAGGTGGTGGGCAGCAATCGTGCGCTGCTCGGTGTGCACCGGCGTGGACGCCTGCTGCACGTGCTGTGCGCGCTGGACAACACCCTCAAAGGCGGCGCCGGCCAGGCGCTGCAGTGCCTCAACCTGATGCTCGGCTGGCCGCCGACCACCGCCCTGCCGCTGGCCGGCCTGGGTTATTGACCATGAATCCCCTGCGCGAATTCCCCGCCTACGCGCGCCTGCCGCAACGACTGCTGCACGCCGAGGGCAGTGCTCTGCACCTCGAAGCGCTGCCGCCGGTGGCCGATTTCTACGGCGGGCACTGCGTCAATACGCTCGGTGCCGGCGATGCCGCCATCGGTGCCGCGCTCGCCGAGCAGTGGCGCACTCTCAGTTTCGCCACCAACCTCTTCGAGCACGACGGACGCGCACGCTTTCTTGATGCCTGGCGGCCGCTGTTGCCTCCTGGAGAGTGGCAGGTCTTCGCCAGCAATAGCGGCGCCGAGGCCAATGAGAACTTGCTCAAGGGCGCGCTGGCGGTCAGCGGCCGCGACTGCGTGGTGTGCTTCGACGGCGCCTTCCACGGCCGCACCGCCGCTGCCGACGCGGTCAGCGCTGCGGACGCCCGCCCCGCCGCAGCTGAGGGTTTCCAGACTGCGGCGCACCGCCCCGCCGGCGCCTTTCCGCGCACGCCCTTCGAGGTCCGCCGTCTGCCGTGGGGCGAGGTCTCGGCCATCGACGACCGCGTCGCGGCGGTGATCCTTGAACCGATCCAATCGCTGGCCGGAGTGATCGAGCCGCCCCCGGGATTTCTCCAGGCCTTGCGCCGCCAGTGCGACGCGCATCAATGCCTGTTGTTGTTCGACGAAGTGCAGAGCGGCAACGGCCGCCTCGGCACGCCGTGGGCGGCGCAGCACTACGGAGTGACCGCGGATGCCTTCAGCACCGCCAAAGGGGTCGCCGCAGGGGTGCCGCTGGGCCTGAGCTTCTTCCGCGCCGAAATCGCCCAGGCCTTCCCTGCGGGCTTGTTCGGCTCGACCTTCGGCGGCTGCCCGCTGAGCCTCGCCGCCAGCACCGTGGTCGCACAGCGGCTTGCCGACGGTAATCTGCTGTCCCAGGTCCGCGCCCGCAGCGCCGCCTTGAAGCAGCTTGCCGGCCACGGTCCGGTCACCCGCGTGCGCGGCGCGGGCCTACTGCTCGGTCTCGAATTGAGCGGCGAAGTGAGCGCACGCGGTGTGCAGCAGCGGCTACTCGCCCAGGGCATCCTCACCGGCACCTGCCGCGATCCGCAGGTGCTACGCCTGTGTCCGCCCCTGACCCTGCCGCCCGCCGACATCGAGCGGCTGGCCGACGCCCTCGCTCAGCTGGAGGCGCTGCAATGAACCCGACGATCCAACCCTCGACCACCCCCTTGCACCCCGCTGCCACCCAGCCTGCCACGGCGTTGCGCGACTTCTACCACCTCGGCGCCCTCCCCACCCAGACCGTACAACTGCTGGTGCAGCGCGCCGCCGAACTGCGCGCCGGCGCCGCTCCACACCAGTTCCCGGGCCGCGCACTCGGCTTGCTGTTCCTCAATCCATCCCTGCGCACCTCGGCCTCCTTCCAACGCGCCGCCGCGCGCCTGCAGCTGGAACTGGTGCAGTTGAGCGGAGACGGCGTATGGGGTCTGGAAACCGCCACCGGAACGGTCATGGACGGTGCCGCCGCCGAGCACGTCCGCGAGGCCGCGGCGGTCCTCGGGCGCTACGTCGACGTCCTCGCGGTGCGCGCCTTCCCCGCCGGCAAGTCCTTGAACGACGATCTGCGCGATCCGCTGATGAACGCTTTCCGCAACCACGCCGGGGTGCCGCTGATCAACATGGAAAGCGCGCGCTGGCATCCATGTCAGGCCCTGGCCGACTGGTCGACGCTGGAGCAACACCAGATCCCCACCCGTGGACGCCTGGTGTTGAGCTGGGCGTGGCACCCCAAAGCTCTGCCGCACGCGGTTCCCAACTCGACTCTGTGCATGGCGGCGCAGCGCGGCATGGACGTCACCGTGCTGCACCCGCCTGGCTATGCGCTGCACCCGAGCGTCATGGCCGAAGCCGCACAGCTGGCGCAAGCCAGCGGCGGCCGCGTCAGCAGCAGCGAGGACCGCGAACGAGCACTGGCCGGCACCGAGGTGGTCTACGCCAAGTCCTGGGGCAGCCTGGATTGCTGGGGCGACGCCGCGGCCGAGTCCGCGCAGCGTGCCCACTTGCGCGACTGGTGCGTGCAGCCGGACTGGTTGCAGGGGTCAGCGCGCTTCATGCATTGCTTACCGCTGCGCCGCAACGTCGTCGCCGCAGACGCGGTACTCGACGGTCCCGCATCCTTGCTGCTGGATCAGGCGGAGAACCGCCTCCACGCCCAAACCGCCCTGCTTGAGGAGATCCTGTCATGAGGGAATTGATGCTCGCCGCCGCCCACGTACGGCTGCACCGCAACGCGATCATGGTGCTGAAGGTGGGCGGAGCCTGCCTGCGCAAAGCACGCAACCGGCGCGCGCTGGCCGCACAGATCGCCACCATCCACGCGCTCGGCGGTCGTCCGCTGCTGGTCCACGGCGGTGGCGAGCAGACCGACCAGGTGCAGCGCCAGCTCGGCGAGGAACCGCTCAAGGTCGACGGCCGCCGCGTCACCAGTGAGACCGCACTGCGTGCGTTGCGCTGGTCGGTGGCCGGCGAACTCAACGGCGATCTGTGCGCCGCGCTCAGCGCGGCGCAGGCGCCGGCGGTGGGCATCTGCGCGGCCGACGCGCACATCGTGCGCGCACGCCGCCGCGAGCCCATGGCGACCTCGGCCGGCATGACCGATTTTGGTGCCGTGGGCAGCATCGAAACGGTCGATCCAGCGCCGCTTCTGGCGCTGCTCGACCGCGGTTTCCTGCCGGTGGTGTGTCCGCCGGTGGCCGACGGCCAGGGTGGTTTCCTCAACCTCAACGCCGACCTCCTTGCCGCCGAACTGGCGGTTTCGCTGGGCGCCGCCAAGCTCGTCCTGCTGACCTCGGCCAGCGGCATCCTCGCCGATCCCAGCGACCCGGAATCGGCGCTGTCCTTGCTCGGTCTGGAGCAGCTCGACGCGCTGCAGGCCAGCGGCGCCTTGCACGACGGCATGCTGGTCAAGGCAGCTGCCATGCGCAGGGCATTGAAGGCTGGAGTGCCGCGCGTGCACGTGGTCTCCGGCCACGACCCCGAAGCCCTCCTGGTCGAGCTTTACACCAGCCAGGGGGCCGGCACCTTGATCCAGGCCGAAGCAGCGCTCGCCGCCCAGCCCCAGCAGGCGTGAGCGCCACCACCCCCTCTCGAGCCAGCGTGCCGGTGGCCGCACAGCTGGATGCTGCCACCCTGGTGCGCGACCTGGTGCGCATCCCGAGCCTGTCCGGCGAAGAGGACGCGATCGCCGATTTCGTCAGCGAAGTGCTGCGTGCGCGCGGCATCGACGTGCAACGCGTCGGCCGCAGCGTGCTGGCCCAGATCGAGGGTGCTGCCCCAGGCGCGACGCTGCTGCTCAACAGTCATCTGGACACGGTGCCGGCCGGCGTCGGCTGGAGCGCCGATCCATGGGCCGCCGACTGGCAGGATGGCCGTTTGTGCGCCCTCGGGGCCAACGACGCCAAGGGCTGCGTCGCCGCCATGATTGCCGCGCTGGGTGCGCTGGCCGAACGCCGCGACTGGAACGGAACCGTGCAGCTCGCCTTGACCGCGGAAGAGGAAACCACCAATCGCGGCATGGCCGAGGTGCTGCAGCACATCGAGCCGCCGCAGGCCGCGATCACCGGAGAACCCACCGGCCTTGAGGTGGTACGCAGCCAGGCCGGCCTGGTGGTACTCACCGCGCGCTGGAGTGGTCGCAGTTGCCATGCCGCCCACGCCGCGCGCGTCGAACACCACAACGCACTGCTCACCGCGGCCACCGAACTGGCCTCCTTGCCCAAGTGCCTGCACCCCGGGGAAACCCATGAACTGCTGGGTGCGTCGAGCCTGGTGGCGACCGTGCTGCACGCCGGCGACCGCCACAACCGTATCCCCGACCTCGCGGAAGCGGTGTTCGACGCGCGTCTGGTGCCGCCGACCAACGCTGCCGAATGTGTCCGCTTTCTGCAGCAGCGCCTTCCAGGCGCCGAGATCGGGGTGCGTTCGCAGCGCTTGCGCGCGGTCGACACCCCGGCAGAAGATCTGCTGGTGCTCTGCGCCTTGGCCTGTGCCGGCGTGGCTTCCGCGAGCGGTTCGACCACCCTTTCCGACATGGCCTTGCTGCACGGCGTGGCGGCGATCAAGTGCGGCCCCGGACAGAGCAGCCGTTCGCACACTCCGGACGAGTTCGTATTGCAGGATGAACTCGAAGCCGGTGCCGACTTCTACTTTCAATGTTCGCGCTCGTGGCTGGAGCAATCGCAATGACCACCCATCATTCCCCCATCTGGGACCGCGGCGACCCGATCGACGCAGACATGCTCGCCTTCACCATCGGCGACGACTGGCTGCACGACCGGCGTCTGGTCGAACACGACATCCGCGCCTCGCTGGCGCACGTCTCCGGTCTGATGCGCGTCGGCCTGATCGAAGCCGCGACCGGTGAGCGCCTTCACGCCGGCTTGCTGGCGCTGCTCGAGCAGTGGCGCGCCGGGGAGTGGACCCTGGGTCCCGAAGACGAAGACGTGCACTCGGCGGTCGAGCGCCGCCTGACCGAACAGATCGGCGCCGATGGTGGGCGCATGCACCTCGGTCGCAGCCGCAACGATCAGGTGGCGGTCGATCTGCGCCTGTGGCTGCGCGCCGCGGCGGCGGCCACCCACACCCGTATCGAGGAGCTGTGCCAGGTCTTGGTGAACATGGCGCGGAACAGCGGCACGCTGCCGCTCAGCGGCTACACCCACATGCGTCCGGCGATGCCCTCCACCGTCGGCGACTGGCTCGCCGCCCACCGCGCCGCGCTGCAGGCCGATCTGAGCGACCTGGAACAGGCCGCGGCGCGCTGGCGCAAATGCCCGCTCGGCAGTGGCTCCGGCTACGGCATCCCGCTGCCGCTGGACCGCGCCTTCGTCGCCACCGAACTCGGCTTTGACGGCGCCGAGTCCCCGATCACCGCGGTTCAGCACTCCCGTGGCCGACCCGAACTGGCCTACCTGAACGTGATTGAGGGCGTCGCCTTGAACCTGTCCAAACTCGCCGCCGACCTGTGGATCTACTCCACCCACGAATTCGGCCTGGTGCGCCTGCCGGTGGCCTTCACCACCGGGTCCTCGCTGATGCCGCACAAACGCAACCCGGACCTGATCGAACTGCTGCGTGGTCAGTGCCGGCAGACCCTCGCCGATCGCGCCGCGCTGGTGGCGGTGATCCAGGACCTGCCCAGCGGTTACCACCGCGACTTCCAATTGGTCAAACCGCCGTTGTTCCGCGCCCATGACCGCATGCAGGCGGCGCTGTCGATCTGCGCGCGCGCCTTGCCGGAACTGGAATGGCAGCAGGATGCGTTGCGCGCGGCGGCGAGCGATCCCGGTCTGCAAGCCACCGCCAAAGCGCTGCAGGCTGCCGAACAGGGCTCCAATTTCCGCGAGAGCTACCGCAAGGTCAGCCGCGAATCCCCCGGCTCAGACCGGGATGGTCTCAGTGTGCGCCGTTGACGGCGAGGCCTCGCGCTTTCCCAGGAGCACGTCCAGAACGTCGAGAGCGCTGTAACTGATCTGCCCCGGCCGCATGTAGAGCGAGACCTTGGTCACGGCATCACCGGAAGTCACCAGGGCGGGTTCGACGTAGCCGTCCTTTTTCTTCAAGCGCACACCGATATCGCGCACCAGCGCGTTGCACAGACACAGGCGGCCTTCGAGCTCCTCAGGGGCGCCGCCCTTCTTCAGCCACGCCTCGGCGGGTTCCGACGGACAGCGGAAGCCGAGGCTGCCGTCTTCGCGCTTGTAAAGGTGGCGCAGGTAGCCGAGATCGCACACTCGCGGACGTGCGGCGGCCACCTCGGCATCGGACATCGTGCCGGGCACCGGCACCACCTTGAAGGGGAAGCCGGTGGGTGAAGCACGCGCATCGGTGCGGATTTCGATGCGGCTGCGCCGGACCTGATCCAGAACCGCGTTGCGCAGCGCGGGATCGAAACCGGATTCCTCGCTGTAGGCGAAGGCGGTGCCGACCTGGATGCCGTTGGCTCCGCCTTCGAGCGCAAGTTTCAGACCTTCGCGGTTGCCATAGCCACCGGCCATCCAATAGGGAAGCTCGAAGCGGCGGAAGGCTTCGGGGCGGGCGAAATCTTTCGGCCCGTAGATCGGTTCGCCCTTTTCATTGAACTTGTACTGGCCGCGTGGTGGCGCGTTGTGGCCGCCGGCCACCGGTGTCTCGACGATGAAACCGTCGACCGGACCATTGGAACGCTTGATCAGCGCCAGCGCGGTGACCGGCGCGGTGACGATCGGGAAGAAGGCCGGAACAGGCAGCGGCTGCAACGCCGAGAGATCGGCGATGACCTGCGCCGGATCGAAGACCGTGTGGTGGATTTCGCCTTCGGCGGCGCCGACCACCTCGAGCGGATAACGCCCGGCCTGGTGCTGGGAATAGGCTTGCAGCACCCCTGGAATGCGCAATGGCAGGCCGGCGCCCATGATGATGGCATCGACCTTGGCCAGCATCGCGCCATACAACGCCGAAAGATTGGGGATCGGCGTCTTTTCAAGCAGATTGAAACCGATCTTGCCGGGGTGGCCCTCCTTGGCCAGCCACACCTCGACGAAAGCCGACGCGACCGTCAGCTCAAGCGTTTCAGGCGAGGTGTTCAGCGAATAGAACTTGGTGTGCGGACACGGCCGCCCATCAGGACCGCCTTCGTTGTAATAACGGTCGAGAACGCGTTCGACCACACCCTGGTCGGGAAAGGCGCGCAGGGCGCGGCGGCACGCGCCATCGAGGTCGCCCTCCCACAGATCGCGCATCAGAATGATCGCCACTCCGGTTCCGGAGACCACGCCGAACTGCCCGGCGAGAGACACCGTGCGCGCCAGCCGTCGGCCGGAAATGGCTACGCCCATGCCTCCCTGGATGATGGTGGGCCAGTTCTCGGTGCTCATGATGATGCTTAGTGGGGATTTCCCTGCAGGTATTGCGTAATCAAGCGCCTGGTGCCATCTGGCGGACCCAGGGCGCAACCGGTGTCAGCCACCGATCACCCCATGGGTACGGCCGACCTTGACGAATGCTGCCACCGCTTTTTCCAGGTGATGTTGTTGGTGGCCAGCGGAAATCTGCACGCGGATGCGCGCTTCGCCCTTGGGCACCACCGGGAAGGAGAAGCCGATCACGTAGACGCCTTCGGCGAGAAGGTCGCGCGCCATGTCGGCGGCGAGGCGTGCGTCGCCGAGCATGATCGGCACGATCGGGTGCACTCCGGGCTTGATCGCGAAACCGGCTTCGGTCATCGCCTGGCGGAACCAGGCGGTGTTGGCCTCGAGGCGGTCACGCAGCTCGGTGGTCGCGCTGAGCCGGTCGAACACGGCAATGCTCGCGGCGACGATCGGCGGCGCCACCGAGTTGGAGAACAGGTAAGGCCGCGAGCGGTTGCGTAGGTATTCGATCACCACCTTCGAGGCACAGGTGAAACCGCCGCTGGCCCCGCCGAGCGCCTTGCCCAGCGTGCTGGTGATGATGTGAACGCGCCCCATAACCCCGCAGTGCTCGTGGGTGCCGCGCCCGTGTTCTCCCATGAAACCGGTGCTGTGACTGTCGTCGACGTGGACCAGAGCGCCGTATTGCTCGGCAAGATCGCACACCGCCGGAAGATTGGCGACGAACCCATCCATTGAGAAAGCGCCATCGGTGGTGATCAGGATGCGCCGTGCCCCACCCTCGGTGGCCTCCTGCAAGCACTGCTCCAGAGCGCCCATGTCGCTGTTGGCGTAGCGGAAACGCCGCGCCTTGGACAAACGCACCCCGTCGATGATCGAAGCGTGGTTGAGAGCATCGGAGATCACCGCGTCTTCGGCACCGAGTAGCGTTTCGAACAGACCGCCGTTGGCGTCGAAGCACGAGGTGTAGAGAATCGTGTCTTCGAAACCGAGGAACGCCGAGATCTTGGCCTCGAGTTCCTTGTGGATGTCCTGGGTGCCGCAGATGAAGCGCACCGAGGACATGCCGAAGCCGCGCTCCTCAAGGCACGCGCGCGCGGCCTCGATCAGCGCCGCATCGTCCGACAGGCCGAGGTAGTTGTTGGCGCAGAAATTGACCACCTCTTGTCCGCCGGCCACACGGATCTCGGCGTCTTGGGGGGTGACGATCACCCGTTCCTCCTTGTACAGACCGGCCGCACGCATGTCGGCGAGTTCCTGCTCCAGTTGGACCTCGAAGGGGGTCTGCGTCGCCTCGGTCATACCCTGGATTCTAACTGCACCCGGGTCCGTAAAGCGCGTGGGCCCGGGCGAAGGCGGCCGGCACGCCGACTCCGTGGAATGAATCGCCGCTGAAACGCAGCCCGGAGAGGCGCTTCTCGGCCTGGTCGAAGATCGCCACCCGCTGTAGATGGCCCATGTTGTATTGCGGCACAACCTGGTCCCAGCGGCAGATCCAGTGGTGCATCGGATCGCCGTTGAGCCCGAGCAGCGGCCGCAGCGGGTCGAGAGCGGCTGCGAGCATTTCTGCGTCGCCCAGCTCCATCGCCGCGGGATCCAGCGCACCACCAAGCATGACCCGCAACTGCACCCAGCCCGCCGGCGTCTGCGCCGGGAAGATCGAGTGGCAGAACTGCACTCCCAGCGGGCGCAGGCCCTCGCTGCGCGGCGCCAGGAAGCCGAAACCGTCGATCGTGCCGCTGGCCTGCTCGCGGCGCATCGCGATCGTGACCACCGCCAAGGAGGCCGCCTGCATGCCGGCGGCGGCGGCGCCCAGTTGCGGCGCGCACGGGGCGAGCATTTGCGCAGCATCCGCTGCCGGGCAGGCGAGCAGCACCTCACGCGCGCGCAGCATTTCTTCGCCCTCGGCCTTCAGTACCCAGCGCGCGCCGTCACTGGCCGGCTGCTCCAGATAGAGGATGCGGTCAGGGAACCGGCCCAGGCGCAGATCCTGGCCGAGAGGCTCAGCCAGCTTCCACGCCAGCTCGCCCATGCCGCCGGGAAGGCTGAGCAGGGTGCCGCGTTTCATCCGCGCCACCAGCGAGCCGGCTTTGACCTGCGCGCGTTGCTTGCGCAAGCGGCGCATATGGGCGAAGCCACCGCGCATGATCGAGCCGTGGTTGTTTTCGAAACGGCTGAACAAGGGGAAGGCCGCCTGCACCGAGAGCTGGCGCGGATCGCCGGCGAAAACGCCGCTGACAAAGGCTTCAAACAGCGTTGCAGCGGCCTGCGGACCGAAACGGCGGGTGGCGAAATCGTGGACGCTCTCGTCGGCGTCGCTACGCCGGCGGCGGCGCAAGAATTCGCTCACGAAACGCAGACGGCCGCCCGGCGACAGCAGCGGCGTGCGCATGAAGGCCAGCGGGCCGGTGGGAAGCGGCACCAGCCGCCCGTCCTTGACCAGGAAGCGCTCGCCCTGCGCGTCGGCGGCCTGCAAGGGTTCGATCTCGAGCTGTTCAAGCAGATCCAGCAGCGCGGGTTCGCGGTTGAGCCAGCCGAGCGGCCCCTGTTCGACCACGAAACCATGTTCGCTCAGGGTCAGACCCTTGCCACCGGCGCGGGATTTCCTTTCCAGGACCACGGTTTCGCGCCCGCTGTTGCGCGCCAGGTGGGCGGCGGCCAGGCCGGCGAAGCCGGCGCCGACGACGGCCAGATCTGTACAGTCACTCATGATTGGGGGGGGCAGAACCGGACACGCCGTGGAACAGCGGGCTGCCGGCGACCAGGCCGGCGAGGATACCGATCAGATCGGCATCGGCGTTGAAGGACGGCACTCGGCGGTAGCAATCAACGCCGCAAGCGCGGGCCACATCGGAGAGCAGCATGTCGATCTCGTACAGGGTTTCGATGTGGTCGTTGACGAAAGAGATCGGCAGCACCACGACGTTGCGCACCCCCTCGGCGCCGAGGCGCTGCAAGGTGGCGTCGGTGGCCGGCTGCACCCACTTCACCGGCGTGGCGCGGCTCTGAAAACACAGGCTGTAGGCCGGCGCCGGACGCAGTCTCTTGATCAGGTTTTCGACGCAGGCGCGGATCTCGTCGAGGTAGGGATCGCCGCGCTGCACGTAGCTCTCGGGGATGCCATGCGCGCTGATCACCAGGTGGGGCGGATCCGGGTGTGCGGTCGCGGCTTCCGCCAGCGTGGTCCTACAGCGCTGCGCCATGGCATCCAGATAGGCGCAGTCGTCGCTCCAGCGGTCGAGCAGCCACAAGTCCTCGAAGGCCAGCTCGTTGGCCTCGCAGCCGCGGTGCAGATCGCTGATCGAGGCGCCGGTGCTGGCGCTGCAATAGTGTGGGAACAGCGAGACCGCCAGGAATTGCGTGCAGCCGGCAGCGCGCGCGCTGCGCAAAGCATCGCCAGCACTGGGCGGAGTGTAGGTCATGGCGGCGAAACACAGCACCTGGTCGAAACCGCGCGCGTGCAAGGCGCGCTGCAGCGCATCCGCCTGCTCCTCGGTGATGCGATTGTTGGGGGATGCGCCACCGATGTGCTGGTACTGCCGGCGCACAGCGGGAGCGCGGCGCTTGGCGACCAGCCGCGCAAGCGGCGCGCGGAACCACGAAACCGGTGCCGGCAAACGCACCAGATCCGCGTCGGAGAACAGCACACGAATGTATTCCTCGACCTCGCCGAGGCTGCGCGGCCCCCCCATCTGCAGCAGCAGGACGGCGATCCGCGCGGACATCAGATGGTACGCGAGAAACGCTGGCCTTCCTGTTCCGGCAGGTAGCCGTCGAACAGCATGCACACGTTGCGCAGGAAGGTGCGCCCCAGTTCGGTAATCTGCAGATGGCGTGCTCCGCGCACCACCAAACCGTCGGCTTCCATTTCTGCCAGCGCCTCCCAGGCGGCGGCGAACTCTTCCAGGAAGGGGTGCTCCGAATGTTGCTCGACCTCGTCGAGGTCCAGCCACAGGTTGCACATCAGGCGCTCGATGATCAGCTTGCGCAGCAGGTCGTCCTGGCTCAGACGCAAGCCCTTGTGGACCGCGAAGCCGCCGCCATCGATGCCCTCGTTCCAACGATTGAGCTTGGCGTGGTTCTGCACGAAACAGCCGCTGACCTCGGAGATCGCCGAAACGCCGAAGCCGACGTAATCGTCACCGGGCTTGACCGTGTAACCCATGAAGTTGCGGTACAGACGATGTTTGCCCACCGCCTTGGCCATCGAATCGGTGGGCGCGGCGAAATGGTCGAAACCGATCTCGACGTAGCCCCCATCGCCGGCCAGACGTTCCTTCGAACGCCGGATCATGTGCAGCTTCAGATCGGGCGCCGGCAGGCGGTCGGCGGGCATGCGGTCCTGGTGCGGGTGCAGCCACGGCACGTGCGCGTAGCTGTAGACCGCCAGGCGGTCGGGGTGCATGCGCAGGATCTGATCGAGGGTGAAGTCCCAGGTCTCTGCGGTCTGGCCGGGCAGGCCGTAGATCAGATCGAAGTTGACGCTTTCGAAACCGAGCTCCCGCGCCAGCAGCAGAATGTGCTCGGTCTGCTCGACGGTCTGGTCGCGCGCGATCAACTGCTGCACGTCCCAGTCGAGGTCCTGCACGCCCAGCGACAGGCGGCGGAAGCCGAGGCCGTAAAGAGTGCGCAACTGCTCCTCGGTGGTCACCGGCGGATGCACCTCGATCGAGACCTCGGCGTCGGGCAGAAGCTCGAAGTGCTTGAAGATACGCCCGGCGACGCGTTCGATCTGCTCCGGGCTGAGGTGCGTCGGCGTTCCCCCCCCCCAGTGCATGGCCGACAGTTTGCGCCGCTGCGGCAGCCGCGCGGCGAAGCGGTCGATTTCTTGCTCGAGGCGGTCCAGGTAGTCCAGCACGATGTCTTCGCGCTTGCCCAGGATCACGTTGCAGGCGCAGAACAGACAGCGCTTCTGGCAGAAGGGCAGGTGCACGTAGACACCGAGCGGAGCATCGGGCTTGGCATTGGCGGCATCCAGCGCCTGGACCAGCCCCTGCTCGCCGAAGTCGTCGCGCCACACCGGCGCGGTGGGGTACGAGGTGTAACGCGGGCCGACGCGGTCGTATTTGGCCAACAAATCGGAAGGGACGTCAAGTACAGGCCGGCTCATGCGCGTACACCGTTTCCTTGAGGACACTCAGGTTCTCGATCGGGGTCTGCGGCAGCAGTCCGTGACCGAGGTTGAAGACGTGGCCGGGGCGGCCGGCGTTGCGGTCGAGGACGTCCTGCACCGCGCTGCGCACGCTGTCGGCGGTGCCGAGCAGCGCGCCCGGATCGAGGTTGCCCTGCAGCGGCACGCCGTCGCCGAGCCGCGCCCGTGCCTGGTCCAGCGGGGTGCGCCAGTCGAGGCTGAGCGCGTCGGCGCCAGCTTCGCTCATCGCCGCAAGCAGGTGCGAGCCATCTTTGATCAGGTAAAGTCGCGGCACGCTGCCCTCGAGGGCGCGGAAGATCTTCTGCACCGAGGGCAGCGCCGCGCGGCGGTAGGCGCCTTCTTCCAGCAGCCCGGCCCAGGTGTCAAAAAGCTGGAAGGCTTCGACGCCGGCGTCGATCTGCATGCGCAGGTAGTCGATGGTGAGGTCGGCGAGCCGGTCCATCAGATCGGCAAAGAACTCGGGCTGTCCGTGCAACGCGGCGCGCAGGCGTGCATGTTCGCGCGAACCACCGCCATCGAGCAGGTAGGCCGCCATCGTCAGCGGCGCACCGGCGAAGCCGAGCATCGTGGTTTCCGCGGGCAGTTCGGCGCGCACCAGGCGCACCGCCTCGGCGACGTGGTCCAGCGAACCGGCCGCAGGCAGACACACACGGTCGAGGTCTTCGGCGCCCTGCAGAGGCTTCTCAAACACCGGACCGGGGTTGAAATCGATGCCGAAGTCCAGCGGCATCAGCGGGGTGAGGATGTCGGCGAACAGGATCGCACCGTCCCAGCCGAAGCGTTCGATCGGCTGCAAGGTCACGCGCGCCGCCAGTTCCGGCGTCGAGGCCATCTTGACGAAGCCGTGTTCGGCCTTCAATTCGCGGTACTCAGGCAGGACGCGGCCGGCCTGGCGCATCAACCAGATTGGCGTGCGCTCGACCGCTTCCCCGCGCAGGGCTCGCAGCAGCAGTTTGTCGTTCATCGGCTCAGCTCCAAGGCGCGCGCAAAGGCGGCGGCGGCCTGATCGAGGTCGTCCTCGCTCATGGTCAGGTTGAGGAAGCCCACCTCGTAGGCCGAGGGGGCGATGAGCACGCCGTCGTCGAGCAAGGCGTGGAAGAAGCGCTGGTAACGGTCGGCGCCCGCGGCAGGAATGGCGTCGAAGCGCCGCGGCGCTTCGCTGGTGCCAAAGCACAGCCAGAAGATCGAACCCTGCCTTTGCAGGGCCAGCGGTGCCGCTGCGGCGGCTTCGCGCTGGAGCAGGGGCTCAAGCCGTTGCTGCCACGCCTGGCCGATTTGTTCCAGCCGCGCCCAGCCGTCCTCGTCTTCGAGCACGCGCAGGGCGGCCAGACCGGCGGCCATGCCGAGCGGGTTGCCGCTCAAGGTACCGGCCTGATAGACCCCCCCCTGCGGGCTGATGCGGTCCATCAAGGCGTGGCTGCCGCCGTAGGCACCGACGGCAAGCCCCCCCCCAATGACCTTGCCGTAGGTGACCAGGTCAGCGGCGTAGTCCTCGAGTTCGCAGACGCCACCAGGAGCGAGGCGGAAGCCGGTGATGACCTCGTCGACCACCAGGAGAGTGCCGTGCTCGCGCGTGATCCGCCGCAGGGCCGCCATCCACTCCGGACGCTGCACCAGCAGCCCGCAGTTGGCCGGCACCCCTTCGACGAACACCGCCGCGGTGTCGGCGCCGTGTTGCTCGAACCAGGCCTCGAGCGCGGCCTCGTCGTCCAGGGGCAGCACCCCGGTCTGGCCGCTGACTGCCTGCGGCACGCCGGCCGAAGACGACTCGCCGGTGGTCGCCAGGCCGGAACCGGCCTTGACCAGGAAAGGATCGCCGTGACCGTGGTAACAGCCGTCGAACTTGACCATCAGGTCGCGGCCGGTGGCGGCGCGCGCCAGGCGCAGCGCCGACATCGTCGCCTCGGTGCCGGAGTTGACGAAGCGCACCTTGTCGGCGACCGGCGACAGCTCGACGATCTTCTCGGCGAGCAGCAATTCGTCACGGCACGGCGCACCGAAACTGGTGCCGCGCGCGGCGGCCAGTTGCACCGCCTGGACCACCTCGGGGTGCGCGTGACCGAGAATCAGCGGCCCCCACGAGCCGATGAAATCGAAGTACTCGCGGCCGTCTTCACTGCGTACCCGCGAGCCACACGCAGATTGGAAGTAGACCGGGGTGCCGCCGACCGAGCCGAAGGCGCGCACCGGTGAGGACACGCCTCCGGGCATGACCGCACAAGCCCGGCGGTAGAGTTCGGCGCTGGTCGCCGCAGCAGTCGAGGCAGATTCCATGAGTTGTGGTTCAGCCGAGCCAGCCCTGGCGCGCAAGGTCGCTGGCGTGGTAGGTGATGATGCAGTCGGCGCCGGCGCGGTGGATCGCGCCCAGCGTTTCCAGGGTCAGCGCGCGTTCGTCGGCCAGGCCTTCGCGCGCAGCGGCCTTGACCAGCGCGTATTCACCGCTGACGTTGTAGGCGCACACCGGCACCGGGCTGGCTTCGGCGAAGTCGCGGATGATGTCGAGGTAGGCCAGTGCCGGCTTGACCATGACCATGTCGGCGCCTTCGTCGAGGTCGAGTTCGAGCTCGCGCATTGCTTCGCGGCGGTTGCGCCAGTCCATCTGGTAGCTGCGCCGGTCGCCGAAGGACGGCGCCGAGCCGGCGGCGTCGCGGAATGGGCCATAAAAGGCGCTGGCATACTTGGCGGTGTAGGCCAGGATCGAAGTGCTGGTGTGGCCGGCGTCGTCGAGGCGCTCGCGGATCGCGCCGATGCGGCCGTCCATCATGTCGGAGGGACAGACGAAGTCGGCGCCGGCGGCGGCGAGCACTTCGGCCATGCGCGCGAGGGCGCCCACCGATTCGTCGTTGACGATCTCTTCTCCGGCGACGAAACCGCAGTGGCCGTGGCTGGTGTACGGGCACAAGCACACGTCGACCATCACCAGCAGGTCATCGCCGAAAGCCGAGCGCAGGGCTCGCACCGCCTGGGCGACTTCGCCGTTCTGGTCGTGGGCGCCGCTGCCGAGGTCGTCCTTGTTTTCGGGCACGCCGAACAACATCACCGCAGCGACGCCGCGGGCGAGGTCTAGTTCTACCGCGCTCACCAGGCGATCGGCGCTATGGCGGCTGACCCCGGGCAGGGTGGCGATTTCCTCGCTGCGACCCTCTCCGGGCAGCACGAAATGGCCCTGCACCAGGCGGCGCAGTTCGAGACCGGTTTCGGCGGCAAGCCCGCGCATGCGTTCGCTGCGCCGCCAGCGGCGCGGACGCCGCGGCAGGTCGAGAGAGAAGGAATCGGCGCTCATGATGGTGCTGGCCGAGGCAACGGCCGGTGGTTCAAGCAGTCAACGGAGTCGATTCAACGCAGGCAATCGGCAAAGGCCTGCGCAGAAGGCTGGTCGAGGGTGGCGATCACCTGGAAGCCGGCCTCGACGGCCGCCGCCGCGGTGGTCGCGCCGAGGGCGTAGACCGAACAGGATCCGGGCACCGCCACGCGCTGGCTCAGCGCACGCGCACCGGAGGGCGAGAACAACAGCACCGGCTGATGGCTCTCGGGCACCGGGCCGTCGACGCCCTCGACGCGGTAGACCGGCAGTCCGACCAGCCGCCATCCGGCACTCTCGAGCTGCTCGGCAAGTTCCGGACGCGGGTTCTTGGCGCGCATCCAGTACAGAGGCCGCTCGCGGTCTGCTTTTTCACCAGGGCCATTAAGGAAAGCCTCGGCCAGCGCGGCGCCGCCGCGGCCGTCGGCCATCAGGCTGGCCTCGGGCAGCGGCAGACCCTGGCCGCGGGCGCGGCGCAAGGCTGCGGCAGTGCCCGGGCCGACCACCGCCAGGCGCGCCTGTTGCAGCAGCGGGAAGCGTGAATGCAGCGGCTTCAGGCCGAGGCGCACCGCCGCAGCGCTGGTCAGGAACAGCCAGTCGCCGCGCTGCAGGTCGGCCAGAGCGGCCTCGCCGGCAGCGTCGGGAGCCACAGGTTCGCGCCGGATCAACGGCAGCGCGCGGCCTTCCCAGCCGGCCTTGCGCGCGGCTTCCAACCAGTCGCGGCCGCTGCCTTCGTCACGCCCGATCCAGATTGTCTTCATGGAATGGCCTCCTGACCAAGCAGGCTGCGATGGGCGGCGGCCACCAATGCGGTGGCGCTGGAGCCTACCACCCGGCAGCGTTGCAGACGGGAGCTGGCCGCGGTCTCGGCTGCGGGCCCCAGCGCGGCGACCAATTCCACCCCGGATTCGGTGCGTCGCGCGCTGGCGCCCAAAGGCAGGCTGCACCCCCCCCCCAATGCGCGGAGCAGACCGCGCTCGATCTCGACCAGTTCGGCGTCGGCTTCGACGTGCAGATACGCCAGGGCCTCGCGGGTGGCGGCGTCGTCGGCGCGGCACTCGATCGCCAGGGCGCCCTGCCCGGGCGCGCCGGGCCAGGTGTGGTGATCCATCTTCACCACTTTGAAATCTTCGAGATCACTGCTCAGGCGATTGAGCCCGGCGCAGGCGAGGATGATCGCGTCGTACTCGCCCTGGCGCAGTTTTTCGATGCGCGTCGGCACGTTGCCGCGCAGCAGTTTGACCTCGGCGTCGGGCAGCAGGTCCTCGACCAGGGCCTGGCGGCGGGCGGCGGAAGTTCCGACCACGGCGCCGTCGCGCAAGGGCAGCGGCTGGCGCTCGGGAGCGAGCGCGCGCCGGTGGATCAGGAAGCAGTCGCGGGCGTCCTGGCGCGGCGGCACCGCACCACGGCACAGACCTTGGACCTGTTCGGCGGGCAGGTCCTTGAGCGAATGCACGGCGTAATCGGCACGGCCGTCGAACAGCGCCTGCTGCACCTCCTTGGTGAACAGGCCGACGCCGCCGACTTCGTCCAGGCGCACATCGAGGATCTGGTCGCCGATGGTCTTGACGATGACCAGTTCGGACGCGAGGCCGGTGGCGGCGAGCAGATCTGCGGCGACGGACCGGGACTGGGTCAGCGCCAGATCACTGCCGCGGGTGGCGAGCCGTAGGGGAGACATGGTCAGATATTAGCCACGCCGGGTTCGGCCCCCAGGTGGCCGATCAACGCGTCGCCGAGCGGCAGGTCGCGCAAGGATTTGCGCAACGCCCACAGCGGAATCTGAACCGATTGCGCGGCCACCCGCTGACACAGGCGGGCGACGACGTCGCGGTCTTCGGCACTGAGGTGGGACAGTCCGCCGGCCAGGGCGCGGCCCATCTCGACATCGGCGCGCTCTTCCACCGAAGAACGCAGCTGGCTGGCCAGCGGCGCGATGGCGCGCTGGAAGACCTTCTCGCGGAAGTTCTGCAGACCCCGGCGCAGGATCGGGCGGACCCCGCGGCCGATCATCTCGACTTCGCGCTCATTGGCTTCGACTTCCTTGCCCAGCTTGAAGACGTCGACGTAATCCCAGCCCTGGGTCAGCCCGAAGCTGGGGTCGAGGTCTTGCGGCACACCAAGATCGAGCAGCAGACGCGCTTCTGCGCGCTCCGGCAGCGAGGCCAGATCCTGCGGGGCGAGCACCGGCAACTTGGCGCCGGTGGCGATGACCATGGCGTCGAAGTCGACCGGCGCCTGGCGGAAATCCTCCAGCGACAGCGCCTCGCCGCCGTGCAGCTGCGCCAGGGTGTGGGCGGCTTCGGCGGTGCGGTTGACGAAGATCAGCTCGGCACCCTTCCAGCCCTTGAGGCGGGCGGCGGTGATGCGGATCATGTCGCCGGCGCCGATCAGCACCACGCGGGTGCGCTCGCGCTGGCGAAAGCTGCGCCGCAGGCTGGCGGCGGCGACTTCGGCGATCGAGGTCGGCAGCTTGGAGAAATCGACCTCGCGCCGGACCTGGCGGGACAATTTCAGCGCCGCGTCGCCGAGCAGACCGAGCAGCGGGCCGCAGTCGCCGTTTTCGCGCGCCTTGCGCAGGCTCTCGCGGAACTGGCCGGTGATCTGCTCGTCACCGACGACGATCGAATCCATACCGGCGAGCACCGAGAACAGGTGCTTGGCGACGGACTCGCCGTTGAGGGAGAAGGCGGCGGTGTTGACCAGTTCCTGGCCTTCGGCGTCGCCGGGGAACATCAGCTCGGCCAGGCGACCGACCATCTCGTCGGCCGGGCAGGCCTGCTCGGTGCGCCAGTACAGCTCGACTCGGTTGCAGGTTCGCAGAACCAGCATCTCGTCCAGTTGCAGGTTTGAGCGTAGATCGCTCAAAAGGGCCATGGCGCGCGAGACCTTGCCGATCTCTTCTGTCGAGGTGCGCCGATGACTGATGCCGATGATGCCGAAATGTTCCATGGGTCCGGGGTTGAGGATTGTTAACCCGGGCCCAGAGGGCGTGTCATCGGCGGGTCACAGACCAGCCTCAAAGGTGAAAAAAAGATGAGAAAGCGGAAAAATCAGGCCTGGGAGGGGTCCATGACTACCTTGTGGGCCTCGCACCGGTCGAGGAGACCGATTCCCTCGGTGAAACTGCCCATCGGCATGCGGTGGGTGACGATGTGTTCCAGTTCGAGACCGCGTTCCAGCAGCCCGAGCATCTCCACCCAAGTGGAAAAGACCCGCCGACCGACCACACCCTTGAGCGTAAGGCCTTTGAAAATAATCTGTTCCGAGAATCGACGCAGGAGGAGGTCGCGGTCTTTGGGAATCCCGAGGAGCATCATCTCGCCGCCTGGGAAAAGCGCATCCAGGCCCAATTCGATCGCCGGCGGGGCTCCGCTCATCTCCAGCACCACGTCGACCCCTCCATCGGTGTCGGCACGGATGGTTTCCAGGGTGTCTCCGTCACGCCGTGGATCGACGATGCGGATCGGAACGCGCTCGGAACGCGTCGCCGCCCAGCGCCGTGCGCGCTCGAGGTGGGGCTCGGCGACCTCGGAAATGGTCAGCGAGGCAGCCCCCTCGAATTCGACCACTGCGGCCGCCATCGCGCCGATCGCGCCATAACCGCTGAGCAGCACGTGGCGGCCGGCGATCGAGGTCGACGCCTGAACGGTGTGCACGGCGTTGCCGAGCGCGTCGAGGAAGGCACCGATGTGGGTGGGCACGATCTTGGGGTCGAGGCGCACCAGATTGCGCGCCGGCACCACCACGTATTCGGCGAAACAGCCCGGCGCCTGCAGACCGGCGATGCGCGTGTTCACGCACACGTGATGGTCGCCGCGCTGACAGGCGCGGCACTGGCCGCACACCAGATGCATTTCAGCAGAGACATAGTCCCCCTCTTCCCAGCCCACGACGGCGCTGCCCAGTGCGTCGACGTAACCGCAGAACTCGTGGCCGATGATGACCGGCGGGTTCACCAGGTGCGAGATCGAATCGTCCCAGTGGTAGATGTGGCGGTCGGTCCCGCAAATGGCGGTATGCGCGACCTTGACCCGCACCTCGTCCTGCTCGGGTGTGGGAAGAGGGAGGTCTTCCTCGAGGACCACCGCCCCCGCCTCCGCCCGGACCATCTGGATGGCGCGCATCCTCTCGATTCTAGCTCTCTCCGGAACCCACGGCGTGGAGGCCGCTCAGTCCTCGAAGGCACGGCGGCTGAACATCGGCGCCGGCGCGGCACCGACGGCGAGAGCCAGACCCAGCGCCATGCCACTGACGGCCATCGAACTGCCTCCCCAGGAAACCATCAACAGCGGCAGGCCGGTGGTCGGCCAGACGCCGCACGACACCCCCGCATTGACCACCAGGTGGACGGCGAAATGCACGCCGATGCCGGCGACCACCAGGCGCGTGAAGGGATCGCGATAACGCATCGCCCGGGTCCAGGCGAGGATCGGCAGCAGGCTGTACAAGAACAAGAATCCCACTGCGCCGAGGAAACCAAACTCCTCGGCCACCACCGGGAAGATGAAGTCATTGTGGCGTTCGGGCAGACGGTCGAGCCGGTTCTCCGGCCCCTTGCCCCAACCCTGCCCGGTCAGGCCGCCCTCGCCAATCGCCAGCTTGGCGTGCCACAGGTGGTAGCCGGCGTCGGCGATCTCTTCTTCACTCAGATTGTCCTGCTTCCACCAGGTAACGATGCGTTCCCGCTGATAGTCCTTGATCGACCAGAAGGCGAACGGCGCCAACAGCAGCGGCAGCAGGATGAACCAGCGCAGGCTCTTCCAAGGCGTCCCGGCCAGCCAGGCCATGGCAAAGAAGGTCGGTGCAGTGGTCAGCGCGGTGCCGAGGTCGGGTTCGAGCAGGATCAGGAACGCCGGCAGTGCACACAAACTCAACGGTAGCAGCAGATCGCCCATGCCGCGTGGCCGCGGCCGGTCGGCGAACAACTTGGCCAGCAACAGCAGCAGAGCGATCTTGAGGAATTCGCTCGGCTGCAATTTGAAGGAATCACCGAGGCGCACCCAACGATTGGAGTGGTTGGTGCTGTCACCGGCGACCAGGACGTAGACCAGCCCGGCCACGCACGCCAGGTAGAACGGCCACGCCAGCGCGCGCCAGCGGCGCACGGAAACGGTGGCGGCGGCAGCGGCGAACACGCCGACGGCGGCCATGCGGATCATGTGTCCGCTGGGCAGGGCCTCGGCGCCGGCGATGCTCCATTGCATGATCAGACCGGCGAGCAGAATCAGCGCGGTCACCGGGATCAGCGGCCAGTCCCCGCGCTTGAGAAAACGCAGTACGCGCCCGACCGGGTTGCGGATCCCCAGCGCCAGCCCGCCCGCCCTCAATTGGATCCTGCGAGGTTCAGGCGGAAGGGCGAAGAGGCGTTGGCGGCGGCGTGGAACACGCGCATCTCGACCTGGGAGTTGCCGCTTTTCTGCGGCAGGTATTGCAAACCCACCTCAAGCTGTTCCCCAGGACCAAGCTGGATGGCGCCGAAACACGCATTGCGCACGCCCTCGCGCATGACGTTGGCGATGTAGGGCTCGAAGGACGGCAGGATGCGGAACAGACCCGGCGGACAGGTGTGGCAATAGCTCATCAGAGTGCCCTTGGTGGTTCCGCCGCAGTCGCTCAGGTGCGAGCAGCTGCCATTGGGCGGCGACGACGCGCAGGTGTCAAAGGGAGGGCAGTAGGCGTGGGTGTGGTTGGCCCCGAAGTTGTGCCCGATCTCGTGGCAGGCGACGATGAAGTCCCAGTAGAAAGGACTCGAGACGAAATCGAAGCTGTTCCAGGCGATCGCCCCGGTGACGCCGGTGCTGGCGCTGAACGCCCACGCATCGAGGCATAGGGAATCGACGTAGGCGACCCCGCCGCCGCTGAAGCTGGCCACCAGAATGGTCGCCACATCGGCGTTGACCGGCCAGCCTCCCGCCCACGCATCGCGGAATTCTTCGAGCATGTCGACCGCGTCGGGGGAGGGTCCGTCGGGGGTGACCCACGGGTCTTGGCCGGCGTCGTAAAGCGCCAGGTAGGCCAGCTCCAGCCCGGTCTGCACCTGGCTCTGGTACATGTGCCCGACCGCAGCAACGAGTTGCGCGACGTAAACCGCGGCGGCATCCACATCGCCGCCGAACAGCGCCAGGAAGTCTTCGTCGCTTTCGTAAGCAATGCGCGCCAGGGCGTTGCCGGTGGCGTTCTGAGTGCCTTGACCGGCGCCGCCGCCCGGGTCAGCGCCGGGAGCCGGGAACCGCGGCGCACCCGCTGCATCCGGTTCACCGGGCGCAGCGCCGTTGCCGTTTGCGGCCCCAGGGCCTTGCGGCGGGATCGGCAGAGCACTGCACCGGGCTTCGCGCGGCGGCTGCAGGCCGGCGCCGAGCAGACGGCTTTCGCGCGTCCAGCGCGCCAGGCGCCAGGTGCCGCTGGGATCCACTTGCGGGCCGAGATGAAAGAGGTCGTCGGCGCGCAGCAGCCAGCCGCGGCAGCCGTGTGGTGATAAGCACAGGAACAGCGTGGATGCGGGGTCGCCGACCACTCGGCCGCGCCATACCGAAGTGCCGGCGAGGGCCTGTTCCCAACCGCCCGGAAGGGCGAAGCCGTCGACCACCAGGGTGGCGTCGGCGGCCACCGGCAAGCGCACCCGCTGCAATTCCAAGACCACATCTTCGCTATCCGGCAGCGCGAAGTCGTGCACCAGCACGCGCTCCAGATTCGCCAGCGCGGCGAGCGCAACAGGATCGGCTTCGACGACCAGCCCAAACACCGGATCCTCCTGGCGCGCCTGCAAGGGGCTGTCGAATTGCTGCGCCGGACCGGCAGCAAAATCAGAATCAAAACCCAGCGCGAAGTCGCGCACGTCAAGGTCGTCGCCAGCGTTCAGGAATGCCGGCCGCACGGTGATGTTGCTGGCACTGGTGTTGGCAATGACCAGCGAACGCGTTTCGCCGGCGGCGAATCCACTCAGGGTGTCGCCGGAGGACAACGCGTTGCCGTTGACCGTGAGGCTGATACCGGGATCGCCGTTGCCCCCGCCGCCGTTGTTGCCGTTGCCGCCCGAAGAGTTGCCGCTGCTGCTCCCGAAACAGGCGCCGAGGCCCAGAGCGAGCACGGCCAGGGGCAGAGGAGAAAGAGGGGAGAGACGAGTGGCGTTCATTTCATTGGACTCCCGCATCAAACAGGATCGCTTGAACCCCTTCCGATTGCAAGAACTCGTGCAGTACCAGGGCGGCAACCTGGCCACCGTGCAGATCCACGTTCTCGCACAGAATGGCGAAGGAATAACGCGGATTGTCCCAGGGGAAGTAGCCCGCGAACCAGGCGTGGGTCGGATGCATCAGGGTGGGTTGGGCGGTGCCGGTCTTGCCCGCCACCTTGAAATCCTGCAGCGCGTAGACCGGATGGTGGGCGGTACCGCCCACTTCCTCGGTTACGGCCCGCAGGGCTTCGTGCAGGCGTTTCCTGCTCAACGGATCGAGCGGTACCGCAGCCTCCGGCGGCACCGCCGGCGCCGCCCCGCCGCCGTCGAGCACCAGCCGGGGAGTCAGCAGATCACCGCTCGCCACCCAGCCGTAGAAGCGTGCCATCTGCAAGGGACTGGCGGTGACGATCGCCTGGCCGATGCCGAAGTGCGACAGCGTATAGGCGTTGAAATCGTCGAAGCGGCTCTTCAGATGGTTGGCGCCGGCGACCAGAAAGGCATTGGCTCCGCTGGCACGGTAGCGAAGGCCGGAGTCCCCGGGCGCCTCGGTCTCGATTCCCGCGCCCAAGGTGCGCGTGGTCACGGCGACCAGTTCCAGGCCGGTCGGACGGCCGAAGCCGAGCGCCGTGGAGCGCGTCCACAGGGCCTCCCAGCCCAGCTTCTGACCGAGGGTGTAGAAGTAGGTGTTGCACGAAACCTTCAACGCCCGGCGCATGTCCAACTCGCCCCAGGCGTGGTTGTTGCACTTCATGGCACGCGCCGAAAGGCTGTTGGCCAAGGCTGGCGGCACGTAGCTGCCGCCGCAATAGACCTTGGCGTTCCACGCCTGCGGGTCACGCGCCAGGGCCTCGGCCGCAACCACAACCTTGAAGGTCGAGCCCGGATAGGGCACCTGATAACCACGGAATCCGCCGCCGAGTGCGCGGTGGCGGAAGACATTGGCATCGTGGTCATCGACCAGTTCCTGGTAGTGCTCGGCAAGGTCCTGGTGGGTGTAGGTCGGCCAGGTCGCCAGCATCGGCACGCTGCCGTCCCGCAGATCGATCAGCGCGAAGCCGACCTTGGGCGACCTCAGCAGTTCCAAAGCGTTGGCCTGCTCCGCTTTGACTTCGTTGCGAGCGTTGCGATAGGCCTGCAGGATGGCGCCTTCGGCCGCCCCCACCAGCCGGGCGTCAAGGCTCAAACGCACGTCGCTACCGCGACGCGGCGCCACGAACTCGAGTTCGCGCGGCGCGTTGCCTTCTTCGCCGCCGGCCAGCGTGCGCAGGAAGCCGCGCTCACCCGTGAGCACCGATTGGAAGGAAGCCTCGATCCCGGACAGTCCGCGGGTGTCGCCGGGTTGCAGGGTGGTGCGATAAAAGCGACTGCGCAGCGCGCGATAGCGCTTCTCCTGTTCGGGGCTGCGTTCGAGCAGACGCGCCAGTTCGCGCAATTCGTCGCGCTGGTCGAGAAAGGCCCGCAAATCGTCCTCGGCGGCCATGCGCACCTGGCCGACCAGTTGCGGGGCGATCGAGCCGGGATAGACCCGCACCGGGTTGGCTTCGACCAGCAGGCCGGCGTAGCCCTCCGGATCCTGGCCGATGCGGTCAACGATTTCAAAATCCACCCGCCGCACCAACCGCGCGACGCGATCGGCGTGAACCTGGGCCGCCATGTTGCGGCGCAGTCCGCGCACGTCCTCGGGCTGGCTTTGTTCGACCTGCTGCAGCAGCCGGCCGAAATCCTCGAGGCCGATCGGCGTGTCGCCCCGGCCCACCAACAAGGTGGCCAGAGCGCTGAGACCTTCCGGCCACTGCCAGCGCCGGGACAGGCGGCTCAAGGCCAGGTAACGGCGCGCCTGGTGGTCCAGGTCGAAGCCCGCCTCGCCCTCGCTGCTGAGCAGTTCGCCGACCAGGCCACGACTCAGCCCGAGCGCGTTGGCGGCTGCGGTGGTCAGCGCGCGCTGGCGGATGGTCCACTCAAGCTGGCGCCGCTCTTCTTCCAGGGTCACCATCAGCGGCTCCTCGAGCCGTGCGCCGAGGATCTGCTCAAGGCTGTCCAGGCGCCGCCGGCCGTGCTTCAGCTGCTCGAGGAAGCGCGCCTGCGCGCCGGGAAAGGCCTCGCCGAAGGCTTGCGTGCCCTGGCTCGCCCATTCGCGCAGTTCCTGCGATCGCCGCCCCGGAATGCCACCGAGGCGGCGCAGGTAAAAGAGCAAATCGCCGCGCGCGCGGCTGCCAAGAAGCTCCAGCTGCTCCGGCCTCCAGGAGAGGAATTCCTGGGCCAGTTCCTCGGCGCGTTCCTGGCACTGATCCAAGCCGCCGCACGGCCTGCCCATCAACGCGAAGGCCTCGAACAGCTGTCCGGCGATCTGGCCGCGGCGGAAGGCACGGTACTCAAACATCAGGTCGTAAGAGCGCCGGTCCTCGGCCAGGACCTGGCCGTTGCGATCCAGAATCGAGCCACGCTCGGCCGGAATGGTGCGTTTTTCCAGGCGCGAACGCCGTGCGCGTTCCGCCCACAACTCGTGATCGACGATCTGCAGCTGCACCAGCCGACCAATCAGGATCGCCAGGATTCCGGCGTAGACCCAGATCAGACGGAGCAGGCGGGACTTTCTCATGACTGGGCCGGATGCTGCGAGAAACGCCACCGGGCGGGCCGGTTGACCACCGCCCAGAAAACGCCCACCCAAGCTATCCGCACCCAGCCATCGGTCCAAGCACGCTCCAAGCCGAGCTGATGGGCGTTGAGGCTGTCCAGAGCTTCCAGTGGTGCCGCGGCAAGCACCCCGACCAGGAAGCGCAGCAACAACGGTTCTTCACGGATGCGCCGGTGCAAAAAGGAGCGGCAGACCAGCGCCAGGCCGAGGCCGGCCCAGCACAAGGCCAGCGGCACGCCACTGACGCTGGCGCGCAGCAGTCCGAGCAGCGCGACGCTGAGGACCGCAAAGCGCCACGACTCGCCCGCTTTCAGTGGCACCGCGCCCAGCAGCAGGAGCAGCCACGGATCGGGGAAATTGCCCCCCCCCGGCAGCAGGCGCAGGGACGGCGCGACCACCGTCAGCAGCAGCGCCACCGGCAGGATGATGCGCCAGCGCGGGCGCGTCATCTCTGACTCCCAAGTGCCGGCTGCGGCAGCCGTTGCAAGGCGGTCATCGCGCCGCGCAGACCGACCGGCGGGTCTCCGCTGCGGCCCAGGGGCAGCCCGCGCGGCAGGCGCTGGTCGCCGCGGCTGTACCACAGGACACCCTCCTCTTCGAAGGCGCCGGCGGCGCTGAGGCGCACCGCTTGCTGCGACCAATCGGCCAGGGTCGGGCGCCGCACCCAGGCGTGCGCTCCGCGCTGCAGCACCACACGTCCAGCCACCCGGCCCTGGGCGAAGATCACCGCGACGGGCTGGGTCGAATCCACCCGCACCACCGCAACCTCCGCGCCGTAGACGCCGTCGACCAGCAGCGCCAAGCGGGAGCGCGCGCGGTGCAAGCCGGGTTCGGCGATCAGGGTTTCGGCGACCGCCCCAACCGCCACCCACACGCGCCCTTCGGCGCCGGCCGGCAACTCGCCTTGCAGAATCCAGTAGGCGTCGCCGCGTTGGGCATCACCGGCCTGTTCGGCGTGGCCGAGCCTCAAGGACAGACTCGCCAGCGCCGGCAGGTCCTCGAATCCGGGGCGCCAGTAGACCTGCATGCCCGCTTCGGGCTCGCCGTGGGGTTCGAGCCAGCCGAGCAAGGCAGAGGCTACGCGGCCGCGCCCTTCGATCACCGCGCGCAATTCCACCCCTGGCGGCCGCAGGGTGGCCCCGGCGCGCGCGCCGGCGGCGGACCACAGGCGCACTACCGAATGTTCGGCGTCGACCTCGACGACGCGGCCGAGCCACTCTCTGCCAAAGACCACCGTCTGGCCAGGAGCGAGGCCAAGGCGGCTGCCGCCGAGCAGGTGCAATTGGTGGCTGGTGCGGTCCACGCGCGCCACTGGTACTTCCACCCAGGCGGCGCCGAGCAGCGCGGGGGGGGCACCGGCTCGACGCTCGGCCTCACGCAGCAGGTGCGGCGGCATGGGCGAGTCTGGGGCGGCGGCGTGCAGGCGCGCCGGGGCGAGCCGCCCGGCGAGGGCCTGGGCGGGTGGCAGCACGATGCTGCTGACCACGGCGACCGCGGAGGACGTCGTCTGGCGTACCGCCGGCAGCGGCATCAGGCCCTGCAATAGCAGGAGGATCAGCGCGGTCGCGGCCCAGAAACTGCGGCGATGGCGTTCCGCGATCGGCAGCAGGAACACGGTCCCGGCTTACTGCAGGTCGTCCCCTTCAGAAAGGAAGGAGGCGTACAGGTCGAGGTTCTCGAGGAAGCGGGCGGTGCCGCGCGCCACCGCGGTCAGGGGATCGGTGTCGATGCGGCAGGGCAGGCCGGTGTTTTCGGTGATATAGGAATCCAGCCCCGGCAGCAGGGCGCCGCCGCCGACCACGACGATGCCGGATTCGAGCAGGTCGGAGCCGATTTCGGGCGGTGCCGCCTCGAGGCAGTCGAGCACCGCGCGCAGGATCTGGCGCAAGGTGTCCTGCAGGGCTTCGCGGATCTCTTCGGAGTTGATCACCGCTTTGCGCGGCATCAGGTTGAGGGTGTCGCGACCGGCGATCTCGTGCGATTTCTCCTGGTCGAGCGCCGACGCCGAACCGATGGTCTTCTTCAGCGTTTCGGCGGTCTGCGGGCCGATCTGCAGATTGTGGTTCTTGCGCACGTAGTTGAGGATCGCCTCGTCGAGGTCGTCACCGGCGACCTTGACCGACTTGACCACCACCGGTCCGCCGAGGGCGAGGATCGCGACCTCGGTGGTGCCGCCGCCGATGTCGACGATCATCGAACCCTCGGCGGCGGTGATCGGCAGGTCAACCCCAAGGCCACCGGCCATCGGTTCGTCGACCAGATAGACCTTGCGCGCGCCGGCGCGTTCGGCCGAGTTGATCACCGCGCGGCGTTCGACCGTGGTGATGCCGGAGGGAACCGCGATCACCACCCGCGGCCGCACCACCGAACGGCCCTCGTTGGCCTTGCGCAGAAAGTAGCGCAGCAGTTTCTCGGTGACCTCGAAATCGGCGATCACCCCCCCCTTCAGCGGGCGGATGGCCTCGATGTTCTTGGGCGTCCGGCCGAGCATCTCGTAGGCCTCGTTGCCGACCCCCATGCCGTCGAGGATGACCTCGTTGGTGCCCTTGTAGACCGCCACCACCGACGGCTCATCGAGGATGATGCCGCGCTCGCGCGAAGCCACCAGGGTGTTCGCGGTGCCGAGGTCGATGCCGAGATCCTCGGAGAGGGAAAACCTACCCAGAAGCCAGTTCCACAAGGAGACAGTCCGTGATGTTGAGGGGTTTCGGGCCCACCGGCAGTATAGGAACGGCAGCAGGGCAAAAAAAGCGCAGCCGTCTTCGAAGGAAGACGGCTGCGTTTTCGGGCCGCTGCGGGAGCTGCCCCCGCGCTTGCCCCGACGACCGCAAAGGCCGCGCGGGGACGGGTTTACTCCTCAGCTTCGGAGGCGGCGTAGGAGCCCTTGAACAACATCCCCTCGCCGTAGTTTTTGCCACGGGCGTAGTCGAGCATCAGGATCGCCACCACCAGCACCAGCCCAGTGACCAAAGCCACGACGCTTTCCACTGGGGGGCCAGGCTTGATCTCCTTGGCTTCCTTGGGAGCCTTTTTCTTGGCGGTGCCCTTCTTGGCGGGCTTGGCCGCCTTCCTCTTGCGCTTTGCTGCCATGATGGATCCGGGGTTGGCGCCTTAGAGGCTGGTGGTGAAGGTGTCGCCGGCGGCGACCGGAGCGTTGCCCGCCCGTGCCAGGGTGGCGGCGGCCTGGTTGGAGTTGACCGTCTCGATGTAGATCTGGCCCTTGTAAACGCCGCCGCCGTTGTAGACGTCGAAGGTGTGGCCGGCCATGACACCGTCGTTGGTGCCGCGGTTGATCACCACCACCAGGGTGCCGTGGTTGGCGTCAACCGAGGTCACGCGACCGTTGATGTCGGGCTGCGCGCTGATGTTGCTGAGGTCGATCTTGTACAGCTTTACGATCTGGGCGAGCTGCGCCTCTTTGGTCGAGATCGTCTCGTTGGCGCCGCCGAGGGCGATGGTCAGCTCGTCGCGCTCGCGGGTCAGCGAGTCGGCGTTGGTGACCGCCTCGGTGCGCTCGGCGAAAGCCGCGTCGCGCTCGTCGAGGGCGGTATCACGCTCGCCGCGCAGGGTGCGGTTCTCACCGCTCAGATCGGCGATGCGCGTTTCCTGTTGGCGGTTGGTCGACTCGAGGTCGCCCAGCTTGCCGTCGATGCTGGTGAGGCGCTCGCGCAGGTCGGCGTTCTGCTCCTGCTCGGTCTTCAGCTCGGCCTCGAGGGCGGTCTTGTCGCCTTCGAGGTTGGTCTTGGCGTCGGCCAGCCGGTCTTTCTCGCCGGTGACCTGGTTGAGCCGTGAATTCAGCCCGGAAACCTCGGTGACATGGGCGCTGTTGGCCGCGGTCAGCTCGCCATCGAGGCGTTCGGCTTCGCGGCGGTAATCCTGACCGGTGTTGATCAGAGCCGCAGCACCACCGACGAACATGGCCGCGAGGGCCAGATTAAGGACAATGAAAACCTTTCCGATGGGACTCATCGAAGTCTCTCTCAGGCAGAAGGATTGGGGGGTCAAGCGCCCAGCCGGGGGGCTGAGGACGAGGTTTACTCTCTTAGGCACGGAAACCGGCCCGGTTTCGCGCTCCGATGGCGAAAGCCTACTTGCGGCCAGGGGATGGGTCAAGCACGGCGGAGCCCGCCTCGGGCCCCTGCGGCCGCGGCCTGAGCAGCAGTCCGAGGAGTCCGATCAGGGTCGCGAGCCACGCGCACAGGGGGCGCAGAGCCCAGCCCCAGACCATGTAGGGCGTCCGTTCCCCGCCCTCGATCAGCGGCAGGTCCACCGCCAGGAAGCCGGCCACTCCGGGGTCCATCGAGGCGACCGGATGACCGCCGCCGTCGACCAGAACGGTGATCCCGGTATTGGTGGCGCGCAGCACCGCCCTGCCGCTCTCACGCGCGCGTAGCCGGGTGGCGGTCACCATCTGCTCCATTTCGGCGCTGATGCCGTACCAGGCCTCGTTGGACAGCACCAAAAAGGCTTGGGCACCATCTTCCGCCTGCTGGCGGAAGGGTTTCTCGTAGACGTTCTCCCAGCACACCGCCCCGCCGAGGGTGGCGTCACCGAGTTGCAGCGGTCCCTGGCGGTCGGAGGCGGCAAAGCGCGGAAACAGGCGCGTCATGCGAAAGATCACCATCGCCAGTGAGTCGGCTCCGGGGAAGTGCCCGTTGAGCGGCAGACGCTCGCCGAAGGGCACCAGTTGCTGTTTGGTGAAGTGGTCGACCAGCGTGACCTCGCCGCCGCTCCAGGCAAAGGCCATGAATTCGGAACTGCGCGGGCTGTACTCGGGACCGATCCTGGACGCCACCGGCTCGTAGAAATGGGCCCCGGTGACGAAGCGGCAATCCAGCGGCGCGAACTCAAGGATCGCCGCGACCGCGCTCTTCCACAGGCGGCTGACGCGCACCGCCTCGACCTCTTCGTCGGCCCGCCCCGGCCACGGGCGCCGCAGCCACCCGGGCTGGTCGACCGGCATGACTGGGTAGGGGAACATGGTCTCGGCCCACAGCAACAGCTGCGCATCGGGCACCCTGATCAGTGCCTCAAGGGTGGGTTGCGTCTGCAGATCGAAGACCTGGCGCATGCGGTAGCGCGGCCGCTCGGCGCCCTCTTCGCCGTGTTTCTGCGCCAGGGTCAGGTTGCCCTGGATCGCCACCGACTTGATCCCGCCGACCACCGCCGGAGGGGCCGCCGCGGCCACCATGGCCACCAGCGTCAGCAGCGGCGCGGGCAGCAGTTCCCACCAGCGGCGGCGCACGAACAGCGCGATCAGGAAGCCGCCCCACAGGGCCACCAACAGGCTAAGACCTGATTCACCGAGCACAGAAGCCCACTTCAGCGACACCGGGCGGTCGCCGAAAGCAAGGCCGAGGCTGGCCCACGGCACCCCCCCCATGGGGAAGGCGAAGCGCAGATGACCGACCGCGACCAGGGCCAGCGCCCCTCCCAGCGAACACGGCAGCCAGCGGCGCAGGCCGCGATAGAGCCCGCGCTCGACCAGCGCCCACAGGCCCAGGAACAGGCCCACCGCCAAGGGCGGCAACCACGCCCACGCCGCCGCCGCACCGAGAAAGTAGAAGGCGAGGGAATAAAAAAGGACGCCGCCGAAATACTCGCCCCAGCGCCCACCGTCCTTTTCCCAATACCACACGCGCAGCGCCACCACCACCAGGGCCAGCTCCGGCAGCCACCAGCCGGGCTGTGCGCCCACGCGCAGCAGCGCCGCGGCCAGGGGCAGCAGCAGCAGCGGCGAGAGACGGCCCGCCAGGCTCACAGGCGCAGGTACTCGGCCGGATCGCCGGCGGCGTAACGGCCACCGGATGGAATGCGCAGCAGCACCTCGGCGCCGGCGAGCGAGGTCCAGTCGCCGGAGCCCACCTCGTGGCACGGCGTCACCACCACGTCGGCGCCGTCGCGGTGCAGCACGGCCGGCAGATAGCGCTCGCGTTTGCGCGCCCGCGCGGCGGCCCCGACGCGGCAAGGAAGGTAGGTCAACGGCGGCTCCACCGGAGGACATCCGCACAGGCGGTCGAGCAGGGGTTGGCCGAGCAGGGCCAGCACCACCATGGCCGACACCGGATTGCCGGGCAGCCCGAGCACCAAGCGGCCGTCGCGCTGCCCCGCCCACACCGGTTTGCCCGGCTGCACCGCAACTCCGTGGAATAAGCACTCGACTCCAAGGGCCTCGAAGACTCCAGGAAGGTGGTCCTTTTCGCCCATGCTGACGCCGCCGATGGTGAGCACCAGATCGGCGCAGTCCAGCGCTTCGCTGACGCGTTGGCGCAGTTCCTCGGGCCGGTCGGCGACGCGCCCTTCGAGCACCACCTCGCCCCCCCCCATTTGCATGCGTTGCGCCACCCCGAGGCGGTTGCTGTCGCGCACCTGGTGCGCAGCGGGCGGCTCCTGCCACGACACCACCTCGTCACCGCTCGACCACACCGCGACGCGCGGACGACTGCAGACCTGCAGTGGATCGACGCCACAGCCGGCAATCGCGGCGAGATCGTGCGGCGCCAGGCGCCGACCGGGTTCGAGGATGACGCGCCCGGCAGCCCCCATTTCGCCGGCCAGGCGGACGTGCTGGCCGCTGCGGACCTCGCCATCGATGAGCAGCCGCCCGTCCTCCAGGTGGGTGCGTTCCACCGGCACCACCGCATCGGCACCGGCGGCGACGGTGCCGCCGGTCATCACCGCCACCGCCTGGCCGCGCCCCAGCGGCGGGGCTTCGGCGGTGCCGGCATAGACCGTGGCCAGGATTTCGCGCGGCTGCGTCCCGTCGGCGCTACGAATCGCGTAGCCATCCATGGCCGAGCGCGGCACCGGCGGTTCCATCCGGTCAAGAGCCACCGCCTGCGCCAGGACGCGGCCGCGCGCTTCCGTCAGCGGCACCGATTCCGCCGTTGGCCCTGTATTGGGGGCCGCCTGCAGCAGAATGGCCAGAGCCTCGGCGAGATCCACCAACGGACGCCCGCGGTGGGCCGTGTCACAAATCTCGGAATTCATGGAAGGCTTCTGAAGGAAAGGAGTTCCGCGACCGCGGAAAGCCATAATACGCCCGCCACTGACCCGTACATCAGCCCGATGCAACTCCCCCTTTTGCTCCTCGCCACGGCCCTGGTCCTGCTTCCAGGCTGCGGGCGCCCGCAGGCCGCGACCACCCAGGATCCCGGATCCGCCACCGACGACGTGAACGGCGGCGGCGCCGCGACCGAGGCCGCGCTGCAAGAAACCCCCGAGGCCGAGGACCAGCCCGCGGTGCGCGTGCGCGTGGCGCCGATCCTGGTCGACACGGTGCGCCTGACCATCGACGCGGTGGCCAACGTCGAATCCCTCGACGTCGTCAACGTGGTCCCGGAACGCGCCGAACCGGTCCTCTCGGTGATGGTCGAAGAGGGCATGCGCGTGACCAAGGGCCAGCCGCTGGCCGAACTGCGCAAAAGCCTGGCACAGCTCGCCGTCGACGAGGCCAATGTACGGCTGGCCGAAGCCAACAACGAAGAGGCGCGCGCCGACAACGACTACCAGCGCAACCTCGCCCTGGCCGAGCGCTCCGACGGCACCTCGCTGCTATCGGATCGCGATCTGGACACATCCAAACAGGCCCTGGCCACGGCGACCACCGCCGCCGCCTCGGCCGAGGTCGCGCTCGACCGCGCCGAGATCGATCTTGCCCGCTGCACCCTGCTAGCCCCGATCGACGGCACCATCACCGCGCGCGATATTTCGGTCGGCGACATGACCACCCTCGGCCAGCGCGCCTTCGAGATCACCGACCTCGATCACCCGCGCGTGGTCTTCTACCGTCCGCAACGCGAACTCGAATCGCTGCGCGTCGGCCAGTCACTGACCGCAACCGCCGAAGCCTATCCCAGCGACACGATCACCGGCACCATCGAGCGCATCGCCCCGGTAGTCGACGCCGAAAGCGGCACGGTAAAGGTGACCGCGATCCTCGATCGCAGCGAACGCCGCGCTATTCCCACCGGTCTGCTGCTGCGTCTGGAGATTGAATTGGAAGCGCGCGAGGGGGCATTGTTGGTGCCCAAGGACGCGCTGATCCTCGAAGGCGGACTGCCGCGGGTTTTCGTCGTGCGCGGCGACGGCGTCGAGGAAGTCGAGTTCGAGCCGGGTTTCGAAAGCCCCACTCATATGCAGGCGCTCGGCGAGGTGCTCCGCGGCGACGACCGCGTGGTGGTCACCGGGCAGGACCGCCTCGAGGCTGATGACAAGATCGAGATCCTCGAGCAGTAAAGGGGAGAGCGCTTGAAACCTGACTCCCCACCCCCCGCCGCCGACCCTCAAGGCGGCATCCTCGGCTACGGCGTACGCCGCCCGGTGGGCATGCTGATGGTGGTGCTGGCCGCGGTGGTCTTCGGCATGGTTTCGCTGTCGAAGCTGCCGGTCGACCTGTTGCCAGCGATCGATTATCCCTCGCTGACGGTGCGCACGCTGTACCCCGGTGCGGCGCCCGAAGACGTCGAGGAACGCGTCACCGAGAAACTCGAAGACCTGCTGTCGACGGTCGGCAGCCTGGTGCGCATCCGCTCGAGTTCGCGCGCCGAGGTGTCCGAGATCCTGATGGAGTTCGAGTGGGGTTCCAACCTGCCCTTCCTGGTGCAGGACGTGCGCGAACGCATCGATCGCGTGTTCCTGTCCCAGGGGGTCGAACGGCCGCTGATCCTGCGCTACGACCCCAGTCTCGACCCGGTGCTGCGCATCGCGGTGTCCGGCGGCGACGACCTGGTGCGCCTGCGCGACCTCGCTGAACAAGAGATCGAACGCGAACTGGAAGGGCAGCCCGGCGTCGCCTCGGTGCGCGTGCGCGGCGGCCTCGAAGACGAGATCCAGGTGCGCGTCGACCCACAGCGCCTGGCCAGCTTCCGCATCGACAGCGATCTGATCCGTCAGCGGCTGGCCGAGGAAAACCTCAACGTGCCCGGCGGCACGCTGGAAGAGGGTGCCACCGAATACGTGGTACGCACGCTCAACGAGTTCCGCACCCTCGAACAGATCGAGGATCTGCCGATCCTCAGCCGCAACGGCGCCACCATCAAGCTGCGCGATCTGGCCACCGTGGTGCGCACCCACAAGGACCGCGACGTGGTGCTGCGCGTCGGCGGCGACGAAGCGGTCGAGGTGCAGATCTATCGCGAAGCCGGCGCCAACATCGTCGCGGTCGCCGAAGAGGTCAAACGCAAGCTGTTCGCGCCGACCGGGCGCGCGGCCGCCGCCGCAGTCGTCGCTGCTGGCTCAGGCGAGGCCGACTCCGCTGCGGGCCAGGACGGCAAGCCGCGGCGCGTACCGACGGTGCAGGAAAAGCTGCCCGCCGACGTGCGTCTGACCCTGCTCTCCGACCAGTCCCAATTCGTCAGCGGCGCGATCTCGGAAGTGCGCAGCGCTGCGGCCGTGGGCGGCATTTTTGCGGTGCTGGTGTGTTTCCTATTCCTGCGCCGCTTCGCCGTGACCGTGATCATCGGACTGTCGGTGCCGATCTCGGTGATCGCCGCTTTCGGCGCCATGTATGGCGCCGGCGTCACTCTCAACGTGATGTCGCTCGGCGGCCTGGCGCTGGGCATCGGCATGCTGGTCGACAACACCATCGTCGTGCTGGAATCGATCACACGCTGTCGTGAAGAGGGCGACACGCCGGTCAACGCCGCCATCCGCGGCGTGCGCGAAGTCGGCGGCGCGGTCACCGCGTCGACCCTGACCACCATCGCGGTGTTTGCGCCGATCATTTTTGTCGAAGGGGTGGCCGGTCAGACCTTCGGAGACCAGGCGCTGACGGTGGTCTCGTCGCTGCTGATCTCGCTGGCGGTGGCGCTGTTCTTCATCCCCGGTCTGGCCGCCCGCGCCCAGCTCGGCGTTGCCGGAGAACAACGCTCGACCAGCGTGCGCGAACATTTCGGCGGCCTGTTCCAGAACCTGCGCACGCGCAAGGGCCTCAAGCGTCCGCGCTGGTGGATGCTGCTGGTCGGCGCCGCCAGCCTGATGGTGGCGATGTACCTGATGCAGCAGTCCCAGGCGATGCTGGCGCCGTGGGCCGAAGAAATCGCGCGTTTCAAGAAAAGCGGCAGCCAAGGCGTCAACCCACTGCCCGACGACATTGCCCAGCGTTCCACTCTGTACGGCTTCCTCGGAGTGGTCACCATGCTGCCCTTCCTGTGGAGCTGGGGTGAGTTCCTGCTCAATCTGGTGGTGCTGCTGGTCGGCGATCTGATCGGCGTGCTGGTCTTCGTCCTGCGCCTGATGCTGGGCTTGCTGCTGGCGCTGTTCCACTTGCTGATGCTGCCCTTTGGTCTGGCGGTAAACGCCGTAGTCGGCAGCATGCAAAAGGTCTATCCGCGGGTGCTCAAAGGTGCTCTGCGCGCGCCGCTGGTAGTCCTGGTGGTGGTGGTGCTGGCCGCCTGGCAGACCGCGCAGACCGCGCGCACCCTGGGCCGCGAACTGCTGCCCGAGGTGCTGCAAGGCGAGATCACCGCCGAGCTGTTCTTCCCCGCCGGCTACCCACTGGAGAAGACCGACCGCCTCGCCCTGGACCTCGAACAGCAGATTCGCGCGCTTCCGGGAGTAGTGGAATCGGCGGTGGCGTCGGGTTCCGACCGCGACTCGATCTCCACCGAAGAAGAGGGCCCGCACACCTCGCGCATCCTGGTGCGCACCGCGGACGGCGACAACGCGCGCCAGCTCGAGGGCGAGGTCGAGGCTGGGATCCGCCACCTGCTCGACGGCGAGCCGGCGTTGGCGCGCTACAACCTGCGCCGGCCGACGCTGCTGGCGCTCAATGCTCCGGTCGAAATCGAATTGATCGGCGACGACCTGAAGCGCATCGAAGAGACCGCACGCCTGGTGCAGCAGCGCATCGCCGCGCTCGACGGCATCGCCGATCTGCGCACTTCGCTGCGGCGCGGCAATCCCGAGGTGCGCATCACCCTCGACCGCGACCAGCTGGCGCGCCACGGCCTGACCGTCGCCCAGGTCGCCAACCGCCTGCGTCTGGCGGTCGAGGGCGAGGTCTCGTCGACCTTCCCCGGGCAGGACGAGCGCATCGACATCCGCGTGCGCGCCGACCCGGCGTCGATGAACCGCGTCGACCAGCTGCACGACCTGCCGGTCAATCCTGGCGCCGAACGACCGCTGACCCTGGCCGCGGTGTCGACCATGGAAATCGCCGACGGACCGAGCGAGATCCGCCACATCGGCGGGCGCCGTGCCGCGGTACTGACCGCCTCGCTGGCCGGTTTCGATCTTGGGGCCACCGCCGACGCGATCCGCAAGGCGCTCGACGAACTGCCGCCTGACGACGCCACTCTGGTGCGCCTCGGCGGCCAGACCACCGAAATGGACGCAGCCTTGGACTCGCTCAGCTTTGCCCTGCTGCTGGCGGTGTTCCTGGTCTACGCGGTGATGGCGGCGCAGTTCGAATCGCTGCTGCAACCCTTACTGATCATGTTCTCGGTGCCCTTGGCTGCGGTCGGCGCGGTGCTGGCCTTGTCGCTGACCGGCACGCCGCTGTCGATCGTGGTGCTGCTCGGCGCGGTGGTGCTGGCCGGAATCGTGGTCAACAACGCGATCGTGCTGGTCGACCGCATCAACCGCAACCGCAACTCCGGCATGGAGGTCGACGCCGCCATCCTCGAGGCCGGCAACGCGCGCCTGCGCCCGATCCTGATGACCACCGTGACCACGGTGCTGGGCATGCTGCCGCTGACCGGCTGGCTGGTCGGCCTCCCTGGCCTGGGCAGCGTAGGCGCCGCCGAAGGCACCGAACTGCGTGCGCCGATGGCGCTGGTGGTGATCGCCGGCCTGATCACCTCCACCATCCTCACCCTGGTGGTGATTCCGACCGGTTACCGCGTCCTCGCCCGCTTCCAACGCCATGACTGAGCCGCACGCCGGACTGCACTCCTTCTTCCGCCGTCTGATCAGGCGTCCGGTGGCAGTCCTCATGCTGACCCTGGCGCTGGCCGGCGCGGCGGTGATCGCGGCGCTGCGCATCCCGATCGAGATGTTCCCCTCCGATCTGGCCGGCTCCAACATCGTGGTGCAGGCGCCGTGGCCGGGCGCCAACCCGGCCGAGGTCGAAGAGCGCGTGGTGCGGCCGCTGGAAGACGAATTGCGCACCCTCACCGGGGTCCAGGAAACCCTGGCGGTGGCTGCTCCGGGCTCGGCCTTCCTGGTGCTCGAATTTCCCGGCGACGCCGACATGGACCAGGCCCACGCCGAGGTCGCCGACCGCGTCGAGCGGGTGCGTCCGCGGCTGCCGCGCGACGCCGACCGCGTCACCATCCGCCGCTTCCAGTCGAGCGACATCCCGATCATGTGGGTCGGGGTGCGCTACCCCGAATTCGACTTCGACCGCGCCCAGGACATGCTCAGCAACGTGCTGCTGCCGCGCCTCGAAGCCGTCGACGGCGTCGCCGCGGTCAACGCCGACGGACTGCTGCCCAGCTCGGTGCGCATCCTGCTCGACGAGGACCAGGTGATCGCCAACCGCGTCGACATCGGCGGCCTGGTCGCCCGCCTGCAGGGCGACAACCTGTCGGCTCCAGTCGGTGACCTCGACCAGGCCGGCGGTCGTTTCATCGTGCGCGTGGATTCGCGCTTCACTTCGCTCGAAGAGATCCGCCAGTTCCCGGTACGGCCCGGCTTGTTGCTGCGCGACATCGGCCGCGTCGAGCTGGTGCGCTCGGCACCCGACAACTACTTCAAGTTCAACGGCGTGTTTGCGGTTGGATTCTCGATCAACAAAGAGACCTCGGCCAACACCTTCGAGGTATGCGAAGAGCTCAAGCGCGTGATCGAGGTCGAGATCCCCAAAGACCCGCTGCTCGGCGCCTTCGAGTATTCGATCTTCTGGAACCAGGGCGAGAACATCCGCCAGAACCTGACCTCGCTGGTCAAGGATTCGCTGCTCGGCGGCCTGATCGCGTGCGTCGTGCTGATGCTGTTCCTGCGCCGCCTGCGCTACACCCTGCTGGTGGCGATGTCGATTCCGTTCTCGGTGTTGATCGCGCTGGCGTGGCTGTACTTCACCGGCAGCAGCTTCAACATCCTGACGATGACCGGAATTACGGTCTCGATCGGCATGCTGGTCGACAATTCGGTGGTCATCGTCGAGAGCATCTTCTCCCGCCGCGAACGCGGCGAAGAACTCAGCAAGGCGTGTTCGCGCGGCCCCGCCGAGGTCATGCTCGCGGTGGTCACCGCCACGCTCACCACGGTGGTGGTGTTCGTGCCGCTGATCTTCATGTCCGAGAACAAGAACGCGCGCGTTCTGACCTCGGCGATCGGCGTGCCTCTGTGCGTATCACTGGTGGCGGCCCTGCTGCTCGCCATCGTCATCGTGCCGGTGGTCTCCTACCGCATGACCGGGCGCCACAGCCGCAAGGACAAGGGCCACGAGCACAAAGAGGGCTTCTTCCTCGGCCGTCTCAGCCGCCGCCTGCAGGCGCTGGTCTCGTGGAGCCTGGATCACCGCCTGCGCGCCTTTTCCATCGCCGGGGTATTCCTGGCCTCGGTGTCGCTGGCTTCTCAGGGCTCGCAAGTCACCGGGGATCTGTCCCTCGGCAGCCAGGTCGAAGCCAACATGCGCATCGAGGGCGCACACGATCTCGAAGAAGCCCACACCCTGATCGGCAGGGTCGAAACCGCGCTCGAAAACGAGGACCTGCGCGCGGCGATCGGCAACCCCGACATCGGCCTGTTCTTCAACCGTACCTTTGGCCAGATCATGCTGTGGCACGAGGACCGGCCCGGTCCGGAATTGCGCAAGCAGTACCTGGAAGTTCTGGCCGAGGGGCTGCCGCCGATGGCCGGCATCACCTACCGTTTCGGCGAAGATTTCAACGACCGTGCCACCCAGGACCAGGGTGCGTGGCTGCGCCTGCAGATCGAAGGCCCGGACAGTTCGGTGCTGCACGAATACGCGCGCATGCTGCGCAGCCGCGCCGAGGACTCCGGCGCCTTCGAAGAAGTCGCCGAAGACAACCGCGCCACGCGCGAGATCCGCGTCACCCTCGACCGCGAACGCATGGCACGAGTCGGCGTCAACAGCCAGACCATGGTCGGCAACATCGAGTGGAACCTGCGCGGTTTCATGGTGTCGCGTTTCCAGACCGAACAGGACGACATCCCGATCATCCTCGAATACGACGATCCCGACGTCCCCGACCGCTCCGACCTGACCGACATGACGATCTGGACCGGCAGCGCCTCGCTGCCGCTGTCCACCTTCGCCAGCTTCGACCACGGCCGCGGGCCCGCCAACATCACGCGGCGCAACGGGCGCACCATCGAGGTCATCGGTCTCAAGGCCAAGAGCGAGGACATGCGCGCCGCCGCCAAGACGGTGCGCGAGTTCATGGCCGACGTCGAGCTGCCCGACGGCTACCACTGGAAACAAGAGGGCGGCCTGGAGGAATTCAACGACGGGCTGAAGGACATCCAGCGCGCGCTGACCCTGTCGATCGCGCTGGTCTTCCTGCTCATGGGCCTGTTGTTCGATTCGCTGATCCTGCCGTTTTCGGTGCTGATCACGATCCCCTTCGCCTTCGTCGGCTTCCAGTGGGCCTTCAAGCTCAGCGGCGTTCCCATCGACCTGCTCGCCTGGGTCGGCATGATCGTGCTCGCCGGGGTGGTGGTGAACAACGGCATCGTGCTGGTCGACCGCATCATCCAATTGGAGAAGCGCGGCACGCCCATGCGCGAGGCGATCCTCGGCGGCGTGCGCGACCGCATGCGCCCGGTGCTGATGACCGCGTTGACCACCATCTGCGGCCTGCTGCCGATCGCGGTGTCCGAGGCACAGTCCGGTGGTTTCAGCTTCCAGGGATTGGCCATCGGCGTGTCCGGGGGCCTTGCTCTGGCCACCTTGTTCACGCTGTGGACGGTGCCACTGCTGTATTCGGTTCTGCACGACCTCGGCGACTGGCTCGCGCGCGTGCGCCCCGGCGGTGCCGCGCGCTGGGCTGTCGAACGCCGCGCCAGTCGCTAACTGACCGTGGACAACGTCATTCCGCCCCACGGCAGCGTCTTTTTCCCCTGGACGGCGTCAGCAGAACTGGGGCCTTTCGGGGCCGGATGCGCCATTTTTGTGTCCAAGCCCTTGCCCGGAGCACCGCGACCGGAGAGAATCTTCCGCCGTCCTGCCCCATGGCCACGTTCCTTTCCACAGATGCTTCCGGGTGCAATCGCCGCATTGCGATCGCCGTCGCCCGCTTCAACCGGGACATCACCGACCCCTTGCTCGAGGGCGCCCGCCAAACGCTGCTGCAGCGCGGTGTTGCCGAGAACGACATCGACGTGGTCTACGTGCCGGGCGCCTTTGAACTGCCACTGGTGTGCCGGCGCCTGGCCGGACGTGGCCACTATCAGGCGGTGATCGCGCTCGGCTGCGTGATCCGCGGCGACACCCCGCATTTCGACTTCGTCGCCGGCGAGTGCGCGCGCGGCTGCATGCACAGCGGGATGGAGCACGAAGTGCCGGTCATCTTCGGCGTTCTGACCACCGACACTCTGGCCCAGGCCAGGCAACGCGCCGATCTCGAGGTGCTGCGCAGCAGCGATCAGCAGCAAGCGGGCCGCGACACCAAGGAATCCCCGAATTCGAACAAGGGGGCCGAAGCGGCCCTTGCCGCGCTGGAAATGGCGGCCCTCCTGGAGCAACTCTGATGGCTACCCCTGTCCGCCGCCGCACCCGGGCCCGTGAACTCGGCCTGCGCTTCCTTTATTCGGTCGAAATGCGCGGCGACGAGGCGTTGTCCGAACTCGACGCCTTCCTCGCCCATCACATCCGCGGCGAAGAAGAGGAGACCGAGGGCAATTCCGACTCCGACCAGGTCGAGGTCGCCCACTACGCGCGCAAGCTCATCGAGGGCGTACTCAACAACCTTGATTCCTTGAACCGCTGGATCGAGTTCATCGCCCGCAACTGGCGCCTCGAGCGCATGGCGCATCTGGACCGCAATATCCTGCGTCTGGCGATGTTCGAGCTGTTGCACCACCCAGAGGTGCCCTTCAAGGTGGTCATCAACGAGGCCATCGACATCGCCAAGCGCTACTCCACAGCGCAGTCGGGTTCCTTCGTCAACGGCATCCTCGACCGCGCCCGCATCCTCATCCAGGAGGCGCGCGAGACTGATCCCGATGCGGTTCCCGACGCACCGCAGAGCGGCAGCAAGGACAGCGAATCTGAATCTCCCGCGCGCGGGGTCGACTTTCCGGCCAGCGAAGGCGGCCCTGGCGGTAGCGGTGGCGGTGGCGGTGGCAGCGGTGGTGCGCGGGGCGATGCAGGCAACCGCGGACGTCCGCGCCCCTACGACGCCAAGGAGCTGGGTGACGCGCCGATGCCGCGCCCGACGCGGCCACGCCGCCCGCGCCATCCCCAGGGTCCGATCAACTCCTGAGCCGCGCTGCTGAACCGCCGTGGTCTTCGCCCGCCTGCAAGCCGGTCTCAAGCGCACCCGCAATCGCATCCAGCACGCCATGCGTCGGCTGTCCGGTGATCGCAGCACCGCGGACACCCTCGATGCGCTGGAAGAGGTCCTCTACACCGCCGACGTCGGCCCGATCTCGGCCGAACTGCTGACCCAGGCCGAAGCCGAACTGAAGGCCGGGCGTCTGGCCCGCCCCGGTGAGATGGAGGGCTGGTTGCGCGAGCGCTTGCTGCAGACCATTCAAGGTCCGGACGCCGGCGATCCGTTGCCGTTGGCGCAGCAGGCGCCGACGGTGGTCCTGGTGGTCGGCGTCAACGGCGCCGGCAAGACCACCTCGATCGCCAAGCTGGTCAAGTGGTTGCAGGACCGCAAGCTGCAGGTGCTGGTCGCGGCCGCCGACACCTATCGCGCCGCGGCGGTGGAGCAGCTCACCATCTGGTGCGAGCGCCTCGGCGCCGACCTGATCAAGAGCCAGCACGGCGCCGACCCCGCGGCGGTGGCCCATGACGGCGTCGAAGCCGCGCTGGCGCGAGGCGCCGACGTCCTCGTCGTCGACACCGCCGGGCGCTTGCACACGCAGAAGAACCTGATGGCCGAGCTGGAGAAGATCGCTCGCGTGCTCGGGCGCAAGCTTGACGGCGCCCCGCACCACACCCTGCTGGTGCTCGACGCCACCACCGGTCAGAACGCGATCCAGCAGGCGCGCCTATTCGGCCAACGCGTGCCACTGAGCGGTGTCATCCTGTCCAAGCTCGACGGCACCGCCAAGGGTGGTGCGGTGATCTCGGTGGGCCGCGAAATCGGCCTGCCAGTGAGCTTCGTCGGCCTCGGCGAGAGCCTGGACGACTTCGCCGTCTTCCAGCCGGCCGAGTTCGTCGACGCCCTCTTCGACCCCGTCGACCACGCCACCGCCCCCTGAGCAATGCACCCCGCCGTGGCCGCCACCTGGATCCTGCTGCCGCTGGCGTTCTGGTGGCCCTGGGTCCTGGATGACACGCGCCTCGACGGCGCCCTGCTGAGCCTGCTCGCCGCGCTGGCTCTGGGCTTGAGCTGGCGACAGCGCGCGCAGTGGAGACTGCCCGCAGGCGCCCTGCTGCTGGTCGTCGGCCTCGCCATTGGCCTTGCCGGCCTGGTCGGTACGCCGTGGCCCCAGGTGGTCGGCGGGCTCGCCGACCGCGCCCCGTGGCTGGCGGCGCTGGTAGTTCTCGGGCTGGCCTATTCCTTCCCGGACCATCAGCGCCGCGGGCCGCGCTGGATCCTCGCCGGGGCCGCTCTGTGTGCCTGGTACGGGGTGGTGCAGATGCTCGGCTGGGACCCGCTGCAGCTCAAACCGACTGCGGATTCCCCGCCCACCGCGCCGTTGCCGGGTCGCGCCCACGCCAGCGAGTTCTACGGGGTGGTCCTGGTCGCCGGTGCCAGCCTGCTGCCGTGGGTGCAGCGGCGCTGGTGGTTCGGCGCGCTGCTGCCGCTGGCATTTCTAAGCGGTTACTTCGGCCTGATGGCCTCGCGTCTGGCGCTGCCGCTCGGCCTCGGGCTGGTGTGGAAGCGGCAGCGAGCGCTATTGCTGCCGCTGTGCCTACTGCTCGCCGGCCAGGCCGCAGGCGAGCTCAGCCGCGTGCTGCAGGCCCCGCCGCACACGGTGCGTGACGCCGGCGAGGCCGGGCTGCCGCCGTGGGCTTCGATCCGCGGCCGCAGCCTGCTCTACGGCGCCGGCCTGCAGCACGCCGCCAGCCATCCATTGGGAATCGGTCTGGGCCGTTTCGAGGGCGATTACCCCTATTGGCGGCCGCTCGAAGAACAGCGGCTGTCTTCCAGCGACTACCGCAACGTCGCCACGCGCCGACCCAAGACCCCGCACAATGAGGTGCTGCTGCTGCTGGTCGAACTCGGCTGGCTCGGCAGCGCGCTGCTGGGATGGGGTTTGTGGCGCCTGTTGCGGCGCGCCGACCGCGCGCGCTGGACCGACCCGGCGCTGGCGGCGCTGTTGGTCTACTCCTTGGTGCGCTCGCCGCTCAGCGACAACACCCCGGTCCTCGCCCTGGCGGCACTGTTGCTGGCGCAGCGTCGCGCCACCGGCTCCCCTATTCCTGTCCGCCCCACCGACCGCCCAGCCTCTCCCGCCGCTGCCACCCCCGTTGCGGAGTCCGCCGCCGCCCGCACCAACGCACACCTGGTGGCCCCGGTCGCGCTGATTGGGTGCGCGCTGCTGGCACTGCTGCCAGCACCCTCGCAGCTGGTCGCAGAGGTCCAGGTCGCGCGGCGCGTGCGCTTCGGCCTCGACCAGCCCGCCGATCCGGCGCTGTTGCAGAGCGCGCTGACATGGCGCCCGTGGGACAGCCGCGCCGCCGGCCTGCTGGCGGTCGACCGCAGCCACCAGCCGGGCGCCGACCCGGACCAGATCCGTCAAGCCCTGGATCAGGCCTTGCGCCACGATCCGGCCGACCTCTTCGCGCTGACCAAGCTATTCAAGGCGCTGATGGAAAGCGGTCTCGAAGTGCCGGCGCTGAGGCTGCTGGCGCAGGCCGAGGGATTCGCTCCGGAGCACCCCGCGGTGCGCGCCAACCGCACTCTGTACATTCGCGCCAAGGCGGACGTGTACCGCATGCGCGGCATCGAAGCGCTGCGCAACGGCGGCAACGGTTCGCACACCGACATGTGGCTGGCGCAGATCCTGCGCGCCCTGGCGGCGGCGCGCGACGGCGATGTAGAAACCGCACGCAAGGCGATCCAAGCCGCGGCGATTTATTCCCCCGGCCAGCGCGGTCGCCTGGAACGCGTGGCGCGCGACCCCGAACTCAACGAGGCCAAGGTGCGCGCCCTGGTGGTGGCGCTGGTCGCCGGCGGCGAAAGCATCGCCGGGCGCTAACCCCCCCCCGGTGGGGATCAGCCGTCGGATCTGGTCAGCTGGATGTCGTAGGTCTGGGCCAGACCTTCGTAGGCGAGTCCGTCGAGGCTGAATTCCTCCCTCACCCGGCTCTGCACCTGGAAGCGCACCCCGCGCAGTTCGGCCGGCCAGATCTTGGCCGGGTCGGCATCGCGGGTGTCGACCAGACGGGCGACGACGACGTAGGGATCGCCGAAGGTGAACTCCAGCGGACCGACGATCTCGTTGGCCGAGTAGTCGTCGAGGGTGCGGCCGATCTCGCCGCGCAGCCACGGCCTGACCTTGTCGTCGCCGGGCCACACCGGATCGCTGGCACGGCGCTGGCGTGAAACCCAGCCGAGGACCTCGGCGGTCAGGCCATCGGCGCTGGCCGCGGCGGCGAAGGCGTCTTGGTCGACGACGATCGGGTCGCCTTCGACTTCGGGCTGCGGCAGGCGCGCGAGGAAGGCCTCGGCGGCTTCCTTGGCGAGATCGGGCTGGCGGCTCTCGCGCCAGTAATCGACCACCGAATCGCGAATCTCTTCCAGTGGCGGCAGCTCGCGCGGCGTCTGCTTGGTCGGGCGCAGCAGCAGCGCGGCGCCATCGACCATGATCACCTTGTCGAGGAAGACTCCGGCCTCGGCGCGAAACAATTCGAACAGCTGGCTGCTTGCGCCGATGCGCTCCAGCTCACTGATCTGGCTGCGCGGCACCGGGACCTCGTAGAGCAGTGGTTCGACACCCTTCTCTGCGGCGAAAGCGGCCAGGTCCTCGGCGCTGGAAGCGGCGTCGAGCAAGGTCAATGCGGCGCGGTGCAGCTTGAAGTCTGCTGCCACACGCTCGCCGAGTTCTTCGCGGGTCAGGTAGAAGCCGGCGTCGGGGTCGGGTTCGGTGCCTTCTTCAGGCTCCGGGCGCAAGTAGATGAAGCGCTTGTTGAAATCGTAGAAGCCTTGAAGTGCTTCCTCGCTCGGCTCCTCCGGGTCGGCCCAGATGGCCACCGCTGCGGTGCCCAAAGCATCGGCGCTGAGCAGCAAGCCGTCGAATGCAACCCCGTCCTCGTTCTCCAGCTCACGACGCTGGGTGAAATCCAGACCGCTGGCGTAGAACTCGGTGAGTTCTTCCTCGCTCGGCTCCAGGGCCAGCGAAGCGGTGACAAAGTCCTCGGCCTTCCACACCAGGAACTCGGCCTGGAATTCGCCGTAAATATCCTGCCAGGTCTTCATGACCTCGTCGCGGGTCGGGATGCGCGATTCGAGCAGGATCCGTTCCAGGCGCGGCACGCGCAAGGTTGAGCGCAGGGCGTTCTCGAACATGACCGCGCTGGGGTAGCCCATGGTACGGACCACGTCCTGGTACTGGATGCCCGGATTGCCAGCGAGCAGGCTGGAAATGAAAACCTGCAGTTCGCCATCAGGAATCACCAGTTCCATGTCCTCGGCAAGCTTGAGCAGCACCGTGTAGGCGATGATGTCCTTCTGATCCCTGCCGCGGTCACGCCCCAGCAGGCGCTTTTCGGTGCCCATCAAGCGGCTGCTGATCTCCAGATCCTGTTGGTCGATCTCGATGCGCCCAGAGGGCAGCTGCGCCGTCGCCACCACCGCCGGCCCGCCGCCGAACAGGTCGCCGAAGAACATCATCATCGGTGTGGTCACGCTGAAGATGAGCAGGCAGAAGATGGCGATCCCGATCAGGACCCATCTCTTGCGCCGGGACATCGGCTCCATCTTGAGCTCGTCGTCGACGACGCGGCTCTTGGGCGGGTTGAATGGACTCTTGGCGGTACTCATGTCTGGCGAAGCCTGGGCTTCAAAATCAAGTCCGAGAGTTTAGCGGATTCTCGGGCTTGCGCCTACTCACCCGCGGCGGCGGGCGCCTCGCTGGCTGCGGGCTCTTCGCCAGTCGGAGGCGCGTCGGAGGCAGCCTGCGCCTCGCTGCCGGCAGGTGCGTCGCTGGCCGGGGGAGTTTCGCTGGCCTGGGGAGTTTCGCTGGCCGGGGGAGCTTCGGCGGGCGTGGCCAGGCGGCCGGCTTCGGGCAGGTCTTTCAAATCGCGCAGGCCGAAGCGGTCGAGAAACTCGCGCGTGGTGCCGTAGAGGAAGGGGCGGCCGGGCAGGTCGGCGCGGCCGAGGATGCGCACCAGCCGCAGATCGAGCAGGTGGCGCAGGTGCGGCCCGGATTTCACCCCGCGGATGGCGTCGACGTCGGCCTTCAGTACCGGCTGGCGGTAGGCGACCAGCGACAGCACCTCGAGGGCAGCGGGCCCCATGCGATCCTGGTGTACCTTGCGCTGCACCGAGGCCAGTTCATCGGCGACCTCTTCCGAGGTCAGCAGGCGCCAGCTGCGGCCAACCTGGTGCAGTTGCAGCGGCAGGTCCTTTTCATCCAGCCACTGCTCCAGTGCTTCGAGGTGCTGGCGCGGGCTAAAGGCCTCGAGGTCGGCGTCGTCTTGGCGATCGGCACCGACTGGGCTGTTTGGCTCGGCGTCGGCCCCCTGATCGGCGCCCGCCCCCTGTTCGCCCCCCGCCCCCTGTTGCGGATAGAGCACCTCGCGGATCCGGTCCAGGGTCACGGCGTCCGGCGAAGAGAACAGCAGGGCGAAAAGCAGACGGAGCTTCTCGTCCGGAACGCGGGTCTCAGGGTCGGCGGCTGGGTTCAAATGCAGGTTCCGGAGCGATCAAGGCCGGCAGGTTCTCAAGCGCATTATAGCGCTGACGATTGCGCTCAAACCAGGCCAGCGCTTCAAGCGGGCCGAGCGGCTGCGCGGCGAGGTCGGCGAGCAATTGCGCCACCGCCGGCGGTTGCGCGATCGGCGGCAACCAATCCTGCACCAGGACCACCCGCCACAGCGGATCACCCTCGAATTGGAAGGGACCGAGGACCGTGCCGCTCGGCGCATCGAACAGCAGCTTTCCCAGCGGCGCAGCGAGGTCGACCGGCAGCGGCGGCAACGAGGCATCGCCGGCCGGGCCGGGGTCGAGCGATTCGGCTGCCAACACCGCGGCCGAAGCCCCCGCGCGCAGACGCCGCGCCCAGCCATCGGCCTGCTCCTGCTCCGCGCCGACCAGCATCTGCAGGCGTACGCGTCCGACCTCACGCGAACCGGCGCGGGCGCACAGCTGGTAGATCTGGTTGGCGCGCAGGCGCAGGCGCAGTGCGGCCTGGTAATCGACCCAGGAACGGCCGAAACCCTCGCGCGCCCACTGCTCCAGGTCGGCGCCTGCGGTCAACTGGGCGCGGATCGCGGTCACGGCCTGCTCCAGGGCGCGATCGACCGCGGCTTCGTCGGGGCTCAGCGCCAGCCGCTGGGCCTCGGCGTCGGCCAGCGCGTTGCGCAGCAGCGCGTGGACCAGCGCGCGGGTCTGCTGCGGGAAAAGGAAGGCCGCCTCGGCGGCCAGAGCACGCGCGGAAAGCTCACGCTCGCCGATGCGCACCGCCGGGATGCCGCCGCCGGCCTCAGCGGAATCCTGGCTAGCCGCTGTACCTTCGCGCGGGTCGGCAGCGCCCCCAAAACGCGGGTCGGCGGCGGCATTGCCCTGGCACCCACACAGGCACGCCAGTGCCCACAGGCTGAGGCCGCGGCCCGGAGCAGGGCGGTGCATGGCGCGCGCCAGGATCAGCGGAAGTAGAGGCTGCGACGCACCGCCACGGTGTGGCAGGTGGGGCACTTGCTGCGCTTTTCCTGACCGCCGCCGGTGCCGACCTGGATCGACTCGACATAGCCGTCGCCGCTGCAGGTAGGACAGTTTTCGAAGCGCACACCGGCCAGTTCGAAATCGCCGGAGAACTCTGCGTAGTAGGCGAGCAGCCACTGGAAGCGCGCGGTGGCGGTGGCGTTCTTCCACCAGTCTTCAGGGGTGGCGTCTTCCGAGGTGCCGGCGGCCTGGCGGGTGCGCTCGAGGTTTTCTAGATAACGTCGGTAGCGCTCCTGCAGTTCCTTCTCGGCTTCGGTGCGGCCGTCGGACTCTTGCTCTTCCTCGTCCTTGAGCCCGGCACGGGCGCGGTTCTCGCCGAGGATCCAGGTGCCGTGGCCGTAGCCAGCCTGGTGGCGCTTGGGTTTGGTCTCCATGCGCGCGCGCCACAGCGACTCGACCTCACCCGGATCGAGATCAGGCTTCATTTCCTGCAATTCCACCGCGAGCAGTTCGCGCAGCGCCTGCGGCATTTCGCTGGTGGCCCAGTTCTGCAGACTTTCGACGGTGGCCCGGCGGTCGATCGACTTCTTTTTGATCATCGCCGCGGCGCGCTTGTACCAGTTGTTGCGCAGGTACAGGGTCATCGCCGTTTCGCGCTCCTCGTCGAATTTCTCGATGACGTCGAGGAACTGGTCGTAGACCGGCGAGTCCGAATGCTCTTCGCGGAAGGCTTCGATCAGCTCTTCGGCCTGCGCATAGCGGTCGCGGTACATCAGGCCACGGATTTCCTTGATCTTTTCGGTCTCGGCCTTGTTGGCGATCGCCGTTTCGACGCGCGGCAACGCGCCCTCGATGCGGCGCTCCAGCGGCTCGTCGCCGGCGGCCAGAACGAGCGCGGCCTGCAGATGTTCTTGCGCTTGCTGGTAAGCGGACACCTCTTCCAGTTCGAGCGCGAAACGGTATTGCTCGAGCGCGTCGTCTTCAGGGATCTGCGGCAGGCGCTCCTGATAGAACTGCTCGGGGGTCATGACGTCGATGGCGTCGACCACCACCTTTTCCGGCGGCGCGGCGAGGCGCACGGTCGGCACCACCAGGGTGTTGCCGCGCGTGCGGATGGTGATCTGGTTGGCATCGCGCGACAGGATGCGACCAATGATCTGCTGCCCGTTGACCATCATCAGGCGGTCGGCGGTGACCGTCGGCGCCGCCGAGTCGGTGCGGTAGCCGAAGTTGTTCTTCAGGCGTTCGGCCTCGCCCGGGAACAGGTCGGCCCAGCCCAGCCGATAGTGGCCGCCGTTGCGCGCCGAAATCACGTCGAGACCGTCGAGGTCGTGTTCGACCACTTCGCCGACCAGAACGCGCCCGTCGAGGACACGCACCACTTCGAAGTGGGCGTCCGGTTCCTGCGGGAGGGCGGTGCTCAGCGTGGTCAGGATCAGGGCAGCAAACATGTCTGGATCTCCTAGTGGTTGTCGCGTTCGGCGAGGCGGCGGTCGACCGGCACCTGTCGCGGCAGCAAAAAGCTGACGCGCGCCTCGATGCGCTCCGGGTCTTTACGGTAGAAGTGCAGGTTGGCCTTGCGCAGGAAGGGGTTGTCCCCCACCGCTTCGACTTCTAGAGCGTAAAGGAAAGCGGGGGCGCCGGGGACCGGCTGATCGAAGTAGTTGCGCAATTCGTTGGCGTTTCCGGAAGCGTCGAGCAGCCAGGCGTCTTTTTTCAGCCGCGCGACCAGCGGTTCGATCGCCGGGGCCAGTTCGGCGTGGGTGCGTGCGGCGTGTTCCATGCCGCCGCCGAACTGGAACATGCCAAGCAGCGCGGTGATGCCGAGCAGGAACAGCCCCATCGCCAGGAGGACCTCGATCAGGGTGAATCCGGAGGCCCGCGCCTGGGTGCGACGACGCTGATTGCGATTCACGGCTGCAGCCTCCGGCCAGCGGCGGAAACCGCGCAATCCGCCTGGTACACCTCGGGCAGCCACACCTGTACTCCACGCAGGTGGCTCAAGGGCGAGCCGCCGCGCGCGCCGCGTTCGCTGCAGTTCAGGCGCGGAAAGGTGCCGCTGACCCCGACCCACTCGTGGCCGACCAGGGCGTAGGGCGGCATCTTTAGCGGCGCATTGCCGCGCACCACCATGCTGCGCCCGGTGGCATCGAGATTGCTGTCCAGTTCCAGGGGGCGGCGCATGCCCCCCTTGGTCACCCGTTCCAGAACCAGATCGAAGGCCACCGGGAAGTCGAAGGGGCTCTCCGCCGGCACCGAATAATCCTGGCTCTGGGTGGAGTCATCAAGATGCGCCACCAGCTCCATCCACAGGACGCCGTCGAGGATCGGCACACCGCCGCCCTGGTTGAGCAGTCCGCGCAAGGTACCTTCGTCACGCAGACTGCTGCCCGGGTTTTCGATCTGCGCCACCCGCACCAGCCGCGCCAAGCCGTCTTTGGCCAGATCGGGTACCAGCAGCCACGCCACCTCGACCGCCGAACGGCCGCCGGCGTCGTCGCCGGGGAGGGAAGCGCCGCGGGCCAGAAAGCGCAGGCGGGGCATGCGCCTGGGACTCTCGCCGGCGGCAACCTCGATGGGTTCCCAGTGGTCGAGCATCATCCAGCCGCGCGGGCCGTTGTGCAGCGCGCCGAGGTCGGTGCGCAGGCGCTCGACCGCGGCGGTGAAGGCAAGGTCGCCGCGACCGCGCCGTTCACTGCTCTGCCACAAACCGAGGACCGAAGTCACCACCTGGAAGATGAACAGCGACAGCAAGGCGAACAGGCCCATCGCCAGCATGACCTCGAGCAGGGTCATGCCGCGGCGCCGGCCGCTGCGCGCGGACGCTGCAGGCATCATTCGAAGATTTCCTCCTGGCGGTCGGTGCGCGTTTCGGCGTAGTAGTACAGGCGCAGATGGCGCAACCGCGGAGCCACGGTCCAGGCGGTGGCGAGGAAGGTCTCGGAATCGAAGGCGCCGAGTTCCCAGTCGAAGCACACGCGCAGGTCGAGATGGTCGCCGTGCAGGCCGAGCGGCACCGGCAGTCCACCGGGCAGCGAGCCGCGGTCGACCATCACCAGGCCCGGAGTTTCATCCGGCGGATCGCTCCATTGCGCCGGGCCGCTGCGCGCGAGCACCCGCACCCGGTGCGACGCGTCGGGTTCTTCGGCCTCGAAGAGAATGCCGTCCCAATAGGCGCCCGGTTCCTCCATGCCGATCTGGTACCACGCCCCCGAGGGACTATTGCTCTGCGGCGCGTAGCGGTCGGTCCAGCGATTGGGATAGCCGTAGACCAGGCTGCCGGCTGCGTGCCCGCCGGGAACGGTGCCGAAGCGCCCGCGCAGGATGCCGTCGCCGCGCTCGCCGAGGCCGTCCTGCGGATCGAGCTCCTGCTCGTAGCGCGGCATCATCATGGTGTTGCCGTTGGCCACGATCGGCGCGTGCAGCAGTTCTTGATCGATCAGCAGCAGGCTGTCGTTGTTGAAGCCGACGCTGCTCTCGACCACCAAGGTCGATTCGGACGCGCTGATGTCATTCTGCAGGAAGGTGATCGGCCGGCTGTCGACGACCCACACCTTGGTACCGGCGGCGTGCCCGCCCTCGGTCGTGCCGTGCAGCGCGCGCCCGTCGACGGCGACCTCGAAGATGCCCTGCTGAGGGTCGAGACTTGAGTAGACGACGCGTTCGCCGTCGATTTCGAGCAGCCCTTGCTGGGGCAGATTGGCCAGCCATTGTCCGGCGTTGGCGCCGTAAAGGTTTTGCCCGTCGACACTGATCAGCAAGGGGTGCACGTGGATCTCGTTGTCGGCTCCGGCTTCGAGGTCTTCGACCAGGACGAAACTGCCGCGCGAGGTCTGCACCGCACCGGGTCCCATGCCGGCCGGTTCCTGCGCCGCGAACTCGTCGACCAGCCCGCCGAAGATGCCCCCGCTACCGCCCACCCCGGAACCCAGGAACAGACTGTTCAACCCCCCAGGCCGCTCGCCGTTGGGAAACTTGGACAGCCGCGCGTAGAGACGCCCGTCGCTGCCGGGCGAACCCAGATTCGACAAGTCGGTGTGGGCGTAAGGCAGCCCGGTCGAGGTGGTGAAGGCGACGTAGGTGCGGTTGCGCCGCACCCGCCCGTCATCGAAGGGGAAGGGCGCGGTCCCCCACATCACCGTGTACCAGGCCGGCGGGCTGGGATTGTCCGGCTGCAGGACGGAAACGCGGTCGAGGCGGCCGACGTAGCCGGTGTTGGGCGACTCGCCGATCGGACGCCGGGTCTGGAATACCGGCACCAGCTCCTCGCCGCCGGGGTGGTCGTGATCAAAGGTGCCGAGCACGCCGCGGAACTGGAAACGCTGGGAGATGTCGCTGAGCAACGGATCGCGGTCTTCGACCGGAAGCCCGAGGCGGCGGGTGAACTTGTGGTCGTTCACCGGGTCCTGGCGTAGCAGCAGCATGCCGCCGCCACCGACCTCGCCTGCACCCCCGCCTCCTCCGCCACCACCGGTCCCGCCCGGTCCGCCACCGGATCCGGGCGGTGGAGAAGTGGGCGGATCGTAGTTCTCCTGGTAGCCGCCGCGCAGCATCGGATCAAGGATCGCGTTATTGAGCGCACCCCAGTCGTCGCGCACGAAAGAGTTCTCGATGATCGAGTCGTAGCGCACCCATTCGGTCAGGCCGACGTCGTCGGTGTGGGTGATCTGCACGAATTCGGAGTTCTGTGGCGTCGGCAGCAGATAACGCAGATCGCTGACGCTGTCGCCGCGGATCGAGATCGGCAGGATGAAAGTGCGCAGCTCTTCAACCCCTTCGAAGGTGGTGTACTCGGTGTTGCCCATGTAGGGGCGCCACTCGAAGACAAAACTATTGCCGAGGCCCTCGGTGGCCCAGCCCGGCCAGCTGTTCTGCACCCCGGTGGTCAGCACCTTGCGCTCGATGATATTGAGGGTGGTGCCCTCGCGGCTGTTGTAACGCACCACCTCGAAGCCGCCGATGCGGAAGCCTTCGGAGTCTACGGGTTGGAAATAACGCTGCGCGATCATCGCGTAGCCGCCGTCGGCCTGGAAGGCCTCGGAGTAATAGGTGTCGCCGGCCACCATCGGCGCCAGTTCGATCGGCCCCAGATAATCTCCTGACATGCCGTCGCCGATGTCGAAGGTGCGCCCGTCAATCGCCATCATCTGGATGGTCTCCGGGCCTTCGACGCCGACCGCGCAGGACCACGGCCCCACCGCGCTGATCATGCGCGCGCCGCCGGGCGGAATGTCGGATTCGAGGAAGGCGGTGTAGCCGTACAACTCGACCCCCGATCCCTCGGGGTGCAGCGTGTCGCGGATGTTGACCAGGCTGTCGCTGGGTTCGCGGGCGGCGCGCCCGCCGATCCAGCCTTCGGCGGTCTGACTACGCACGCAGACGAAAGAAGTGGCGGTCTTGGAGCTGTATTCGATGACCTCGTCGCCGATGCGCAGCACCCCGGCAGAGGGAAAGCCCTCGGTCGATTCCACCGCGATGGTCGGATCGCTGTCGCCGGGGGCGTAGCCGCTCAGCGCCGAGGTCAGACGCGTGCGCCCCAGGGTCTGGCCGCGCGGCACGCCGTCGACGGCGACCTGCAGACCGCCGTGGGCGATCGAACGCATCAGCACGTTGACGTGGAACCAGCGGTTCTGGATCGGATACTCGGCGGCGTCGAGACGCACGGTCAGCGCTTCTTCCTGACCGTCGGGGTCGCCGGGGTCTTCGCCGGCGTTGTCGTAGGCCTTGACCACCAACTGGCCTTCTTCGATCGCGGCGGTGACGCGCGCGCGGTCGATGGCGTCGCCGGCGAGGTCGAACAGCACCCCGTTGGTGACGCCGTCGCGCGGCATCTCGAACCAGCCCTGCAGCAGCAGTGGCGCGCTGTCCGACCCGCCGGTGGGGCCGACCGCAAGGCCGAGTTCCTGAATGGTGAACGGCAGCGGGCCTTGCTCGCCGAGGTTCCAGCCCAGCGGCGAGGGCTCGAAATCCCAGTGCTGGATGCGGCCTCCGGCAGCCAGGCCGGCTTCGCGCGCCGGCGCGGGCAGGATCGCCGACAGCTCCGCATCCTGCGAGGCAAGGATGGTGCCGGTGGGCTCGTAGGCACCGGTGCGCAGAGTCAGCCCGCTCAGCGGCTGGCCGTCCATGTGGCCGCCGAGAAAACCGCGGTTGCCCGGAAGGGACAGGGTGCGATGCATGCCCCGCCCGTAGCGCGCGGCGTCCTCGAATCCGAGTTGGGTTTCCCAGGCACCGATCAGCGGTCCGTCGGGAGCCACCCGGCGGTCGAGGAAGCGCGCCCGCCGCGCCAGGGTGCGGCCGAGACGCGCGCGCACCGCCGCGTTCAAGCGCGTCAGATAGCGGTCGCCGCTGCGGTAGGCGAAGGAGGTCGTCGATGCCGCCAGGGCGCCGTTGTTGGGATCGACGCCGTTGAGGTAGATCACCCAGGCGTCGACGTGGCTGAGCCGGTTGCTCAGGATCAACGGTTCCAGCACCCGGTACCAGAGGTCGTCGGGCCCCTCCACCGGCCGCGCGGCCACCACCGCTTCGGCGAAGGTGCGCGCACGCATTGCCGAGACGTAGTGACGCCGGTTGTTGCCGGTCGGCGGCCGCGTCGAGATCACCGGGGCGCCACCGCGGAAGCGCAGGCCGACGACCAGCGCCTCGAGGATCTCGGGGCGGCAGGCGTTGATGTCGACCGGTTCGCGGCGCAACGGCCGCAGCACGGTGTCCAGCACCGGCAGCTCGCGCGGCAGGTCGGTGGCCAGCATCATGCCGCGCTGGCCATAGGCGTCGATGGCGAAGGTGTCGAGCAGCTCGCGGCCGTCGACCTCGACCCGCACCACGGTGCCGGGTGAGAACGCCCCGCCGTCGTAGGTGCGCGCAAAGGCCGGATTCTCGTCGTTGATCTCGGCCTGCAGATACACCCCCGGCCCCCAGTCCTCGGCGCCGAAGTCGCCGCTGCTGAGCCAGCACACCGACTCGAGATAACGCCGGTCGGCCTCGGGCAGCAGCGCGTCGGGATCGCCGAAATCGAAGCCGAGCAGGTCGTTAAGAAACTCGGGAGCGCGGTGCCCGCCGGACTGCAGCCGCGCCATCGCCATGCTGAAAATGCGCTGGTCGATCACCGCCTGACCTTCGCCAAAGCGGGTGCGCTCGAGTTCTTCCGGAGGATCGGCCGACGGCGACACTTCGAGGAAGGCCGAGGACGACTTGGAGGCGTACTCGACCCAGTGGATGCCGAGGCGCAGCAGACCCGACTCGGGGAAGCCCTCGGTCGAGGTCACCGGGATCTCGGTGGCGGTGAAATCGATGTCTTCGGTGAGGAAGCACGGGTGCAGCAGGTTCTGCCACAACAGCGGCGGCGCCGATCCCAGCGACACGCGCGCCTGCGCCGATTCGACCTCGGCGCCCCACGATTCGTTGGCTTTTTCCCAGCTGCCGCCCAGCGCCTGCGGCATGGAGCCGGAGTTGGCGACGTTCCACTCTTCGGCGGCGTCGTAGAACGGCGTGGGGTCTTGCGCCGGGTGGCTGATGACCTGCTCGAATTCGGTCCAGTCGGCCGCCGACTCAACCGCAACGCGCGCGCGTGAGCGGTCATAGCCCTCGCGCGAGGCTTCCGAGCGCATGCGGCTGGTGAGCAGGAAGGGAACGCCGAGGGAAAAGAGAAGGGAAAGGGCCAACAGGGTGACGATCAGAGCGGAGCCGCGGTTGCACGCGTGTCTCATGGCATTTCCTCCTCGGTGAAGCGCCCGATCCTCAGGCGCAGGATCTCGTTGTCCAGATCGGAGACGCGCACCTCGACCGGCTCGGGATGGAGCTTCTCGTCGAGCTGGCCGAAGCGGTCGAAGACCACCTGCAGCGCGCCGACAAAGGCGCCCTGGGTTTCGCGCAGTTCGGGGCCGATTTCGGTGGCCACCGCCCACACCACGAACTCGTCGATATGGCCGAGGAAATCGCCGTCGGGGTCGCCCAGAAAGGGGGGCACATCGCTGCTGTTGAGGCGGCCGAGGGCCTCGCGTTCGGCCACCCGGCGGCCGTCGAGATGGATCTCCATGCGCCCGGGTAGCGCCAGCGCGCGCACCCGGTACCAGCGCCCGGGCACCACCAGGCCGGCTTCGCTGGCCAGCTGCTGTGGCGCGGAGCCCTCGTCATCGCCGTAGATCGCCTCGCACACCAACGCACCGTCGCGCCGCACCGAGACCTCGATGACGTCTTCCCACACCAGCAGGTGCGCGCTGCCGCCTTCGCTGGTGCGGAAGTCCATGCCCACCTGCAGGCCCTGGCTGGTCTGCGCCTGGCCGCCGCGGCCCATCACCTGCGCGCCGCCGCTGAGGCTCAGGTCAAGGCCGGCGCCGAAACGCCCGGGGCGGTCAAGACGACCGGAGCCGACCGCGATCAGGTTTTCGCGCTGGCTGACCTGGGTCTCGAAGGTCGCTTCCAGGATCGGTCGGAAAACCCGCCGCACGAAACGCCCGGGCACCTCGGCGGTCGCTTCTTCAAATTGCAGCGTGACCGGCTGCCCGGTGGCGCGCGCGCGGTCGCGGCTGGTCTGGATGAAGGTCTCGAGCGTGGTGGCGAGACCGCGCGCGCCGGGGTCCATGCGGTCGATGCCGGACAGACCGAAACCCATCAAGATGCCGACCAGAACCATCACCAGCAGCATCTCGGCGAGCGTGAAACCGGTGCGGCGGGTGGCGGGCATGGCGGACTATCGGGCCAGGATGATGTCGTCCTCGGTGTCGAACACCCCGTCCTCTCCTGCCGAGACGAGTTGGAAGCCATTGGGACTGAGGTAGGCGCCGGTGGTCTTGTGCTTGCGCGCGCCGGTGGTCTGTTCTTCGTAGTACAGGTCGTAGCCAGCCATCACCGTGGCGACGTCGCCGTAATGCAGGCTCTCGAAGTAGAGGATCGGGTTGTCCCAGGCGTCCTTAATCTCGAACAGTTTGGGCTCTGCAAAGATAGTGGTATTGCGCGCCACTCGGTCGTCATCGGTGTTGATCACCGAATCAAGTTTCGGCCGGTTGCCGGTGTACTCGCGGTCGAACAGAGCCAACACCAGCGCCTCGGCCTGTGAGTTCATCGCCCCGGTATGGACACCCACCGGCAAGCGGTCGTCGGGGAACTGATTTTCGATGGTGCGGTACTCGTTGATCAGGCTCGCCAGGGTCTCAAGCTGGGTGCGGGTCTGCTTGGACTTGGCGTCGCGGAACACCGCACCACCGCTGGTGAGCAGGAAACCCATCAGGATGCCGATGATGGTGATCACCACCATCAGCTCGAGCAGGGTGAAACCGCCCGTCGCCGAGCGGCGGGCCGCTCCCCCCCCCCCAGCGGCTGTGATTTGCGGGTGGCACATCATGGTTTGGCGTAGATCGCTTCGACGTTGTCAAGACTGGCGTGCACCGGCAACGCGTTGGCGGTATCCACAAACATTCCGTAGACCAGGGAAGCGGCCGAGGACTTGAGCTGCGCCGCCGCACCGCGGTAGATCTCTTCGCCGTTGAAGCGCACGCGCAGTTCCGGGGTGTTGGCCTCGCGGTTGATGTCGAACTCGATGCGGACGGGCTGGTCGGTCGGGAATGGGATGTTCACGGGCTGACGCTCTTCCTTGGCGCCTTGCTTCCACTGATAGACGAGCCGGCCGTCGCGGTCGCGGAAAACCTGGAACAGCCACTGTTGCCGTTGATTGCGCGTTTCCAGCGCGATCAACAAACCGGCGTCGCCGCTGTGGCGCGCGCCGACCTCGAAATCGCCGCCGAAGGACTGGAAGTGCAACGCCGGAACCTCGCGCGTGGCACGCGTGCGGCCCTTGCCGCTGTGCTCGCCGCGGATCGAAAGATGGCCGCTTTCCAGGCGCGGCTCGACGCCGAGCTTGGCCTTGAGCAGGATTTCCCAGCCGGGCCGCAGGCGGCTGCCGGAGAAATCATCGGTCCACAAACGCAAGCGCGCGTGGGCGGTGATGCGCCCCTGCCAGGACTGCGCGTAGAGGAATTGCGGGTCCTCTTGATTCTGGCGCAAATTATCCTGCAGGTAGGCAAACTCGGACACCGCCTGGGTCAGGTCGTCCTGGGCGTAGGCCACCCGCGCCAGGCCGTTCTGCGCCGCGTAGAGGGTCGGATCGAAGGACTTGGCGGCGAGGAATTGTTCCGCGGCGCGCGCCCACTCCTGCGACTCGGCAAAGTTGAGACCGCGGCGCAAGGCCAGGTCGGCCCACTGCGGCGCGGTACTCGAGGAGCGCGCCCATGCAGGCAGCTCGAGTTCGGCGCGGCGGTAGGCGACCTCGGAGGCCGGGAAGAGGTCCTGGGCGTGCAGCAGCCAGGCCAGCTCGGCCAGCACCCCGACGCAGCGTGGAGCTTCGGCGACCAGACGGCGCAGGTCTTCGGAGGCGCTCTCCAATTCGCCGTCGCGGACCGCCCAGCGTGCGCGTAGATAGCGGGCGTAGTAGAGATCGGGGGACTGATCGAGCGCCTGGTCGAGGGCGGCGCTGGCTTCGCTGTCGAGACCGAGACGGTCGTACCAGAAGGCCAGCGCGGCCAGCGCCGGCGCGGCGTCGAGCGGCGCGGAAGCCGCAGCGGCACGCAGGTCGCGCACCACTTCGGCCGCGGCCCCGCCATCGGCGGCGTTGGCGATGCCGCGCAGATAGAGCAGCTGTGCGCTGGAACCGTAGGTCTCGATGGCGTCTTCGGCTTCCTGCACCGCGGTGGCGAAGTCGCCACCGCCGTAGAGCGCGGCGATGCGGCCGCTGGCGGCGTCTTTGGCCTGCGGCGAGGCGGTGTCGGCACGCAGGGTGTCGGCGAACACGTCGGCGGCCTCGGAGAAGCGCCCCAACGCCATCGCGCAACGCCCACGCGCCAGGCCGTTGGCCAGCGCCAGCGGCGAATTGCGCGGCGGCGACATGTTGGTCACGCGCTCGAAGTGAAGCATGGCTGCGGCCGGCTGGCCGCGATCCAACAGCACGCTGCCGAGCGCCACCAGGGTGGCGGCGTCGCCGGCCGGGCGTTCCTGGTTGGCGTGGCGCAGCAAGGCCTCGGCTTCGGCGTCGGCGCCGAGGCGGCGCAGGATCCGCGCCATGCCGACCTGCAGGCGGGCCTTTTCGGCTGCGGCAAAACGCCCTTCCTGTAACTCCAGGCCGAGATCGGGAGCGCTCTCGGGTAGCTCCTCGCCGGCCAGGGTGGCGTAAAGGGTGAAGGCCTCGTCGAAGCGGAAGGTGCGCTCCCACACGGTGCCCAGGGTGAGCCAGTTGAGAACGTGGTCGGGCTGCACCTGAATCAGCCAGCGCGCGTGTTCCTCGGCGTAACCAAAGGCGATCGGCTGCTGGATCGCGTTGGCCAACAGCCAGTCGACGTGCTCGCGCATCTCGACCACGCGGCCGGGGCTGGCGCCGCGCATTTCGCGCACCTTGTATTCGATCTGGTTGCGCAGCGTGCGCGCCAGAGCGAAGGCCTCGTACTCCCCCGCCTGGTAGGTCTGCGGCGCGAACATCTCTTCGCCGGTCTCGGCATCGACCTGCTGGAAGGTGATCGGATCTCCCACCTGGATCTCGTAGCGGTCATCATCGAGGATGAAGCCGTAGAAGGTGCGGATGGCATCGAGACGGATCGAATCGTAGACCGCCCCGAATTCATCCTGATCGGACGACAGCGTGACCTGGGTGGCTTCGTCGGTGCCGACCTCGTCACTGCCAAAACCGGAATCGGCGCCCTCTTGGTCCATTCCCTGGTCGGCGCCGGCGTCGAGATCGATCAGGTCGTCGATGTCGCCGAGCGGCGTAGCCGGGAAGGCAAAAAGGTGCTGGCTCCAGGATGCCGGCGAACCAGCCGGCAGCGGCGGCGGCAGCAAGGAGGGCAGTTCGTCCAGCGGCGGTGCCGGCAGGGCCAGCAGTTCCAGCGGGCTGTCCGGCAGCGGACGCACGAAGGGATCGCGGTTGGAAGCGTGCCCATCAAGCTGGACCACCGGATCGGCCGGTCCGAGCGCATCCAGGATCAGGTCCTTGGCGCGCGCCTGGCGCGAGCCCCGGGCGCCGGCACCCGCGTCGCCCTTGAGCGACCATCCCATCAGGCCAAGGATGGCGACCACACCGAGCAGCAGACCTTGTTCTCGCTTCACAGGATTTCCTCGGGCAGGGACCCGGCGGCGAACTCAAGCACCAGGCGCCGGGTTTTCTTGCGCTTGTCCTCGGCCAGGAGTTCGGCGCGCACCAGCCCCAGCGATCCGCCACCGTCGGCGCCTTCGAGGATGGCGTGAAGCAGAGCCGCCGGGCTGTGACGATCGAACACAACTTCGAGGATCACCGGGGTCAGGTCGAGCGGGGAACTGGACTTGGTCTGGTTGCGATTGACCGCCCGCGAGGTGATCTCGATGTTGTCCACCGCCGCTGCGCCATAGCTCACCGCCAGCCGGCTCACGCGTTCGACCACGTCGAGACCGCGCAACACGCGTGCGATCTTTTGCGGCTGGGTCGGCGACTGCGGTGGCAATCCGAGACCGGGATCGATCTCGACGTTCTGGCGCAGGGCCCAGCCGATCAGCTCGCTGCGGATCTCGCCGGTGAGCTCGATGTAGTGCTGGGTGGGCGATTGCCCGGCAGCCGGAACGTAGCGCTCACGCAACGGCGGCAGCGCCGCCGAACCGAAGTGTTGGGTACGTCGGCGGATCTCTTCGAGCCGCGTGCGCAACTCGGTGACCTGGGTCTGGGTGTAGGCCGGCGTGGCCAGGGTGCGCTTGTGCCGCGCGAGGGTGCTTTCAGCACTGCGCAGTTCCTTGCCCGCGGTACGGCCAACCACCGCCATGCCGATCAGGAACACCACCAGACCCGCGGCGACGCCGATCAGAAAACGCTTGTGCAACTGCCACAGGGTGTCCAGGTTCATCCTTGGTCCTCCGCGTCGAGGTCGGATTCATCTGCACCGCCGAGATCGAGCAAGTGAGCTTCGATGGTCCATTCGATGCCCTGGCCGACGCGTTTGGTCGACGGGCGCGCGGCGGCTTCGCCACCCGGCAGCTGCGACCACAGCTGCTGGCTGAAGGCATTGAAAGCGGTGGTGGCCATGTCTGCGGCGTCTTCGCCGCGGCCCACCGCGCGCAGCACCGGGATGGTGCGGTCGGGCAGGTCCCAGTCCTTGCCACTGCGCAACTCAACGGTAAGGCTGTCGACCCACAGGTTGGCAGGCAGCTGGTCGACCAGGAAGTCGCGGATTTCGGCGGCGCTGCGCTGCGCTGCGAAGCGCGCTTCGAGGTCGGCAAGGAGCACCTCTTCCTGTTCGATCTGCTGCAGGTACTCGGTGGCTTTGGTCTCGGCGGCCTGCGCCTTGCGCACCTGTGCACCAAGGCGGCCGGCCTGGCCCCCGACCTCGGTTGCGCGGTCATTGGTGACCCACCAGCTGATGCCCAGGTAGGCCACCGCGAGGACGCCAGCGGCCATCGAAAACACCCCGCGCTGGCGAAAGTCGCGGCTGCGGCGCGCCGCCTTGGACAGAATCTCGAGGGCGTAGAGGTTGGAGTCCGCGGCGCTCAGCGCCAGACCGAGGGCGACGGTGGCCCCGGGCCCGTCGGCCTCGAGCTGGTCGAGGTCGGCTTCGGCCAGGCGCGAGGGATCGACCATGTCGGTCGGGTCCCACAAGCTCACCGGCACGCGCAGTCGGCCGGTCAGCAATTGCACCAGCCCGCGCGCACGCGCGCCGCCGCCGGTGATCAGCACGCGGTCGAGGGACAATTCGCGCAGCCGGGCCTGCGCCTTGCACAGCGTGATCACCCCGCTCATCAGGGTGGGAAGGGTGTCATAAAGCGGCAGCACCGGGCGGGTGACGCGGTCGCCGTCGCTGCTCAGGCGTTCGCCGGTTCCCAGGGCAAGGTCGAGATGCTTGAAAATCAGCCGCTCGGCGCGCGCCGCGTCGATGCCGAGGTTGTCGGCCAGCAGCTGGTCGCGCTTTTCCAGTCCGGTGGAGACCGAGCGGGCGAAGTACAGTTCGCTGCCGCGCACCAGCGCCAGGTCGAGCGAACCGGCGCCGATGTTGGCGAGCAGGGTGACCGAGTTCTCCTGGTCGCCGAGCGCCAGGTAGGCGTTGTAGAGCGCCACCGCATTGGGGGTGAAACCCTCGACGCGTACCGACCCGAGTCCCTCGACCCAGCGGTCAACCAGGTCCTCGCGGATGACCCCGAGCAGCATGGTGTCTTCGTCGTCGAGCTCGCGCGGAACCGGCAGCAGGTTGTAGGAGGTCGCCAACGGCGAACCCGAACGCGACTCCAGTTCGCGCACCTCGAATTCCATCAGCCGTTCGAGGCGCCAGTCCTCGACCTCGGGCACCGGCAGGTAGCGCAGCATGATGTCGGAGCCGGTGGCGCCGAGGCGCACGTTGCTGACCTTGGGGCGCATCGCCGAGAAGACCTCGCGCCCGGCGGCGAGCGGATCTTCGCCGGGATCGAGCGCCGCCGCCTGATAACGCAGCAGAGTGGTGGCGCCACGTTTGCAGTCGACCTGCGCCAGGCGCACGCTGTGACGGCCGAGGTCAATTCCGGTGCCGCGGCTCAATGTTGGCCCTCCAGGGCGACCAGTTGAGCTCCCTGGTCATCAAGCCACGCCGCCAGCAGCGGATAGGCCCCCGCCAGCGCCTGCCCCAGGCGTTGGCGGTAGGCAGCGGTCTCGCGTTGGGTACGGTCCATGAAAAGTTCTGCGATTTCCTTCAACTCGTCCGCCATGGCCAGGGCCTGGTCGTGCAGTTCGGTGGCGGCCATGCGCTCGGCCATCGCGCGCGCCTCTTGTTCCAATTGAGCCAGATCGCCCACTGCTTCAAGCAGTCTGGCGTCTTCCTTTTCCTCGGTCATCGCCCGCAGTCGTTCGCGCGCCGACTGGATCGTGTCGCGGGCCAGGCGCAACGCGGCGGTAGTCTTTTCTTCGTCGAAGGGAAGGTCACGCAGGATTTCGGCCGAAATTGCCAGGACCAGCGCCGCGTCTGCGTCGGCCGAGGCGCTTTCGAGTTGCCGCGCCAGCCGCGCCGCGCGGTTGATCTCGTCGCTCAGGTCCCAGCGCAGCAGCAGCGGCTGGGTGACCTCGAAGGATATCTGGCGATCGCGCGCAATCACCTTAACCGGGGCCGGAAAGCGCATCAGGAAGCGACGCGCGCCGCCGCCGAGAAGCAGGCCGGGCGAGCCTTCGACCACCACCCCGGGGGCGGCTTCGACCGGACCGCCGTCGCCGAGGATCAGCATCGGGCCAGCGTCGGCGGCGGCATCTCCGAGCACCATGGTCAAGGTTCGTGGCGCGCCTTGCGGATCGTATTCGAGGCCGGCGGCACCCTCTTGCCAGCGGCCGCCCGCAGCGCGCGCGTGCACCAGCGCACGTCCGTCGTGATGACGCAGCAGCAGGTTGCCACCGCCGCTGAGCAGCGGGCGCCCGTCGCTTTGAGCGGGAGTCACCACGCCAGTGCCTTCAGTGACGCTCAGCTGGCGCACCTCGGCGCCCTCACCGAGCAACAGCGACAGGCGGAACCAGGTGGCCTCGGCGGGCAGGGCCAGATCGACCTGACCCTGACTGAGATCCCCCGCCATCCAGGTGGCGATGGCCTGCTCCTGCTGATCGTCGCCCCACTCGACCAAGGGCACCACCAAAGGCAGGACTGCGGCGCCGCCGCGCACCTCGGCGCTCAGGGACAAGGGGCCGGGCAGGGTGAAGCGGCGCGCCAGTTGCGCCCGCCGCGAAGCCTGGCTGCACACCAGAGCACCCTCTTGGATCACCAGGCCGGTGCCGACCTGCCACGCCGCGGCGGCGTCTTCGGCGGCAAAATCACCCAGATTGTCGATCCAGTCGAGATTCACGCGGGCCACCGCAGGACCCTCGCCGCCGCCGCTGGTCGCGACCGTTTCGGCATCGCTGCGCGTCAGGTACCAGTAACCGCCCGCGGCCCCCCCGACCACCAGCACCAAGGCCAGCAGCATCATCGGACCGCCGCGACGGCCGCCTGCCATGGCCTGCTGGCGAGCGCGGGCGTGCATCGCGGAATCCTCGTCGGGGGCCGCCGCGGGGCTGGCCTGATTGGGATCCAGCAAGCGCAGTCCAGCGGTGCCGAGCTTCAGTTCAGAACCCGGAAACCACTCGCCGTCTTGGACCTGGCGGCCGCTGCTGTGGGTGCCATTGGTGGATCCAAGGTCCTGAAAATGGACAGAACCGTCGGCGCCGACGCGGACTTCCAGGTGCCTGCCGGACACCGAGGTGACCGAAAGCTGGAGATCGCAGTCGGCCTGACGGCCAATGACGTGCGTCCCAGCTGCAAGGTCGACCTGACGCCCGGCTTCGGGGCCGGTTGTGATTTCGATGCGGACCATGGGGGGGAAACAGCGGCCCGCCCATCAACAGCGGGCCCACAAGGGCAGGCAGTTTAGGCGGCCAGATGCGGTCGGGCAAACCTGGAACGGGCGCCCCTGGATTAGGAATGCGCGAGGCAAGAGTAACTGGGCTTGTGCGGAAACCGCACAGCTGTTTTCCACCCCGGAATTAGCCACAAAACGGACCAGAAAAACAAGCCCTGTTGATTGAAAAGAACCAAGGTCGCCCTCTCTCAAGAGCGACCCTGGCGTTGGATATCAATCCCCAGACGAAGGATGCCACCTCCACGGCACACCCCCTCACTGGGCAGGAAGCCAGCCGAAACCGGCCGCCTGTATCTAGGGAAACGAAGCTGCTCCCCGAAATCGGTCAAGAAATCCCGAGCAATCCTTCTTCCTGGAAAGAAAAGTAGCTGCCATGGCCCAGAATCACGTGGTCGAGCAGGTCGACGCCGAGCAATCGGCCGGCCCGCACCAGTCGCCGCGTGGTAGCGCGGTCCTGGGTCGAGGGCTGTGGATCCCCGGATGGATGGTTGTGCGCCACCACCAGCGCCGCGCAACGATGCACCAGCGCCGGCGCGTAGACCTCTCTGGGATGAACCAGCGAGGTGGTCAGGGTGCCCTGGCTGACCCGCCGTTCGCTGATCAGCCCCCCTTTGGCGTTCAGATACAGAACGTGGAAACACTCAACGCGCTCGCCGCATAGGCGCGGAGCCAGGAACTGGAAGACCTGCTCGCCAGTGCCGAAACAGGGTTCGCCGCGCGGACCGTGAAGGAGGGCGCGGCGCCCGAGTTCGAGCGCAGCGGCGAGGCGCCGCGCGGTGGCGGGCTCGAGGCCGAGGACTTCGATCAACTCCTGGGTCGACCGGCCCGATTGCGGCAGGCCTGGGCAGCTCGGAGCCGGGCAGCCCTCGGTGACCAGATCAAGCAGGTGGAGGTCGTCGAGTTCGGTGGGATCGCACTCCAAGGCGGCGGACGCTGGTTCCATCTAAAGCCAGACGCCGCCGACCCGTAAGGATTACCCATTCCGTTGCCATGCACCGACTTTCCGTTGCCATGCACAGAAGGAGTCGAACTCCTTGCCATGCTCAGGGGGATTCGAACGCGGCGCGGTGGCTGGCGTCGAGTTCGGCCCACGGCTGACCGTATATGCCCTCGAAGGCACGGTCGAATTCGACCTGGCCCAGTTCCCGGATCAAGGTGGTGAAAGAATCCTGGCCGTAGTGTTCCAGCAGCCAGTCGGTCAGGGACAGCGCGTAGTCATAGGCGCCCTGGACCTCGGCGCGCTCCTGCCAGCGGGTCCAGTCGCCGACAAGACCGGTCGCGGAGGGCAGGCGCGCACCCTCCTGTTGCAGGCGCGTGCGGCCGCGGTCGACCGACCGGCCCTCAAGCAGTTGCGCCAAGCCCTCGTGCAGCCAGGTCGGCACCACCGGACCGAGCTGGTGCAGCGCCGCATGGGTGTACTCATGGCGGAAGACCGCGGCGAGCTGCTCGCGCTTGCTTTCGAAATCGTCGATCGGCACGCGGATGCGTCCGTCATAGAGCCCGTTGGACCAGTTCGGCGCCGCCAGGTCATAGAGCTGGCGGTCGAGCAGCAGCACCAGCAGGCGGTCGTCCGGCTGCAGGCCGAGCATGCGGTCGACCACCGCGGCGGCGGCCTCGAGGTCGAGCATCAGGCTTGGAACGGCGGCCGCCAGCCCAGGTGTGGTTGGGTCATAGACACATTCGAAACGCGTCGAACGGCCGCGCTCGGCGTTTGCCAGCATCTCCATTTCCTGGCGGTAGCCGTCGAGGCGTTGCTCGAGGGCGTCTGACTGCGGCTGCAGCGCGACAGCGCGTTCGAGCAGCACCACCGCCTGGGCCAGTTCACCGTTCAGGGAGGCGGCCTCGGCGGCAAGGCGCAGAGCAGATGCTGATTGCGGAAAGTCCTCCAGAGCTGCGGCCAAAACCCGCGCCGCCTGCTCGCGGTTGCCGGTGCGCAGCAGGGCATAGGCCAGCAGGCTAGCGGTTTCGCCCCCGTCGGCGTGCGCGGCAGCCGCTTCGCGCAGCAGCGGCAGCGCCCGCTGCATGCGCCCTGCGTCGATTTCAGCTTGCCCCCACTGGGCGTAGCAGCGGGCCAGGTTGAGCAGCACCACAGGATTGTCCGCCTGCACCTCCAGGGCGTGGCGGAACTGGTCGACTGCGTCGGCATAACGGCCTGCGTTCAAGGCGGCGAGACCGTCCCGATTGTGCTGCTGCAGCAACCCGCTGCCGGCGACCGCCGCCTGCGCCCCGCCGCCCTCTCGAAGTTCGGGCGGCAGCGCCGAGCGGCCGCCGCCGGCCGCTGCCACCGGGACGCGCGCGCCGGGTGCGGCCTGTTGCAGTGCTTCCGGTGGGGCATCTGCGGCGTGCTGATACCAGGACCATCCGCCCCATAGGGAGGCCGCCAGAAGGAGGAGCGCCAGCAGTTTCATCGGCGTGCAGGTCTCACACGTTTTGAGGAAGGCGGCCACGCTTGCTGCGCCGGGCCTGGCCCCGGTTGCTCAGCAGGAGGGGCCATTCCCCTTGCTTCCAAGGGTAACCCAGACTCTCACCCAGGTTCTCCAGGCTGCCTTGTGCCTGACCGAGCAGCGCCGGATTGCGGCTGCGGCAGGACAGAGGACGGTGGCCGGTGGCCCGGCAGCGGCCGTCGGCTTCAAGCCACACCCGTCCGTGCCCGACGCGGCAGCAGTTGCCGCTGCGCTGGCAACGGAAGTAGAAGGGTGGGGCGGACATGGGTAGACAAGAAGAAGGGCGGCGATGTTGCCATCGCCGCCCTGGATTTGCCTGTCGCCAATCGAACAGGCCGGTGCAGACGGATTACAGAATCACGTCGGCAATGCTGTTCGACACGATGCCCGTGCCATCGGCGAGCATGACCGCTTGCAACCAGACGCTGAGACCGGAAGCACCGGCCGGAACGATGGTCGAGTAGATCGCGGTGCCGTTGGCGTCGGACGCGACGTCGGCAAGCTGCAGGATGGGGTTGGACAGGTCGAGGGTGACACCGAGGACGGTGGTCGGTCCGCCGCCGGTGGTCGAGGCCAGGAACTTGCACACCTTGTTGGCGTAGCCCGAGTTCACGGTCATGGTGGTGAACAAGCCACCGGTCAGACCGGTGTTCTCGAGGATCGGCGGAGCGGGAACGGCGGGCACGTTGAAGTCGTCACCACCGATGCCGTCCAGAGACAGGTAGGGCGAGTTGTCCTCTTGGACGATCGCCATGTAGAAGGCGCTGTTGACGTCGACCGGAGTCAGGCTGAGGTCGATCTCGCCGGAGTGGGTCCAGTTGTCGATGACCAGGTCGTTGTAGTCGGCGACGTTGAACCACAGGATTCCGTCGTTGGAAACCCACAGACCGTCCACGCCGTGGGTCTCTTCACCATCGTCATAACCCATGTAGGACAGGGTCATGGCGCCGGTGTAGCCGATCGGATCGATGCCCAGGACCATGGCGTTGCGCACGTTGTGGCTGCTGCCACCCGGCATTACGCCCATTTCCAGCGCGTAGCTGCCGCTGAAGGGGTTCAGGCAGGGCGCGCGGTTGCCGATGTTGGCCCAGGCGGTGGGATCGGGCAGCAGGGTGATGGCGTCGAGTTCGGTCAGCGCCATGTAGCCGGGCACGACGCCGGCGGCGGCTTCGAAGTTCTCGGTGAAGGGCGGGGTGAGGAAACCCAGCGGCAGGTTCAAAGGACCGAGGTCGGATCCGACCAGCTGCGCCGGCGCGTGAATGCCGTCGACGCCGATGCCGTCGAGGTCGAGGTACGGGAAGTTGTCTTCCTGCACGAAGGCGACGTAGAACACGCCACTGACGTCGGCCGCGGTGGAAGTCATGTCCATCGCGTCGGAGTTGGTCCAGGCGTTGTCCGGAACGATGAAGCTGCCCCAGTCGGAGGAGATCGCGTACCAATCGGTGCCGTTGTCGGAGACCCACACACCATCGACGGTGTCGAACTCTTCACCGCCGTCGATGACGACCGCCGACATAGTCATGTCGCCGGTGTAGCCGGTGGCGTCGAAGCCGAGCACCATTGCGTTGCGCACGTCGTGGTAGTTGGTGCTGCCAGGAATCAGACCCAGTTCGAGGTTGTAGGCACCATCAAAGGGGTTGGTGCAGGCAGCCAGGTTGCCGATGTTGGCCCACGCTTCGGCGTCGGGAAGCAGCGTCGCGACGTCGATGGCGGTCAACGCCATATAGCCCGGCACGACACCGGCAGCAGCTTCAAAATCCTCGTCAAAAGGAAGCGAAGCAACGCCGGCAGGGAGGTTGAGGGGACCTAGGTCGGTTTGGGCTGGGGCTGTAGAAAGAAGCGCCAGGCCGGCCAGGCCGGTGAGGATGAGCTTATGCATTGGATTCGGGGATCGGGGACAGGCCCGCACCACTCAGTACGGTCCTGGAATCGGGGAAAAGCGGCACCAAACGGAAACCGCTACCTTGCGACTCTAGCATGTCCTGAAAGGGAGCCGCAGGAATTCGCTAATCCACGAACCCGCCCCAGGCAAGAGCCCTATCGGCGCAGGCGGGTCCGCGCGGGGCATTGAATCCGCGTCTCAATAACCGCCTCAATAACCGCTCTGCTGGCGCCGCCGGTGGGCTTCGATGTCGTCGATCAGGTCCTCGGCGCTGGCGTAACGGACCTCGCGGTCCTTGGCCATCATCTTTTCGATGAAATAGTGCAGCGAAGGGCTGACCGAACGGCCTTTGAGCGCCGAGCCGTTGAGCCCCTCCAGGATCTGGGCGCGTAACATGTCCTGGTCGTCGCCGGCCTGGAAAGGCAGCTTGCCGACCACCAGGTGATAGAGCGTGGCGCCGAGCGAATAGATGTCGGCGCGGGCGTCGAGATCGCCCTGGCCGCGCGCCTGTTCCGGGGCGAGATAAGCGGGCGTGCCGAGCGTGGTGTTCTCATCGCTGCGGCCGCTGAGCCCGCTGCCGGCGAAGCCGAGGTCGATCAAGGTCACGCGGCCGCCGGGATCGATCATGATGTTGCCGGGTTTGAGGTCGCGGTGCACCAGGCCCTCGGTGCGCAGGCTGCCGAGCGCGCGGGCGACTTCGACCACGATGCCCAGCGCCTGTTCCTCGACAAAGATTTCGCCGTCGGCGAGGAACTCCTCCAAGGTGCGCCCGGGCACCCAGTCCATTTCCATCACGTAGGTGCCGAGGAAACGGAACACGCGGTGGCCACGCACGACGCCTTGGAGCTGCAGCCGTTGCAGCAGCTTGGCTTCTTCCAGGAAACGGCGCACCGCCACCGGGTCGAGCGCCAGCCGCGGCAGCAGCACCTTCAAGGCGACCTTTCTCAGGCCTTGTTCGGTGCGCGCGCCGAAGACTTCGGAGGTGCCGCCGGCGCCGAGCTTGCGCTCCATGCGATAGCCGGGAATCTGCGGTTCCTGCATCGCCTTGGTGCGGCGCAGGTAGCCGACCTTGTTGGCGTCCCAGCCGGTGGTGACGCCGAGAGCGGATTCAAATCCGTTGTCCCGGGCGCGCTCGAGCACGCGTACCGCGTCCTTGCGGTCGAGGAAGCCGCGGTGGACCAGCAGGGCGAGAAACTGCTGGTCCTGTGGGGATGGCGGAACGCTCATGCGCTGCCACGATAGCGGCGGCGCAGCCAGGATTCCGGTGCTTAGCTGGCCGTGGATAAGGTGCTTTCGTTCCAGGGCAAGTGGTTTTTTTCCCTGGCAAGGAAGCTGGTTCCGCCCCTATCTTCAGATCGGGGCGGGTTCTGCTGACGCCGTCCAGGGGAAAAAGACGCTGCCGTGGGGCGGAATGCCCTTGTCCACGGGGCGGCATGCCCTTGTCCACGGGGCGGCATGCCCTTGTCCACGGGGCGGAATGACCTTGTCCACGGGGCGGAATGACCTTGTCCACGGTCAGTTAGGTCAAGCTGGCGGCCGCTGTCGGTCGAAAGGAACAGGTCGGCCCCCCGGCCGGCAACCCTACCCATACCTCCACCAAGCTGGGACCGCCGATCTGGCCCTCCACCAGGACCGGCGCAGCTCCCCGGCTGACGTCCGTGTGGCGGGCCAGCGCCCCCGGTCCGCAGCCCACACCCTGTCCATGCTCCGGTCCCCCCTCGTCCGCTTCCTCCTGCTGTTCCTGGGCATCACCCTGACCTTCGCCTGGGTCGACTATGCCCTGATGGACCGCCTGGGCAAGTTCTGGAGCCTGACCACCAGCGCGCTGCTGGCCGGTGGCCTGGCGGTCGCCGCGACGCGCCAATTCGCCGCCGCCAGCGCCCAGGCCGAAGCCGGATTGCGCGCGCGCAGCGACTTCCTCGCCGCCATGAGCCACGAGATCCGCACGCCGATGAATGGCGTGCTGGGCATGACCCAGCTGCTTGAGGACACTCCGCTGAGCGCCGAGCAACGCGATTTCGTGCGTCTGATTCAAGGCTCGGGAGAATCACTGCTGTCGATCATCAATGACATCCTTGACTTCTCCAAGATCGAAGCCGGCAAGCTCGAGATCGAGCCGCATCCCTTCGACCTCGAGCATCTGGTCGGTGACGTTGCCGAGCTGCTCGCTACGCGGGCCCACGCCCAGGGCATCGAACTGACCGTTGACATTCCCGCCGACGCCCCGCGCCGTCTGGTCGGCGATGCCGGCCGCATCCGCCAGGTCCTGACCAATTTGATCGGCAACGCGGTCAAGTTCACCAGCGACGGCCACGTCCTGGTGCGGGTGGCTTACCAGCAGCACAGTGATCCGCCCCTGCTGAGCGTCGCCATCGAAGACACCGGCATCGGTATCGCCGCCGAGCACCAGGGCAATCTGATGCAGCCCTTCACCCAGGCCGACATCTCGACCAGCCGCAAGTACGGCGGCACCGGTCTGGGCCTGGCGATCAGCCGCCAGCTGGTCGAACTGATGGGCGGCCGCATGGGTCTGCAATCGGTCGAGGGAGAGGGTTCCACCTTCTCCTTCCACCTGCCCCTAACGGTGGCAATCGAGGAGGACCGGGTGCCCGCGCAGCCCGGCGACCTGCGCGGCCTGCGCGTGCTCCTGGTTGACGATCTGGAGGTCAACCGGCGCATCTACACCGGGCTGATGGAGTCCTGGGGCATTCACTGCGTGACCGCCTCCGGCGCCAGCGAGGCGCTGCAGGTGCTGCAGCAGGCCGACGCCGACGGCGAACGCTTCGACCTTGCGGCGCTCGACTACCTGATGCCGGAAACCGACGGCGAGGCGCTCGGCCGCGCCATCCGGGCGCAAGCGCAGTGGAGCCACCTGCCGCTGGTGCTGCTGACCTCGTCAGGAATGCGCGGAGATCGATTGCGCTTTGAGAAGGCAGGTTTCGACGTCTACCTGGTCAAACCGGTGCGCAGCGGTCTGCTGCGTGAGGCACTCGCCGCTCTGGCCCAGGGCGCTGGAAAACCCTGCGCGCGTCAGCACATCCTGACGCGTCAGGACTTCGAGGAATTGCGCCGCCATCAGCCGCAGTCCGACAGCGCGGAAACGCCGCAAACGCGCCGCCTGTGCGTGCTGCTGGCCGAGGACAACAAGGTCAATCAACAGGTGGCGCGGCGCATGCTGCTGAAGCTGGACTGCGACGTGGAAGTGGCCGAAAACGGCGTCATCGCTCTGCAGATGGCTGCCGCCAAGCAGTACGACATGTGCTTCATGGACTGCCAGATGCCGCAGATGGACGGCTTCGAAGCGACGCGCCAACTGCGCCAGCGCGAGGTCGCGGACGGTCCGCGGCTGCCGATCGTGGCGATGACCGCCAACGCGATGAAGGGCGACGAGGAACGCTGTTTGCAGGCCGGAATGGACGATTACGTCTCCAAGCCAGTATCGGCGGAAAAGCTCGCCGCGGTGCTGCTGCGAGCGCGCAAAGCTGCCGCTTGAACCCATCTGCAGTCGCGCAATTCCGCCGTTTGAACCCCGCTGCGGGCACGCGAAGCGGCTGCCTGGGACCTCAGGTTTGGGTCACCGCGACCGCAAAGGGGGCTAGCGGTCCGTGGTCTCGCGCAGCCCGCTGCCGACCGCCGAATCTGCCGGTGGCCGCTATCCTGACGCCCAATGCTCAGCCTCGCCCTGCTCGTCCTCCCGTTCCTGCCCCAGTCAGGTGCCAGCCAGGATCCACTGCCGGCCGGCGTCGTCGCCACCTGGCAGGGGGGCCAGATCAGTGAAGCCCAGTTCGAGGGATTCCTCGGACGCACCTTCAAGAACAAACAGACCGGCCTCGACGCGCTGCAGCACCTGCTGCAGATCCAATTAGTCGAACGAGAAGCCAAACGCCGCGGCCTGATCGTGCCCACCGAAATGGTCGACCGGCGCGTCGAAGAGGCGCGCCTTGCCGCCGAAGAACAAGGCGAGAATCTGGAGCAGCTGGTGGTCGCACGCGGTCTTGACATGCCGCGTTTCCGCAAACTGCTGGGTGATTCGATTCTGCACGAGATCATGGCCAAACGCGATCTGGGCCTGCGTCCCGACGAGATCGTCGACGCCGAGGATCTGCAGAAATGGAGTGATATCCGCCTGCGTGATCTGCTCGCTCAGGCCGCTGGCGCGACGCCCGGATACGCCATCGACACCGACAACTACTCGGTGACCACGCGCCAGGTCGGCGCCGTGCTGCGCCAGATCCTGGGTCCGATCCGCAAGACCGAACACCTCGAGCAGATGGTGCTGGAAAGCTATCTGCCGGCGTGGGCCAAGACCAAGGGCAAGCTGCTCACCGACGACATTCTCGAAGTCGAGATCCAGTGGCGGCGCCAACGTGTAAGCGAAAACCCGGCCTATGGTGGAGCCTCCTACGAGCAGATTTTGAAGACCCAGGGGGCAACCGTGGACAGCGTGCGCCAGGGCAGTGAACTGCGCCTTGCCGGCTATCTGCGCTTGTACAGCCAAGAGCTCTTCAACGACGCCTGGTTCGCCGGCCTCAACGCCGAGATGCGCCAGCAACTGGAAGACGAATACGGCGAGAAACGCCGCGTTTCATGGATCCTGTTGCGCGCCACCGAGGTCAAGAAGACCGAGATCGACCTCGACTTCGCCGAGGCAGCGGCCGAACTGCAGCTCTACCAGGCGGAGATTCAATCAGCGACCGATTTCGCCGACAAAGCCGAGGGCTATTCCGAGCACGAAGATACGCGCCGCCGCCGTGGCGAAGTGGGCTGGATCACACTGACCGGGGCCGGCGCCGATCCGATGCTGGGCAAGGCCGCCTTCGCCGCCACTCCGGAACAGGCTTCCGGACCGTTCAAGGTGATGGACGGCATGGCGTTGGTATGGGTGCACGCCGTGCGTCCGACGGGGTCCGAAGAGGCTTTCCGCGCAGCGGTGAGGCGCGGCCGCCATCTCGAGATGCGCAAGCGCATTCTGGAGGGCATCCAGTTGCGCACCGCCTACGACCACGCCTTGTGAATCTGGCCCCCTTCGGTGGCCGCAAAAACAGGGCCGGGACGTAACGTTCCGGCCCTGTCTGCGTCTTCCAGGTGTCCCCGCACCCGGAGCACGCCATGGCCTTTCGTCCCACCTTCTGTCCCAATACCCACTGCCCCAC
>JAJFFB010000008.1 GCA_021776925.1 Planctomycetota bacterium | reverse complement strand
AGCCCTCGACCAGGGCCCCGCCGGTCGACCAATGAGCGCAGCCGAACTCCAGCGCATGAAGGACCTCGGCTATATGGACTGACTCGGATTCAGAGGCTCAAACCGGGATCACAGGATTGGTCCAGATTCCCCAGGGAAAGGTCCAATAATGACACCCCGTGACCACCTTGAGGAGAATCCAGACGCTCCTCGACAATGGTTTGATTCCGGACCAGCCGCCTTTCGGTTGTCCTTCGTGCTTCCTCAACACGGAGGGAAGCCAGGAAAGTAGGATGGCAAGGTGTCTTTGCAGTCAAGGCAATCGTCTACGGATCCCAGTCAACGTCGATCTCTTCTGATCGATGAATCCAATGACTAGCGACCCTACTCGAAGACTCTTCATATCGGCCGTCTCGTCTGAGTTTCGGTCCTACCGGAGCCTGCTGGCGAGTGATCTCAAACACCCGAATGTTGATGTAAGGGTCCAAGAGGACTTCATCACTTCAGGGAGCACTACGCTGGAAAAGCTCGACCGCTACATCCGCGGATGCGATGCGGTGATTCACTTGATCGGTCGACGTGCCGGATTTGCGCCCCCGGTGGCAGCCGTTGAAGCACTGATCGATCGCTATCCGGATCTCCCAGACATACTTTCAACAACTCTGGATTCACTCGCTGGAGGGACTGTGACCTACACCCAGTGGGAGGCGTATCTGGCGATCTACCATCGCAATCCGGTTCACATTTACGTCGCGGCAGCAGATGCTCCATGCGACGAGGCTGGCGGCGACCGCGATGAAGAGCGCCTTCAAATTGCGCACCGCAACAGGCTCGACTCCCTGGGGCGTGACAGAGGTGAATTCGCCAATCAGGAGCGGCTCAGCAGCCGGATCCTCAGAGATCTTCAGGATATCCTTCCGTCTTCTTCACAGTCCCAACCCCAGATCGCCCCCCATGTAGTATCCCTACCGCCCGCTCAACATCGACAGCACTTCATGGGCCGGGACCAAGACCTTGAGAACCTGAAGAGCCACCTTATGGCGAACAGACCCCAGGGTAGTTCCTGTGCACTCGTCGGCCTTGGAGGCATTGGCAAAACCCGCCTTGCAATTGAATACGCACGTGGCTCCATTGACCAGTACCGTGCGATCCTATTCGTGGGTGCGCAAGCGACTAGCACGATGAGGGGTGGTTTGGCGATGCTGTCTGGCCCGACGATCCTCAACCTGCCGGAGGCAGAATCGACCCAGGAGACCTTGCAATACGATGCGGTGCTGCGTTGGTTCACTGACCATGAGGATTGGCTTTTGATTCTCGACAATGCGGACAGCGAGGATGTTGCTCAGGCGGTCGAAGATTTGTTGCCAAAGTTAGGGCGAGGGGATGTGGTCGTCACGTCGCGATTGACGCTGTGGAGTGGGATAGACATCGTGCATCCGCTTGACGTGATCGACCGCGAAGCCTCCATCGAACTTCTGCTGCGGCGAACCAATCCGGCCGGTGGGCACCTCGGGCGTCGGGCCGGAGAAGATGAGGCGCCCTTGGCGGCTGCCCTCGCCGAGAGACTGGGATATCTTCCCCTTGCCTTGGAACAGGCCGCAGCTTTTATCAATCGCAAACGCTATTCGCTCCAGCAATACCTGGAAGCCCTTGACGGCTACCACAACGAGGTCCTGGCGTGGCTCGATCAGCGCACGATGAAATACTCCAGCTCGGTTGCCACCACCTGGCTGACCACTATCGAGTGCCTTGGGCAGGCCGAGCGCTCAATCCTAAGGCTCGCTGCCTTCATGTCACCCGAACCTATCCCCGCCGAGTTGTTCAGCAAGGGATCTCCGCTTCTCGAGCGCGCTACTGATATGTTTGCGCAAGAGCTTGGTTCGGCCGCCGAAACAGAAATGGATCCCCACGAGGGCCTGGCCGTCCTGGCTAACTATTCCATGATCACCTGGCCCGACTCCTCCTTTCAGGTTCATAACCTCGTTCAGGAAGTCGAACGTCTACGGGTCCCACCTGAGCAGCGACCGGACTGGGTCAAGATCATCGACAAGCTCATAGTAGAGCACGGCGGCGAAAACCCCTTTAATCCAGCGAACTGGCCCATTTGGGACGAGCTGCGACCGCACGCGGAGCAAGTTTGGCAGCACACCCTTCGCGACGGGAACCAAGATACTTTCGAACTCGGTCGCCGAATCTCCTCACTTCTGTTCGGAAAGGGCCTTTACAAAGAGAGCCTGCATATTGACTCGCAAATCCTCCCAATCATTGAAAACACCCTTGATCCGGATGATCCAGAATTAGCTCATTTCTTGGTGGATTACGGAGAATCATGCCGAGTCTGTGGGAAAAAGAAGGAGGCGGAGGCCTTGTTCCGACGAGCAATCGCGATCGAGGAAAAAGCTCTTCCTAATACCAGTCAGCTGGCGAATTCGTTGAACTACTTGGGCCTCTCGCTCAAGGACCAAGGTGACCTGGAAGGGGCTGAAGGGTGGTATCGACGATCCATCGACATCCTCGATTCCCTGGAAAAACCGAAACCTCACCACCTTTGCATTACTCTGCAAAACCTAGGCAAGCTCTTGCTTCAGACGAATCGCATTGAAGAGGCGGAATTACATTTGAAGCGCGCGGTCGATATCGGCGAGGGTGGTGATGGTAGTCCTGACCCCTACCTGTGCATTGCACTCTCGCATCTCGTTCACGTGATGATTAAACAGGGGCGACTCCCCGAGGCAGAGTCTTACGCCCGCAGGGAACTCACGTTGGTAACGTCTCAATATGGAGAGCAACACCACTTCGTGGACAGGGCCAATAAGGACCTGGCAACCGTGCAGGAAAAAGCCAACAAAAGCGGTCGATAGGCCTCGGCCTCCCCACTCTGGCGGTCATGATGGACTCCAATACCCGAATCAGGGCCTATGGCCGCCGTTGCCGTTGGTCTTGTGGCGGATGCGTTTGAGCGTGGGGGCGAGCCATTCGCGGCGCAGGCGCAGGGTGGTGCCTGCGAGGTTGGGGCGGTAGATGACCACCATCTGCTGCACGCGGTCGGGGCACTCGTAGCGGCCGAGGATGTGGCTGCCGTCGGCGCCGCCGCGTGAGGCGTCGAGCCAGCGCAGGCCCATGGCGGGGCCGGACTCGATCATGTCGTCGAGGATGACGGTGCCGACGCCGTGGCTGCGGAATTCTTCATCATAGGCCATCATCAGAGATAGGAAGCGATCGCCCTCGATCGGGCCCCAGTGATAACCGACCGGGCGCTGGTCCAGCGTCAAGGTGGCCAGGGCGAGGTTGCCGGCCGCCGCCAGGCATTGCCACAGCTCGCGCACGAAGGTGCGCCGCTCGGGGTTGACCAGGAAGGAGGCGGAGGCGTCCTTGCCCTTCCAGCTATGTTCGTCGACCTGGGTGCAGAAGGCGAGGCGCTCGTCGACCTCAGTCGGATCCAGACGCTCGAAGCGGAAGTCGGGCCGCCCGCGCCGCTCCATCTTTTTGCGAAACTTGGACAGCCGCCGCACCTGGCTGTGACGCCGCTTGACCTCGCGCTGGTGGAACTCCTGCAGATCCAGCACCGGACTGCGAGCGGTGGTGGTGCGGTAGACCGGCAGCCCGGCGGCGGCGGCAAAGTCATCGACCGCCTGGCTGGTCGGACCGTCCTCGCCGATCTCGCGCAGCATCAGCGCGTGCCACGGGGCGTTCAGTTCCGAGCGCGCGTACCGCCAGGCGAATTCGAGCAGCGCGCGCCGCACCTGGCCATCGGCCGAAGGGATTTCGACGGTGTCGGTGAAGGGCCAACCCGCCATAGTCAAGGCCAGGAACTTGTGCCGCTCGATGCGGGCGCGCTGCAGGGCCAGCGGCAGCACCCCCAGCCATTGGCCGTCACCATTCTGGGCGACGAAGGTCAGCGGCTCGGCTTCGTGGTCTGACGAGGCAAACCTCGCCCACGCCTCCAGCCATGACGGGCTGGAGTAGAAGAGGGGGCGGCCAGCAGTTCCCGAAGAGGCCTTGATCAGGGCTTCCCATTCGAACTTGCAATTCGAATAGAGCTCGGAACCGCGCTGGGCTTGGATGGACAGGGTAGGCTCAGACACCGGGGACCACTGAAAGGCAGGTGAGTTTAACCCGATCACCTCCTATCGACCGTTCGTTTCAAGAAGGCATAGTGATTCTATCCGCCGTCGGCCCTTAAAAGGGCACCGCGATGCCGACGAACCAGGCTTCAAGAAAGCTCTGGTAGCCGGCTTCGATGGCGATGTCCGGAGTCAGCCGCCACATGGCGCCGCCGGTCAGATTGAGGCCGGAAGTCAGATAGTGCAGATGGCTGCGGTCTTCGTGGCGCACGTCGCGTTCGTGATAACGGCGAAAAGTGTGCTCGTAGGCCATCGCCCAGCCGGCTCCGGCGAAGACCACGAAGCGATCACCCAGCCCCTTGGCCACGCCGGTGCCGAGACCGAATACCGCCTCGTCGCGGGAGAAGCTCCAGCTCAGCGGGCGGCCGTCGGAATCCGAGGCATCGGTCTCGGGATCGGACACCGCGACCGCGTAGAGCAGCTCGACCGGGTCGACCACGCCCTGCCAGAAGGTGCCCCAGCCGCCGGGTTCATTCAGGGTGACGCTGTGCACGCCGATCGCGGTCTGGAAGGGGCCGCCGGCTACCACGTTGACCGACACGCTGGCGGGCCAGTAGAGCGGATTGTCGTAGCCTGGGTTGGCGCTGCACCCCGCCGCGCCGGAGACCCCGAGGCCGAGCAGAAGCAGTCGGCGGACGAAGCACGAGCGGAGCGGTGGCACCAACACTGCCCCTGCCTACGCCGGACCCGGGACAACGCAGGCGCTTCTGCATGGACAGGCGCAGGCGCGCAGCGAAAATGGGTCCTCGTCCGCCGTCGACGTGCGTAGTTTCACCATCCTGCTCGCCGCTTACGATCGCTTGCCACTGTTGCAACCGTCGCTGGCCAGCGCACTGGCGCAGGAGTGGCCCGACTACGAGGTGCTGGTGATCGACGACGGTTCGGCCCCCCCCACCCGCGACTGGCTCGACCAGACCGCCGCAGAACAAGCGCGCCTGCGCGTGGTGCACCAGGAAAACGCCGGCGTCGCCGCCGCGCGCGCCGCCGGGGTGGAACAGGCCCAGGGTGAATACGTCGTCATCCTCGACAGCGACGACCGCCTGGAGCCCGCCGCCCTGCAGCGCATCGACCAGGCCTTCGACGCCGAACCGGAGACCGACCTGCTCTACGGCAACATCCGCCACGTCTTCCCCGACGGCCGTTCCAAGGTGCGCCGCTACAAGCAGTTCGCCAGCAACGCGCGCATGATCTGGGGCACTTTCTTCTATCCGCGCGTGCCGTTCAAACATTCGGGCAGCGCCTTCCGCCGCGCCACCGCGCTCGAACTAGGCAACTACGACACCAGCCTCAAGATCAAGATCGACGTCGATTTCTTCCTGCGCTTCCTCGCCGCCGGCAAGCGCCTGAACCACCTCGACGGTGCGCCGCTGATCGCCTTCCACGTACACAAGGAATCGATGAGCCGCCACCGTGGCCGCGGGATTCCGGTATGGTTCGCCCTGGTCAACCGCTACGCGCCGCGCAATCCCCTCGGGCGGCTGCTGGCCAAGGGCGTCCGTGCGGCCGCGGAAATCATGAAAGCCGTGTACGAGAGGCTCCGCGGCTGATTCCATTGGTCCGATGCGCGTCCTGCTGATCTCCCCCCACTTCATCCAATACGCGATCGAGCTCGCCAACGGGCTGGCCGCGTGCGGCGCCGAGGTCGGGCTGGTATTCAATCACGACAACGCCGTGGATCTGGTCGGCGCGGGTTATCGCGACAAGGTCGACCCCAAGGTGCAGCTGCTGTCGATGCCCGGCAAACAGACGCGCAAACCATGGACGCGCTCCTTCTTGCGCAACCTGTTCTGGTACCGCAAAACGCTGCGCCGCTTCCGTCCTGAGGTGGTGCATTTCCAGGCCAGCAACGACCTCGCCACGTTGTGCACCCTGCTGTTCCGGCGCCTGCCGCTGGTGGTCACCATCCACGACGTCACCCCGCACCCGGGCGAGGCCGACAAACACGGCAACCGCTGGTTCATGAAGTTTGCCCGGGACCGCCTGTACCCGCGCGCTCTCAAGCGCGGGGTGCGTTTCATCGTCCACGGCGAGAGCCTGCGCCAGTTCCTGAACGACGAGTTCCAGGTGCCGCTCGACGCCATCGCCTCGATCCCGCACGGCATTCTGGCCACTTTCGACGACGCCGAAGTGGTCAAGGCGCCGCTTCAGCCGCGCCCCGCCGAGGCCCCCGGCAGCGTGCTCTTCTTCGGCCGCATGGAGCACTACAAGGGCCTGCACGTGCTGCTCGAGGCGCTGCCGCTGGTGCTGGCGCGCCTGCCCGAGACCCGCTTCGTCATCGCCGGCCGCGGCGAATCCCTCGACAAGCTGCGCGCCGAGTTCGCCAGCTACCCACAGGTCGAGATCCGCGACTACTACATTCAGTCGGCAGAGGTCGCCGAGCTGTTCCGAGATGCCGCGGTGACGGTGGCGCCCTACATCGAGGCCAGCCAGAGCGGGGTCATCGCCTCGGCCTACGCCTTCGACGTACCCGCCATCGCCAGCAAGGTCGGCGCTCTGCACGAGGTGGTGCTGCACGAAAAAACCGGCCTGCTGGTCGAGCCGGACGACGCCCAGGAACTCGCCGCCGCGCTGTCCCGTTTCCTCGAAGACCACGAATTGCGCGAGCGCCTGCGCCACGGGGTGCGCGAACTCGCCGAGGGCCCGCTGTCGTGGCCTGATATCGCCCGGCGCTCGCTTGAGTGGTACGCCGCCGGCGGCCGATAAAGCTAGAATCCGGCTTTCCTGATGGCCTCCCCCCCCCTCATTGATCCCAAGATCGACCGGCCGATCCTCACCTTCGGCACCGGACGTGGCGGCACCACGGTGTTCCTGCGCGTGCTCTCCGAGCACCCCGACCTGGCCTGGTTCTCCAACTACACCCACCACTTCCATCACCGCGCCTGCTTCCCGCTCGCCTTCCTGTCGCGCCTGCGCGACATGCCGTGGCTGGGCGAGCGCATCCCCTACGAATGGAAGCTGCGCCCCAAGCCGCGCGAGGCCAACAAGCTCTATCGCGCGATCACCAACGGCGCCTTCACCCAGCCCGCCGCGCTCGGCCGCGACGACGCCGACGACGTGCAGAAATCGGTGTGGCGCCAGGCCTTCCGCAGCCACATGTTCTGGCAGGGCAAGAAGCGCTTCCTCAACAAACACACCGGTTTTCCGCGCTGCGACTATTTCCTCGAGATCTTCCCCGACGCGCGCTTCATCCACGTGCTGCGCGACGGCCGCGCGGTCGCCAACTCGCTGCTCAACGTCGACTGGTGGGACGGCACCTTGGAGAACTCGTGGTGGTGGGGCGACATGGACCCGGCCTACCTGGAAGAGTTCGAAGCTTCGGGGCGCCAGCCGCTGGTGCTCGCCGGCATCGTCTGGAAGACCCTGATGCTGCACAACGAGCGCGAACTGCAGGCGGTCACGCCCGAGCAGAAACTCGAAGTCAACTACACCGATTTCGTCGCCGACCCCTACGGCATGATGGATCGCGTGCGTGAGTACTGCGACCTGCGCCCGAGCGAGTTGTTCGACCGCCGCATCCGCGCGGTGCGTATCCATAACGCCGACGACAAATGGCAGCGTGACCTGACCCCGGAACAGCAACAGCTGCTGACGCGCACCATCGGCACCGAACTCGAGCACTTCGGTTTCGCGCTGTGAGCGGTTCCGCCGAGCGCAAGGTGCGGGTAGCGATGATGGGCCTCGGCCTGGGCACCACCACCGGAATCGCCACGGTGGTGCGCAACTGGATCTCGGCCGGCTACGACGAAAGGGTCGAGTTCCACTTCATCTCGACCAATGACTCGCAGGTGCCCGGGCAACGGCTGCGCAAGTTCGGCGAGTGCCTGCGCGCCTATCTGCGCCTGATTGCGCGCGCGCCGCGCGTCGACGTCGTGCACCTGCACATGGCGATGTACGGCAGCTTCTGGCGCAAGCAGTTCCCCTTCTATTGGGCGCGGCTGTGGCGCTGCAAAACGATCGTGCACCTGCACGGCAGCGAGTTCAAACAGTTCTACGCCGACGGCGGGCGCCTGCGCCGCTGGTTGATCCGCAACATGTTCAGCAAGGCCAGCGCCAGCATCATGCTCAGCGAGCAGTGGCGTGACTGGCTCAACTCGATCTGCACGCGGCCGCCGAACGTCGAAATCGTCTACAACACCGCGCCGCGCCGCGACAACCCCGACCGCAGCGGACGCCAGCAGGTGCTGATCACGCTGATGGGCCGACTCGGCAAGCGCAAAGGCACCTACGACCTGCTCGACGCCTTCGCCCAGCTCGCCGACCAGCACCCGGCGGCGCAGTTGTGCCTGCCCGGCGACGGCGAACTCGACGCGGTGCGCCAGCGCGTCGCCGAACTCGGGCTGGAAGGGCGCGTCGAGATCCCCGGCTGGGTGTCGGGCGACGCCCAGGCCCAGCTATGGAACCGCACCGACGTCTACACCCTGCCGTCCTACAACGAGGGGCTGCCGGGTTCGGTACTCGAGGCGATGAGCGCCGGCCTGCCGTGCGTTTCCACCCCGGTCGGGGGCATCCCCGAAGCGGTGGTCGACGGTGAAACCGGTTTCCTGGTCGAGGCCGGCGACGTCGACGGCCTGGCTGCGGCGCTGCAAAAACTGGTGGTCGACGAGGAGCTGCGCCTGCGCATGGGCGCCGCCGGCCTGGAGCTGCTCGAGCGCAAATTCAATATCGACACGATCGTAAGCCAGGTGGTCGCGCTGCAAGAGGGTCTGCGCGACTGATTTTTCTGGATTCGTCTTGACTCGGGGATCAGCGCGCGATCCCGTTTTCCCAAATCCCCGTGGATAACTCGGGGAATGCCCGCCGGATCGAGGCAAAACGGCTCAATTTGAGTCGAATCCGCGGACGATAGGTAGCAAGCTTCGTGGTTATTCAGGATTTTTTCAACCGGCCTGGAGCTGTTCCGCAGCGTCCAGGGCATCCCCCCCCAGGTCGGTATTCCCTCACAGCTGGGCGAGCAGGTCGGCCGCGCCGAGGTGCAGCATGTCGCGCAGCGGACGCTGCGGATGGGCCTGGCGCCAGGCGCGGGCCGCCCACCAGCCGAGGTAGTAGCCGCAGCGGTCGGGCAGGCCGAGGGCGGCGGTCCCGGGGGGGGGCGTGGCCAGATAGAACCAGCCACTATCGTCGCCGGCGCGTGCGGCTTGCAGATAGGCCTCGGCCGCAGCGGCGTGGTGGCCCTGCGCGGCGGCGAACTTGGCCTCGCTCCACATCAGCGCCTGGTGGTCCGGGGTCCCGGGCACGATCTCCTGGCTCAGATAGGTGGCGACGCCTTCGGTGACCAGGCGGCCGGCGCTGAGGGTGGCGCCTTTTGACATCTGGAAACAGTGGATGAACTCGTGCGCCGCCACCAGGCGCAGGGTGGCCAGATCGGTGAATGCGGCGAGGTTGATGATCACCCGTGGGCGCCCGGAGATCGGCTCCAGGTCAGAGGTCAGCGCGTTGCAGTCGCCAGGCAGCGCGATCAGCACGGTGACCGCCGGTGCTGGCTGTCGCGAGGCGCCGAGCGTCTGGAGGCAGCGCTGGTAGATCGCGCTGAGTTCGCGCTGGAGGTCAACCTCGCCGAAAACCCGCGCCACGCGCTGGATTTCCGGCCGTTGATGGCGCAGCAGCCACAGATGGAATTGGAATAGATCCTGGCGCGGTGCCGGCCCGCCAGCGTAGATGCGGCGGAACTCGCTGGCATAGCCCTCGACCGCGCGCGCTGCGGCCAGGGCGCGGTCGCCGTCTTGCAGCATTCCGCCGTCCTCAGTGATGGCAGAACGGGCGCCTTCCGGGGCGGTGGAAGACCTGTTCTTCTCAGCCTGCGGCTCGGCACCGCCCAGCAACCAGCGGGTCTGCACGCGGTCCAGTCGCCGCAGTTGCAGTTGCGGGGCGAATTCAATATCGAGATCCGCCGGGCGCAGGCTGCTGATCGCCACTTCCTGGCCGGCGCGCACCACGCGCGCGGGGCCCGCCATGACATTGGCGCTGAGGGTGAAGCAGGCGTGCACGCCGCTCGCCTCGACGCCGGTGAAGACAGCGAAGCCAGCGCCCTTGAAGATCAAGCCGTGGCCGCTCGGCACGCGCCGGCCCTGCCACAGCAGCGCGTCGGGCAGCACCAGGATCCCGGCGTCTTGCAGCTTCTGCGCCAGCAGCGCATTGCCGCTCGGGGTGCCGACCAGGAACAGACCGCCGGTGTAGTCCTGGGGTACCTCGGCGCTGTGCACCACCCTCCAAGTCTTGCCGCGCAGATAGGCCTGGCCGATCTGGTCCAGGCCGATGCCCTGGTAGTCGTCTTCGGCGCCGCGCACCAGCAGCCACTCGGTTGGCGGTGGATTCTGCCGCGCAGCGGGCAAGTCGACGGCGGCAGCGCAAGCGGCGAGGAAGACGGCGCACAGCATGGCAACGCCCGATTCTAGCGGGCGGGGGCGGCACTAAACTGCCGGGCCATGACGGTGGCGCCTCCCTCCGCACCAGCCTTCGATGCCCGCCCAGGCTCGCGCCTGCGCGGCGTGGTGATGCTGATTCCGGTGGTGCTGTGGGCCTTCGGCTACATGGCCTTCATGCTGCTGTGGTCCTACGTTGCCGGAGGCCACCTGCACCGCCACCGCCAGGGCGCGATCCGTGCCTGGGGCGGCGTGCAGCTGTGGCTGCTCGGCATCAAGGTCGAGGTTCATGGCGAAGAACACCGGCTCGCGCCCGGCCCGGCCATCCTGTTGTTCAACCACGTCAGCACCCTTGACCTGATGGTGCTGTCCTTCAGCTGGACCGCCGACAGTTCGCTGGTCTACAAGAAGGAGTTTCGCAACATTCCGGTGATGGGCCGGCTGATGCGTTTCTTCGGCATGATCGAGGTCGACCGCGGCAATCACGAAAAGGCGGTCGATTCGATCTCTGAGGCCGCGGCTCAGGTGCGTGACCAGGGCCTCAAGCTGATGATCGCCCCCGAAGGCACGCGCAGCGGCAGCGGCAGCCTGGGCAAATTCAAAAAAGG
>JAJFFB010000070.1 GCA_021776925.1 Planctomycetota bacterium | reverse complement strand
GGTAAGCGTCCAAGGATTGGATTGGTAATCGTAATCCCCGATCAGAACAGATTCCGGAAGTCCATCACCCGTGAGATCCCAAATCGGGGCGCGCCCTCTCCAAATAAAGCCAACATTTCCTCGCTGTGCTTCTGCGAAATGCACATCCTGAACGACCAAGCGATCAGGAGCTTCCTGGGCAACAAGCGCCTGGGGGACCATCCAAGCTATCGCCAGGGCAAGGGCATGATTAGCCGTCATTTTGATCGCAGATGGCTCCCTAATAGTTTTCGTTTTCAGCAAGACATGGAAACTGAATCGGCCCCTATCGGATAGGGGCGGGTACTACTGACGCCGTCCGGAGGAGCAAGACGTCGCCTTGGGGCGAAATGACTTTGCCCACGGCCTGTCAAGTCTACCACCGAAAACGGTCTCCTCAATGCGCAGACCGACCGTGGCTGGAGCGAAGGCTCCGCAGCCAGGCCTCGCCTGCCCTCTGCGCGGCAAATAACAAAGCGGCGAGGCGCAAACCCCAGCGAAATTCAGCCAAGGCGTCCGCAGGAGAATAGGCCTATGCTCTGATGATACTCGCCAACATGATCCACCAAGACAGCTTCACCCACAGCACGCCGGGGCGCGGCACCAGCGACATCGGCGCGGATGTCGGGCGCGTAGTTGCTGCGGCCGGGATTGAGCGCGGCACCGCCACGGTTTTTGTGCACCACACCAGCGCGTCGCTGATCCTGTGCGAGAACGCGGACCCGGCGGTGCGCAGCGACCTTGAGGGCTGGCTGGCGCACGCGGTGCCCGACGGCGATCCCCGTTTCCGCCACGATGACGAGGGGCCCGACGACATGCCCGCCCACGTGCGCGCGGTGCTGACCGCCACCAGCTTGACCATTCCGGTCCGCGCCGGTCAGCTCGACCTCGGCACCTGGCAGGGCATCTATCTATATGAACACCGCAGCGCTCCGCACCGCCGCCGCATCAGCGTGACGGTGCTCGGTGGTGCCACGGTCTGACGACCGCTTTCGAAGGGTTCGATCCCAGGGTTTCAGCCACAGGACGTGCCGCACACAGGGCAGCCTTGCCGTCGCGCCAAGGTGGTCTCATTCCAATTCATCGAGGCGAGGTCGAAGCTGAGCAGGCGGTCGAGCAGGCCGCTGCCGAGGCCGGTCAGCAGCTTGATCGCTTCCATCGCGGCGAGACAACCCACCGCACCCGAAACCGCACCCAGCACCGGGAACTCGCGACGCCAGTGCGGCGGCACTTCGGGCACGCGGCAGCGCAGACACGCGGTGCGTCCGGGAACCACCGTGGTGATCGAAGCTTCGCTGCCGTACATCGCGCACTCAACCACCGGCTTGTGCTGACGGAAGGCTTCGTCGTGCATGGCGAAACGTTCTTCGAATAGGGGCGCGCAATCGACCACCACGTCGACCTCGCCGACCAGCCGTGCGGCGTTGGCGGGGCTGAGGTTTTCATCGCAGGCGACCACCTCAAGGCGCGGCTGGAACTCGCGCAGCCGGCGTGCGGCGCAAGCCACACGCGGGCGACCGACCCATTCCTGGGTCATCAGCAGTTGACGATTGAGGTCGCTCTGTTTGAGATTGCCGGCGTGCGCCAGGACCAGGCGTCCGACCCCGGCGGCGGCGAGTTCCATCGCCACCGGACTGCCGAGACCGCCGACCCGGGACACCAGCACCGAAGCGCCCTTGAGCGCGCGCTGTGCCTGTTCGCCGAAGCCGGGCAGGCGCAGCTGCCAGGCGTAGGTTTCGCGATCGAGGGCGTCCAGCGGGGGCAGCCCTGGTGGGTTCGATGGGTCAGGGGGAGGGGTCATTTCAGCCACCGGAATCCGCTTGGGTCAGCCACCTGAAATCGGCGGCATCAGGCGTAGGGTGGCGCCATCCGTCAGCAGCGTCGTTGCGGCGTCATGGGTGGCCACGTCGTTGACCGACAGCATCACCCAGGTGTGCAGGGAACCGTCTGCGGTCAGCAGCAGTTCTCGCAGCGCCGGCGGTTCCTGGTCGACGGCACGTTGTACGGCCTCGAGCGCAGTGCAGGCAGCGGCGACCTCGAGACTGCGCCGGGCGCTGCCGGCCAGCTCGCGGGCCTGGCCGAGAAACTCAATCGTGACGTGCATGGGTCATGGTTATTTGCTCAGGGGGCGGAGCGGGCCTCGGCCTTCAGGGAGAAGGGGTGCACCTGCCCCCCTTCGAGGCGCAGGCCGATGCTGCCGAGGCGGCGCGCCTCGCTCGGGCTGTGGGTGACGTGCAGCGCGGTGGCACCGCGGTCGCGCACCGAGTGCAGGATGACTTCGTACATCTCCTCGCGGGTTTCTTCGTCGAGCGCCGACAACGGTTCGTCCAGGCACAGCACCGCCGGTTGGAACACCAGCGCACGAGCCAGCGCGACGCGCTGGCGCTCGCCGCCGCTGAGGCCGCGCGGACGACGCTCGAGCAGCGCGTCGATGCCGAGTTCACGGGCGATGCCGACCACCTGTTCCCGCGCCTCGCTCGCCGCCACCCGGCGCACGCGCAGCGGCAGCGCGATCTGGTCGCCGACAGTCATGGCGGCGAACATGGCGCCATCCTGCGGCACGTAGCCGATGCCGCGGTCGGCGGGATCCAGCGCGGTGACGTCGACCCCGCGCAGGCGCACCACGCCGCCACGCAGCGGGCGCAAACCGCAGACCGCGTCGAGCAGGCAGGTCTTGCCGGTGCCTGTGCGCCCGACCAGCACCGCGTATTCACCTTGCGCCACGCTCAGGTCAACCCCTTCCAGGGTGAAGGCGCCGGCGCGCAGACTGAGGTCGCGGACCTCGATCATCGCAAGCCTCCGTTCCGGCTGGGGTCGCGGGTGTCGATCATCCGAGGCCTCCGCGCATGCCGAAGAGACGCGCCAGGCCGAGCACCACCGCGGCGGTCGCCACCATCAGCAAAGAGACCGCCAACGCGGCTTCGAGGTTGCCGACCGAGAGTTCCAGGAACACCGTGGTCGGCAGGACCTCGGTCTTCATGCGGGTGGCGCCGGCGAAGACCAGGATCGGGCCGAATTCGCCCAGTGACCGCGCCCACGCGAGGATGCCCGCCGAGACGATGCCCTGGCGCGCCTGCGGCAGGGTGACGCGGAAGAAGGCCTGGCCGCGGCTGCAGCCGAGGGTGCGCGCGACCTGTTCCGGGCGCGCGCTGATCTGCGAGAAACACACGCGCATGGTGCGCACCGCGAAGGCGCAGGCGACGGTGAACTGCGCCAGGATCACCGCCGGGATCTGATAGGTCACCGGAAAGAGGGCGTTTTCAATCGCGCGTCCGAACACGGTCTGGAACAGGATCAGCAGACTGAGCCCGACCACCAGCGGCGGCAGCACGATCGGGATGTCGATGACCAGATCGATCCAGCGGCGACCGGGGAAGTTGTAGCGCGACAGCAGGTAACCCGCCGGCACCGCCACCCACAACGACAACACCGCCGACACGGTGCAGGTCAGCAGGCTGAGCTTGACCGCGTAGAGGATTTCGCGGCTGGCGATGGCGGCGCCGAGGTCGGCCATGCTGGTGAAGCCGAAGTCGGCGACCAGCAGCGCCAGAATGAGGACCACGTAGACCCCGGTCAGCGCGCCGAGCCCGCCGAAGAAGCCGGCGTCGTGCCAACGGCCGCCGCGGCGGCGTTCAGTCCCTGGGGTCGCTTGGTTCATACTTCCAGTCGAAGCCCAGTTCCACGAAGCGTGCGCGCGTCGGCGCCGCGGTCACCGCGTCGAGCAGCCGGCCCATGGTCCAGGCGAAGTCGGTGTCGCGCGCGACCGCGTAGGGCTGGTGCGCCAGCGCGCCCTCGAGTTCGATTGGCACCAGGCGCAGGCGATCCTGCTGCAGGGTGGCGTTGCTGGAATAGACCACCGCGGCGTCGAGCGCGCCGGCGGCCAACGATGCCACCAGCAGATCGCCCTGCGGCAGGTCCTGCTTGACCTCGGCCTGGTCGAGGATGGTGTTGTACAGCCCGATGTCCTGCAGCAGTTTGCGGGTCAGATGTCCGAGCGCCGACTTGTCGGGGTGCGCCAGGCCGACGCGCAGGCCGGGCCGCGCCAGGTCGCCGAGGCTGTGCAGCTGGTGCGGATTGCCGGCGGCGGTGACGATCACCATCGGATTGTCGGAGAGGTGTACTGGCGCGGTGAAGCGCTCGGCCACTTGATCGAGGAAGGCGTCGTCGCAGGAGAAGTAGGCGTCGGGGCGACCGCCGGCCTTCATCTGGCTGACCAGGATGCCGCAACCGTCGTAGACCCGGGTGACTTCGACGCCTTCGCGCTGGCAGAAGGCGTGCACGGTGCGGTCGATCGCGTTGCGGAACATCGACCCGGCGTAGAGCACCAACTTGGGGGTGGCGGTCCAGCGATCGCCCGCGACCGGGCGGTAGCCGTGGGCGCGAAAGGAGTCGGCGCCGCGGTCGCGTGCCTGCAGATAACGGGCGAAGCGCAAGGCCTCGACGCTGTGCTCGGTCGCCGTGGCCACGCCGATCGCGACCAGGCGCTTGCCGGCGGCGAGCGGCAGCAGTTCGACCGCGTCCAGATCCGGGTACTGGGCGACGGTGGCGTCCCAGACCACGCCGGCGTCGAGCGCGCCGACGCGCAGGTCGTTGGCGAGGTCGGTGACCGTCGGTTTCATCACCGTGCTGGCGGCTTCAAGCGCTTCCCAGTGACCGGAGCTCTGCAACAGCTGGCGGGTGACCCTGCCCACCGCGGCGGCATCGGGATTGGCGAATCCGAAGCGCAGACCGGGGATGCGCAGCAGGTCGGCGGTGGTCTGGATCTGCAGCGGGTTGCCCTTGGCCACCGCCAGCACCGGCCTCATCTCGCACAGCGGCAGGATTTCGGAGACCAGGCCTTTGCCCCGCGCCGTGGTGCAGTAGCTGTCGTCGGCGGCCAGATAGAGATCGACGCCCTCGGGATGAACCTCGAACTGGGCCAGCAAGGTGCCCGAGCCGCCGTATTGCACCTGCACCTCGACCCCGGTTTCGGCGCGGAAGGCGGTGATCACGTCCTGTACCGGCGGCATGATGCCGGCGGCGCAGTACAGCGTCAGGGTGGGCAGTGCGCCGCCCTGGTGCGCCGGCCGCGCCATCCGCTGCAGCGCCACGATCATCGCCACGACGAAGAGGAAAGACACCAGCATCAACCACAGGGCATAGCCGGAGCGGCGTTCCCGGTGGCCGAGCGTGGAGGACCGCGCGTGCATGCGCAGAGATTAACAGTCCGTCACGCCGCCCTGCCAAGACTGACCATTGCTGTGGAGGCGCCCGCCCTCAAGGCGCAATTCCTGGTCGGCCTTTAGATCCTGCAGTTCGGCGTGGGAAGCGACCACCACCGAACCGCCGTGGTCGCGGAACTGATGCATGCACTCCACCACCGCGGCAGCGGCGGCGGGATCGAGGTTGCCGGTGGGTTCATCGGCCAACAGCAGGCGCGGCCGGTGCACCAGCGCGCGCGCCAGCGCCACGCGCTGGCGTTCGCCGGCCGACAATTGAGCCGGCCGGTGATGCATGCGCTGCTCCAGGCCGAATCGGGTCAGCAGCTCCTCGGCGTACATGCGTCCGGGGCGGCCAGCGGGCGCCGCCAGACCCACGTTGCCGATGGTGTCCAGATAGGGCAGCAGGTGCATCGACTGGAAGACGAAACCGATGGCGCCGGCACGCATGGAGGCGCGCTGCCCGGCGGACAGGGCGAAGGGGTCGATGCCGTCGAGGCGCACCTCGCCCTGGTCGGGGCGGGCCATGGCGCCGAGGATGGATAGAAGGGTGGTCTTGCCGCTGCCGCTGGGCCCGCGCAGCAGCAAGATGCGGCCGGCCGGCAGTTCGACGTCGGCACCGCGCAGCACCGCCACCGGCGGCGAGCCGGGATAGGTTTTGTGCACGGCGCTGGCGCGGAGGAGAGAAGTCATGCGGAGCGCAAACAGCTTGCCGGATCGCGGGTGGCGGCGAGGCTGCTGGGCAGCATCGCGCAAGCTGCCGAAAGCAGCGGAGCCATCCACAGAGTGTGCAACAACAGAGCCGCATCCAGATCCAGCACCGCGCCCGGGAAGCGGAACACCTGGGCGCCCATCCAGCGCGCCAGGATCCATCCGGCCAGGCCCCCCCCCAGCGCGCCGATCGCGCCGAGGATCATCGCGCGGCCGAGAAACACCACCGCGATCGCGCGCGCGCGGAAGCCGAGCGCCTGGAACACGCCGATCTCGCGGCGGCGGTCGCGCACGTTCAAGGCGGTGATCGCCGCCAGACACAGCGCGCACAGCAGCACCACCACCGGCACCGCCACGGCGAGCAGGCGGTCGGCCATCTGGCGCTG
>JAJFFB010000069.1 GCA_021776925.1 Planctomycetota bacterium | reverse complement strand
TGCGCGACGCAGAGGGCCTGACCATGGCGCCCGAACTCGAGATCGAACTGGTGCAGCGCTTCTATCAACAGCACTACCGCCCCGACAACGCCGCGGTGATCGTGGTCTCGCCGTTGCCGCCGTCCAAGGTGCTCGACCTGGTCGAAGACTCCTTCGCCGCCTGGCGGTCACCCGAACGGCCGCACCCGCGCGAGCTGCGCCGCCATGAGCCCGAGCCCTTCGGCATGCGCAACGCCCGGTTCGAATCCGGCCTGAGCCGTGACCGGATCGAGTTCGCCTGCACGGTTCCCGGCTGGCACGACGACGATTTTCCCGCGCTGGCGGTCGCCGCCCGCGTGTTCGCGCGGCGTTACGCCGACCAGGAACACCCCTTTCAGGTGACCTTCTCGGCGCGCAATGGCAGCAGCCTGTTCTCGGTCGCGGCCACCGGTGAACAGGCCTACGGGCAATTGGAAGAAGTTTACGCCGACCTGCTCGAGAACGGCCCGGCGCCGCAGGAACTTACCGACGCCATCCGCGAAGAGGCCGACGCCTACACCCATCTGCCGCTGCGCGCGCGCCCATATTTCTCCCTCGCGGTCGAGGTCGCACGCTTCGCCGCGCACGACCGGGTTTCATTCCTGCTCGATTACCAAGGCGCCGTCGAGGCGGTCGACAGCGCCAAGGTGACCGCCGTGCTGCGCCGTTGGCTTGACCCGGGGCGCCGCGTGGTGGTGCACTTTCCAGCCGCCCAGGGCGTGGAAGTCCCGGAAGACTGGCCTGCCGCCACCCGCGACCTGGCCAAGCTCGCCCAAGAGGCCGCCGACTCGGGCGAATACGACTATGCGGTGGCTGCCTACGGCGAACTGCTCGCGCGCAAGCCGAACAAGATGAACACGGTCATCTACCTGGCCACGCGCGGCCAGCTGCACATGGACCACGAACAGCTCGACCGCGCCATCGCCGACTTCGAGCGCGCCCTTGTGGTGGTCGATTACCCAGCCGTGCGCGACCTGCTCGACGAAGCCCGCCGCCGCCGCGACGGTTGATCTTGAAACAGGTCCCTGGCTCCGCCCGAGTCAGTCCCATTGTCCGCTCAGCACGAAGGCGCCCCAGGTCATGGGCATTGCATCTCCCTCGTGCTCAATCCGATTGCGGCGCAGGGTGCGCAACTTGGCCTGGTGCAGAGCTTCACTGCGGGACATGCCTTCCTGCCAGAGGTTGGTGTAGAAGTCCTTCATCAACCGGGCGGTGGCCTGGTCTTCGACCTTCCACAAGGAGCTCAGGACCGTATCAGCGCCGGCCACCGAAAAAGCGCGACGCAAGCTCATCAAACCCTCGCCGGCGCGGGCACTACCGAGGGCGGTTTCGCATGCGGATAGCACTACCAGGTCACAAGCCGAGAGATCAAGATGCAGGATTTCTTCGGCAGACAAATAGCCATCATCACGGGTTAGATCCGGATCCCCGTTGACGCCAGCAAACACCAATCCTGAAAGGAGGCCGGGCAACATGCCTGCTGTTTGGATCTGTTTTCCGAGGTTTACCTTGCTTTGCATTTCTTCTGCATCAAGGACTAGCGAGGGAAGATGGTCGGGTTCGAAATATCCGTGCGTAGCAATGTGAACGTAGCGATTGCCAGGGAGTTCCGAGCGGACGCGTTCCTCGGTTGCAGCTTGGTTTTCCACAATTGTCATCCGGCTCTTCCAGTGGAGCACGCGGTCATGAAGATCGCGAAGATGTTGCAATTCGACCTTGGTCGCTGGAAGCGATGTCCAGGAGCTGCCGATTCGCGATCGTGTGGAAGAAACAGAGGCACTGATTTCCGCTGGTGCATCGCGGCGAAAGTAGTCGATGCTTCCAACGGCAAGGAGAGGGCCTTCAACGTAAGGGGAATCTACGCTTTCCTCGGACAGCAGAGTCGGGTCGGACAAATAGACGAAACGGTACTTTTCCAGCAAGAAACTGCCGTCGACTTCCTGCAAGATACCAAGAGGAAGTTCGCACAGGAATCCATCTGGGCTGACAAAAACCGTGCTTGCATTTCCAATGACATCCCGCAGCGGAGCCCAGAGAATGTCGAACAAGTCGGCATTCGAGTCGCGCCCTTCCTCCGACAAGGTGCGTCCACCGCGCAGGGCAACACGGCGGAGCGCCTCCTCTTGGGTCGCTCGGAGTAGAGGTCCAGACCCCAAATGAACCAGTTTGGGCTCACCCGTGAAAGTCAGGATCCAAGCATAAACTTCATCGCCAACAAAAAAGTCCAACAAGACCGTCCCCTCAGGCATTCCTGCTTGCACGGCGTCCAAGGCAGGGGTTGCCAAAATAGAGTTCAGACCGAGATCCCGGTTCTGCTCCCGTTCCAAACGGAGTCTCTCGGCTCTCAAGGAAACGACCTGCTCAACGTGGTCGTCAGCCTGCTCTGCCAACGGCAAGAGGATCAGCCTCGACAGTTCCTTGGCCAGCTCCTGGATTCTGCCGGCAGTCATTTGGCTCTCCGTACTATTGGCCGCCCGGTTTATTTGAATGCTGGCAGTCTTGTAACGAGTTGCCTTGCCTTTCCATGTTTGAAAGAGAGAATAGGAGTCTCTCAGATGTGTGCGCTCCATTTTTCCAAGACAATGCAGCAGGCCCTCCGGGCTGGCAGAGAGTTCAAGGAGTTGGAGCCGTTCTGCCTCGCTCAAGGTAGGGAGTTCTCTATCCAGGTACGCAAATGAGCCGGTCATTGCCTGGCGGTAAAGAGGGAGGGCTTCCTCGAAATCGCCCTGACCAAAAAGGAGGTGGGCCAGGTTGGTCATGACCAAAGTGGTGCTGGGATGGTCGGACCCCAACACCTTTCTTCTGATCGCCATTGCTCGTTCGTGTAACGGCCTTGACTCTTCAAAATTTCCCTGGAGCTGAAGGAAACCTGCCAGATTGCCCAGGCGGTTCGCGGTTTCCAGGTGCTCAGGCCCCAGAACTCTCTCTGAAATATCCAAAGCGCGTTCGAAAAGCGGACGCGCTTCCTCCTTAAGCCCCTGGGCAAGCAAGAGGTAGGCAAGATTGTTCAGGCTATTGGAAGTTTCTGGGTGGTCAGGGCCGAGGATCTTTTCTCGAATCTCGAGAGCGCGCTGGGCCATAGGCCGAGCTTCCTCAAGGAAACCTTGTTCATGGAAGAACACGGCGAGGTTGCTCAGACTTACCGCGGTGTCCGGATGCACCGGCCCCAATACCCTTTCCCTGATCTCCAATGCCCGCTCGTACAACGGCCGGGCCTCTCCGAAGTTTCCTTGGTCATTCAGAAGACTGGCCAGATTATTCAAACTAAGTGCTGTACTCGGGTGTTCCTTGCCCAATCGGTTTTCTCTGATTGCCAACGCGCGCTCGCACAGAGGCCGGGCTTCCTGATGGTTCCCCTGGGCCCGAAGAAGCAAGGCCAGGTTACTAAGGCTATCTGCGGTGCGAGGATGCTCCTGGCCAAACACCTTGGTTCTGATTTCCAGGGATCGCTCAAATAGGGGCCGGGCTTGCTGGTAGTCACCTTGAGCGTGTAAAAGGACGGCCAAATGGTTCAGACTGTCTGCAGTGTCCGCATGCATAGGACCCAGAACCTTTTCACGTATCGACAACGATCGCTCGAACATGAGGCGCGCAGCATCGTAGTTTCCCTGCGCTAACAACAGATTGGCAAGGCTGGCCAGGCTCAGCGCAGTTTCCCGATGGTCCGGCCCAAGCACCTTTTGGTGAATCGCCAGCGCACGCTCGTAGAGAGGTCGAGCCTTCTCGAAGCCTCCCTGGGATTGCAACAGGCTGGCCAAATTAATCAGACTCTCGGCTGTGACCGGGTGCTCTGGACCGAGCACCTCCTCTCTGATGGCCAAAGCGCGCTCATACAACGCGCCAACCTCTTGAAACTCCCCAAGAGCCTTGAGAACAAAGGCAAGGTTGTTCAGGCTGGCTGCGGTGCTTGCATGATTGGAGCCAAGCACTTTCTCCCTGATCGCCAATGCACGTTCAAAGAGTGGGCGGGATCGTCCGTATTTGCCTTGGGCATAGAAGAGTTTGCCGAGGTTGTCCACAGCAACCGCCGTGCTCGAATGTTCCAGGCCGTGCACCTTTTCAAGCACATCAAGGGCTCGCTGAAACAACCGGCCCGCTTCTTCCAATTCACCCTGGGCTTGAAGGAGCAAGGCCAGGTTGTTCAGGGTGTCGCCAGTGTTGGGATGTTCCGGCCCTGAAACCCGTTCGAAAATTTCCAGCGCGCTTTCCCATTCAAGCCGAGTTTTTGCGTAATCGCCATGCCGATAATAGTGGAGGCCAAGGCGATTGATCGCAGCAGCATACTCAAAAGTCTCCACGCCCAGAGTTTCCTTGATGTGGGCAATGCGGGATTTCCAGTCTGTTTCCTCGGCGATCCACTTCTCTTCTTTCGATAGCACAGTAGGCCTCCCTGGGCGCACCTCCAGGTTGAATATTCCACGGGCACCGTGAAGCGCGCAAGCCTGGACTCGGTACTCTCGATCCGCTTCAAGCTCCATAACAACGCGTGCATGGGTACCCATCAAGCCATCGTCGTCTTCCGCAAGATTGCCATTCTTTGAGTCAGCCAAGATAAGGTAGGCATCAAAGTCGAAGGAACGAAGATCTATGTAGTAGAACCCCGCCTCCGAAACAACGAGGCGGTAAGCCATTCCTATGACGGGAACATCGCTGTAATTCGCGTCCAAATGGAGAGAATGAACTTCTGCGCATTCTTCCGCAACTTCCCCAACCAGGACTTGACCGACTTCAAGTTGAGCTGCCTCTTGGGCCAGAAATGCAAGGCAGAGGGTGGCGAAGGGGATCATTTTGAGCAGTATATGCAGCCATTCCCAGGTGCTGAAGATGGCATCAATTCTTCATCCTGGCCCTTTCCATTCAGTTCCACTGGCCGCTCAGAACGAAGGCACCCCAGGTCATGGGCATTGCGTCTCCTTCGTGCTCAATCCGATTGCGGCGCAGGGTGCGCAGCTTGGCCTGGTGCAGAGCTTCACTGCGGGACATGCCTGCCTGCCACAGGTTGGTGTAAAAGTCCTTCATCAACCGGGCGGTGGCCTGGTCGTCGACCTTCCACAAGGAGCTGATCACGGTATCGGCACCAGCGACGGAAAAGGCCCGGCGCAGGGACATCAGCCCCTCTCCCGCGCGTGCGCTGCCCAGCGCTGTTTCGCAAGCCGATAGGACCACCAGGTCGCAGGCCGACAGGTCGAGGTGCTGGATCTCTTCGGCGCACAGGTAGCCATCGTCGCGCGTTGGGTCGGGTTCCCCGTTGACTCCAGCGAAGACCAGGCCGGAAAGCAGACCGGGCAGAAGGCCGACCGCCTTGACCTGTTCTCCCAATTCGGCCTTGCTCTGCTTTTCCTCGGCGTCCAGCAGCAGGGAAGGGAGGTGATCTGGCTCAAAGTAGCCGTGAGTGGCGATGTGCACGTAACGCTTGCCGGGGAGTTCGGCACGGATCCGCTCCTCGGTCGCCGCCTTGCCTTCGACCGCCGTCATCGGGCTCTCCCACTCCAGGACGGAATTGTGGAGATCACGCAGGGACTGAAGCTCCAACCTGGTTGCCGGAAGTGAATCCCAGGAGCTACCAAGGTTTGAGCGGGTGGAAACCCCTAGTGGGTGAGTTTCGCCTGGATCCTCCCGGCGGAAGTAATTGACCCCGCCCACCGCGAGTAGAGACCCCTCGGCATCGGCGAGCACACGATGGTCACTTGCCAGGCTGGTTGGATCGGCCAGGTATACAAAACGATGTTTCTCGAGCAGGAACTGGCCGTCAGATTCCTGCAGCATTCCGAATGGGAGTTCACAAAGGAAGCCGTCCGGGCTCACAAAGACCGTAGCGGATTCTCCCACGGCCATCTTGAGCGGCTCCCAGAGGGCGCTCAGCAATCCGCCACTCGTTGCGGAGCTTGTATCTTCCAACAGCTTTCCACCTCGAATCCCATGGCGACCCAAGAAGGCGTTCTGGGCCTCCCGTAGGGGCCCCTTTGCTCCAAGCGGGACCAAGCCGGGCTTGCCCTGCGGCGCAAGCACCCACGCATAGACCTGGTCGCCGACAAAGAAGTCCAGCAGCACCGAGTCCTCAGGCATTTCGGTCTGGACACGTTTCAGCCCTGGGGTGGTCAGCACCCAATCCAAACCGAGCTCTAGATTGAGTTCTCGTTCCAGGCTCAATCTGAGCTGGCGGAGTCGGTCGATCTGTTTGCTATGGTCGGGAGCCTGTTTTGCTAAAGGCAGAAGGACCAACCTTGACAATTTCTTGGCTGCAACCTGGATCTCCCCTTTTCGGCCCCGGATTTTGGGATCGGAGTCCAGCCTGCTCAATCGAATGCTGGCCAATTGGAGCCGGGTCGCCTTGCCCTTCCACTGTTGGAACAGGGCGTATTCTGGAACAAGGTCCTGCGTCTCAGATTTTTTCAAACAAGACAACAATCGGCTTGGGTCGTAGGTCACATCCAAGAGCTGAAATCGTTCCGCCTCATTCAGGGTTGGCAGTTCTTGATCAAGCAGAGCCAGCGTTGTGGAAAGGGATTGAACAAGGAGGGAGCGAGCCTGGTCGATGTGGCCCTGATCCTCGAGCAGTCGCGCCATATTGCTGAGGCCAGTAGCAAGGGACGGATGCTGTGGCCCCAGCGTTTTTTTGGCGATGGCGAAGGACTGTTCGTACCGGGCTCGGGCCAGGTCGAACTCGCCTAGTTGCTCTAGGTTCAGGGCATAATTGTTCAGATAGGTAGACAAATGGGGGTGGTCCGGGCCAAGGGATTTTTCCTGGATCGCAATGGCCCGCTCATAGAGGGGGCGCGCGGCATTGAACTCCTTTTGTTCCCTCAGAATGGAGGCCAGGCTTTGCAGACCGCTTGCGGTGCCTGGATGTTCGGGTCCAAAGGCGTTTTCCTTTATCCTCAGGGACTGCTCATAAAGCACCTGCGCTTCTTCGTACTGGCCTTGATCCTTGAGCAGGCCGGCCAAGTTGGCCATGCTGGTTGCGGTGCTTGGATGTTCTTCCCCCAACACCCTTCGATCAATGTCCAGAGCTCGCTCGTACAAGCTGCGAGCGCGTGCGGAATTGCCTTGGTCTACGTAGAGGGTGGCCAGGTTGTTCAGGCTAATTGCAGTTTTTGGGTGATCTGGTCCGAATGCCTTTTCCCGGATCGTGAGAGACCGCTCCATCAATGGCCTCGCTTGTTCAAAAAAGCCCAGGGATTGATAGAGCGTCCCAAGATTCCCCAGAGCTGCAGCGGTATCAGCGTGTTCTGCTCCCAAGACCTTCTCACAGATCGCCAAGGACCTCTCGATGAAGGGCATTGCCTCTCGGTACTTGCCCTGTGCCTTGAGAAGGTAGCCAAGGCTATTGAGACTGCGAGCCGTGTCTGGGTGGTCCGGCCCGAGCACCTTCTCTGCAATCCCCAAGGCGCGTTCAAACAAGGGCAGAGCCTCGACAAAATTCCCCTGGATCCGCAGGAATCGAGCGAGGTTATTCAAGCTCACGGCAGTGGATGGATGCTCCGGGCCGAGCGTCTTCTCGCGGATGGCAAGCGCTCGCTCGAACATGGGCCTCGCCTCCTCGTACTTGCCTTGGTCCATGAGAAGACGGGCGTAGTTGTTGAGGCTATTCGCAACACTGGGGTGCTCAAGGCCCTGCACCTTTTCCCTGATCTGGAGGGACCGCTCCATCAGGGGTTGTGCTTCCTGATCGTTGCCTTGAACCCTGATCAGCATGGCCAGGTTATTCAAGCTGGTGGCAACCGACAGATCATCAGGCCCCAAGACCTTTTCTTTGATGGAAAGGGAACGCTCGTAGAGGGGCCGCGCTTGGTCGTACTTTCCTTGATTCTTGAGGAGCAGGCCCAAATTATTCAGACTGGAAGCGACGTCAGGATGGTCCGGGCCCAACCCCTTCTCCCTGATCGCAAGGGCTCTCTCATACATGGGGCGAGCCTCCTCGTAACGTCCGAGTGAACATAGAAAGGCGCCGTAGTTGTTGAAGCTGTTGGCGGTGTCCAGATGTTCAGGCCCCAAGGCCTTCTCCCGGGTCTTGAGGGCTCGCTCATACAAGGGCCGCGCCCCCTGGAAATTGCCCTGCTTCTCCAACAGGATGGCCAGGAAATTCACCGTCGTGGCGGTGCCCGGATGATCAGGTCCCAAGGCCCTTTCCTTGATCGCCAGGGATTGCTCATACAAGCGCTTCGCTTCAGGGTATTCCCCCTGGACTTCATGCAGCATGCCTACGTTGTCCAGCGAATCGGCAGTCTGCCAATGTTCTGGGCCCAGGGCTCTTTCTCGAATGGCGAGGCCCTTTTCCAAGGGAAGCCTGGCTTCGGAGTATTTGCCCTGCTTTCGCAACACCCTGCCGAGTCCATTGAGCGCCAACGCATAGCTGGCATGATCTTCGCCAAGAGTGGCCTTGGAGTGCTCAACACGGGCCTTCCAATAGGCGACTCCCTCGATGAGTTCCTGCTCTCGGGTGGGCAAATTTGGTTTCCCGGCCGAAAGCTGTAATTCAAATCTGCCGCGGTTCCCATGCAGCGCGGCGGCGTAAACGAAATATTTGTGCCGCGCCTCCAGGTCAGTCACCAGGCGGGCCCGAACACCAATGTACTCGTCCTCATCCTCAGCGAGTGGAACTCCATTTTCGTCAGCAAGAACAAGGTAAGAGTTGAAATCCAGAGAATGAAGTTCGATGAAATAGGGTCCGGTTTCTGCAACGGAGATCTGGTAGATCTCACCAAACGCAGGATTCATTCCATGAAACAAATCAAGGAAAGGAGCATGGATCTCGACCGACTCCTCTCCAATGACACCAGCCACAGGCTTGCCAGTTTCTAGTTGCTCCGGCTCTTGAAGGAAAAAAGCAAGGACCACGAGAGGGCAGAGGACCATGGAATCAGTATATGCCAGATAAGCAAGGGCGAATCCGGGCTGTCAAGTCAGTCCTTCGCTTCGGTAGCTTCTGCTGGCAATGGTGGCCTTCCTGCGCCGCCAGCAAAATCCTGGTGCTTCAATGATTCGCTCAGCTCGGGTCCATCTTTGCAGCGACATGAGGACTGGATGACCTGAGTGGCTTGGTAGGATCCGCGCCTGAATGGTCTGGCTCCGCCGACTGAATGCCTACCTCAAGCAGTCGACCAGCGTCTACATGGTGCTGGTGGCGACGCTGATCGGGCTGGTCGGTGGCTATGGAGCAGTGGGATTCCGGCTGCTGATCAAGCAGATGCAGATCGGCATCTGGCAGCCCGAAGGCGAGATCAGCGATGCCGGCGGGCTGCTCGAGTGGATTCGCGAACTGCCGGCGTGGTGGGTGATCGGCGCGCCCGCCGCCGGCGGTCTGCTGGTCGGCTGGATCGTGGCTCGCTTCGCCCCTGAGGCGCGCGGGCACGGCGTGCCCGAGGTCATGGAGGCCGTGGCATTACGCCACGGACGCATCCGCCCGCGGGTGGTGGCGGCGAAGGCGCTGGCTTCGAGCGTGTGCATCGCCTCAGGCGGTTCGGTCGGCCGCGAGGGTCCGATCGTGCAGATCGGTTCGGCGATCGGTTCGACCATCGGCCAGTGGCTGCACGTCAGCCCGCGGCGGCTGCGCACTCTGGTCGGCTGCGGCGCCGCCGCGGGAGTGGCGGCGACCTTCAACGCCCCGGTGGCCGGAGCCCTGTTCGCGGTCGAGGTCATCCTCGGCGACTTCGGTGTGCCGCAGTTCTCGCCGATCGTGATCGCTTCGGTGATCGCCACCGTGGTCTCACGCCACTACCTCGGCGACCTGCCGGCTTTCGAGATCCCGCAGTATTCGCTCGAGCATCCGGGCGAACTGATCGCCTACGCGGTGCTCGGCCTGCTCGCCGGCCTGGTCGCGATCGGGTTCACGCGCTCGCTGCACACTTCCGAAGAGCTGTTCGAAAGAGTGCCGTTGCCGGCGCCGCTGAAGGCGGCTTTCGGCGGGGCGGTGATCGGCTGCATCGCGCTGCTGGCGCCCGAAGTACTTGGAGTTGGCTACGAGGCGATGAACACCGCGCTGGCCGGCCTGGCTGGGGTGGCACTGCTCGGCGGTCTGCTGCTGGCCAAGATCGTCGCGGTGTCGGTGACCATCGGCTCGGGCGGCTCGGGCGGTGTGTTCGCGCCCTCGCTCTTCCTCGGCGCCTGCCTCGGCGGGATGGTCGGCGGGGTGATGGATTTATGGTTCCCCGGAGCGGCCCCCCCCGGCGCCTACGCGCTGGTCGGCATGGGAGCGATGGTCTCGGCGGCGACGCACGCGCCGATCACCGCGATCATGATCCTGTTCGAACTGACCACCGACTACCAGATCATCCTACCGCTGATGATCTCGTGCATCATCGGCACGCTGGTCATGAGCCGTCTGCACGGCGATTCGATCTACACCATCAAACTGCGCCGCCGCGGGGTCAACATCCGCAGCGGCCAGGACGTTGACCTGCTGCGGCGCGTGCCGGTAAGCGAGGTGGTGCGCGAGGACGTGCCGGTGGTGGCTGCGCACGATCCCTTCCTGCCGCTGCTGCAGATGCTCTACCAGGGCTCGGATTCGGCCATCTACGTGGTCGACGCCGAGCGGCGGCTGCTCGGCGTGATCACGCTGGCCAAGCTGCGCCCGGTGCTGGAGGACATCGGCGCGGTCAAGGGACTCTTGGTGGCCGAGGACGTCGCCGATGTCGACACTCCGGTGGTCGAGGCGGCCGATCACCTCGACGTGGTGCTGCAGAAGCTGGATCAGGCCTATCGCGACGAGATGCCAGTGGTCGCCGACGGCCGCCTGATCGGTGCGGTGCACATCTCCGACGTGCTCGAACGCTACCGGCGCGAGGTGTTCAAGTACCAGATGACCGACGACATGGCGGCGAGCCTGCCCGCCGCCTCCGAGGAGGTGGTGATGCGCCGCGTCGGCGGCTTCGTCATGGCCGAGGTCGACGCCCCCGGCGCTTTGCTCGGGCGCAGCCTGCAGCAGGCGGATTTCCGCCTGCGCCACGGTGTCAACGTGCTGCTGGTACGCGCCCACGTGCCCGGCGAGGAGAGCGCCGACCCGCAACCACCGCAGGCCGACTACACCTTCCAGGCCGGCGACCGCCTGGTGGTGTTCGGTCCGGAACTCGCGGTCAAGGGGCTGGCAAGCGTCTGATCACCGACTCGATATCGATTGCCGTGCGCGGCCTGCTAGGATTTGGCCGAGATGAGTCCTGATCCCAGCACCGAACTGACCGGGCACTGCACCTGCGGCGGAGTTCGTTTTGCCGTCACGCCGCCGTCGCGATTCGTCTGCCATTGCCACTGCGACAACTGCCGGCGCGCCCACGGCGCCGCCTTCGTCACCTGGCTTGGCCTGCCGCGCGCGCAATTCCGTCTGACCGAAGGCGAGGAACTGCTCGGCGAATTCCGCACCGAAACCGACTCCACGCGTTCCTTCTGCACTCGCTGCGGCACACCGATGTTCTTCGCCTCGCCGCGCTGGGAGGGCGAGATCCACGTGGCGGTCGCCCTGCTCGACCAGGACCCCGACCAACCCCCCAAAGCGCGCGTCTATGCCGACCGCGCGCCGTCGTGGGGCAAGGCCCCTCCCGATCTACCGCATTACGGCGGCAGCGACGGTACCCAGCCGCTGCGCATGAAGTAGAGAAGGTGTGGTGCTGCGCCGCCTGCCGCGGTTTTTCCTGCTCTTCCTTGGAAGTGCGGTTTGCGCCTGCACTTCTGTCGTGCCGAGTCCGACTTCTGGTCCGGCGGCAGAGCCCGACTCGGCGGCGGCCCTGGAACAGGGTCCTGGAGTCCTGGTCTTCGATTGGGCGGACAAACAAGGTCATAAGATAGTATTTGGGTGGGAGTTGCAGATTGGGGTCGCCGACCAAATCCCTCCGGTGCGCTGGCAGGGAACCTCCGCGCCCCCGGTCGAGATCTCCATGGCCGCGGCGCTGGCGCAGGCGGCCCTGGCCGGGGCGAACGACCTCGAACTGGTCTTGTCGCTGCAGACGTCCGCCGGTCTGGAGTTCCGCTGGAGCGAGACCATGAGCGCGCAAGGCCTGCAGACCGAGGTCGCACGCAAAATCCGCATGCCCGAGTTTTTCGACCTCGAATGCGTGCTCGACGACCCGAGCCGCGGCGGATTCTCCCCCGGCCTTTCGATCACCGCGGCGATGTTGAAGGGAGAAACGCAACCTCAGCTTCCACAGCAGGAACATGGAGTCCTGGAACTGGTCATGCCGGCCGCCTACGCCCCCGTCCTGGAGGACGGCAGCGCTCACTTCCGCGGCCTGATGCCCGGCGGCTACAAGTTGACCCTGAGCGTCCGCGAACGCGAGGACCTGACCCAGCCGGACCTGGTTCACGCGCTCCTGCCCGGCCAGCACCGTGTCACGATGAAGGTCGAGCGGCTGGCTCCACAACGGGCCTCCTCGGTTCAACTCTCCGCGGATGCATCAAGCAAGATCGACTGGTCGGACTACCAGATCGAACGCAGCCCAGCCTTCCCGCGTTTTGCCCGCCTGAGCCTGTCGCAGCGCGGGGTAATCACTGCCCTATGGCAGCAAGATGGCCAAGCCACCTCTTGCTTCCTGCGCCACAAAGAGGAGCCTGCGTTGCGTTCGCAAGTGATCCAGATCCGCCGCGCGGTCCACGACGCGCAGGTGGTCGTGGACTTCGCCAGGGACTGAGGGGCGCCGGCGGCGCGGCGCCCCCGCGAAGCGGCTATTCGATGCGAGCGGAGACTTCGCCGTCGTCGGCTTTTTCGGCCTGGTAGCGGATGATGAAGTCGCCGCTGCCGGTGACCAGCCAGGCGAGGTGCACCTGTCCGGGGCCTCTGCCGCGGCCGGGCACGCCACGCTCGAGGCGCAGGCGCTCGGGTTCACGCTCGACCGCCTGGAAGCGCTCGGGGCGGAAACGATCGGGCATGGTGCCGCCGGCGACCACCTGGATGCCGGCACCCGACAGCGTCACGCGATCCGGGGTGCCCATCTCCTCTTGCGCTGCCAGGGTCGAGCGGCTCGGGATCAGCGCGTCGTTCTCGAGCACGATTTCGACTCGGTAGAGCCCGTCGCCGAGGTCTTCGACCGTCGGCTGAGCGAGCGTGACCCGCGGCATCTCTTCGGCGTGTCGCGCGCAGAACAGCGCGTTGCGGTGGATCATCTCTTCGATCAGGAAGGACGGCGCCACCCGCCCGTGCTGACGCTTGTAGCCGCCGATCTCGATGCCGCCGTAGAGCGGATGCTCGGCCGCGTGCCAGTCGATGTAGGCGTCGCCGAGCAGCACCGAATCGTTGAAGGCCATGGTCGAATCCTTACCCTCGAGGCTGTCGGGCACCGGTCCGTTGAAGTACTGGCGGCGGCTCCACAATTCGTTGGTGAAGCTGAAAATGCCCAGCCCTTCGTAGGTCCAGTTGACGAAACCGCCGTGCACCCGGTACAGGTCCTTCCATAGGATCATGTAGCGGTAGAAGGGCAGCATCTGCTCGCCTTCTTCACCAAGCGCGTCGTAGACGCGGATGTCAGCGGCCGGATAGGTCACCGTGGTGTCGTCACCCGGGCCGCGCAGGATCATGCCACCGGCGTTGTGAAAGGACTGCGTGCCAGCGACGTTGGGATGCGCGGCGAGGAAACGCCCGACCGCCGCGGTTTCGGGGTAGCTGAAGGGATAGTCGCCGGCTCCGTACTGAATGTGCGGCGGCTGCCAGTCGCTGGGCCAGTTGCGGTTCATGTCGTAACCGCCCTTGCCGTCCTCGTTGATACGGCCGTCGTTGTCGTTGTCGATGCCTTCGCGGCCGAGCAGCAGCCAGTCGCCGCGCTGCTTGCCGGTCACGCGCAGCATCACGCGCGGGTCGTCGGGATCGACACGGTGGGTGCCTTCGCCCATCGCCACCTTCTTGCGCATCATGGTGATCTCGCCGTCGCCATCGAGGTCGTCGTAGTCGTCCTCGTCGTACAATCCGTCGCGGTCGTTGTCGGTCGGCTTGGTGCCGGAGCGCGAGCTGCTCGCGGTATTGGCTTCGTTGAACCAGTGATCGCGGCCGTCGGGATTCTGCGACAGCAGCAGATAGAAAGTGCGCGTGTCGAGCAGCATGCGCGCGCGCTCATTGCTGTCCTTGTGTTCGAGCAGCCACCACGCCAGGTAGGCGACGGCTTCGCCGCCCTGCACCTCGTTGCCGTGCACGTTGCCGTCGACCCACATCGCCGGTCGCTGATGCAGATCGCCCTTGGCCTTGTTGCCGACCGAATAGACGCGCATCTCGCGCCCTTCCCAGCTCTGCCCGATGATCTCGACCTCGAAGTACCCGGGCCATCGTTCGATCATCTGGTCCATCAGACCCTGCAGATCGGCGTGCGTGTAGTAACGGTTCCAGGCGATTTCGACCTGGGGGTGCCACCGACCACCGCCCTCCTGGGCGCCGAGACGGGCGTTTCCGCTGCACACGATTACGGCCAGCAAGGCAGCTGCCGGCAGACGCAAAAAACCGCGAGTGTTGGGAGTCGTCGTCATCAGTCAATCAGGGGCAGAAGAAGCTCGCCGGCGTTGCGCGAGAGGATGCGAAGGTTGGCGTGGTCGTCTGCGGGCAGGCGCAGCAGCCATCTCAATTCCTGCATGCCGCCGCGGCCGTGCAGGCGACCCAGGGCTTGAACCCGCGCGCCGGACAGGATTTCCCCGCCGTCAGGCAGTTCGACGTAGACCTGCGGCGGCAGGTGCCGACGCGTGGCCTGGCCCATGCGGCTCATCGTCGCCATCAGCCCGAAGTTGGCAACGGTGGCCTCGAGCTCATAGACGCCACCGCCGAGCGGGGTCATCTTCAACTCGGGCACCGATAACTGGGCGAAATCCCCGGCGACGCTGTCGAGGAATTGCGACCACTGCTCACCCAGCGGATCGAGCTCGGAGGCCGGCGGATTGGTGCGCACCAGCGGCAGCCAACCGCCGATTTGAACGCCCTCGCGGCCGTCGGCGACGTCGTCAGCAGGGCCACTCTCCAGAGCATGCCAATCGACAAAGGAACGGGTCAGCGCCTGATCGGCCCAGCGCAGCATCTTGGCTTCGTCGCTGGCTTCGTGTTCGGCTTCATCGGAGCTTGCCTCGCCTTCTGCTTCCACGTCGAGCGGCGGCGCCCACAACGCGCTTTCGATCACCGGCAGTCCGGCCTGGAAGTAGACCCAGTCGGCGAAGTTGCCGGAGCGGTGGTCGCTGCCGCGCGGACGCGCTTGGTCGCCCTCATACAGACGATCCCCCAGGAGCTTGAGCAACTGCGCGTCCTCGGGCCACGGCGAAGTGGATTCGTGGTCGGGGTTTTCTACGCCGCCAGGCGGATCGGCGAGGTTGTCCTCGGCGCCGAGCACCACCACCAGGCTCAGGCGACCGTTGTTCAACACCAGGTCGGCCAGTGCACGCGGGATGCTCTCCGACAACTGGAAAGACCCGGCGTCGCGTTCGTGGGCGCGCCAGCGGTGTGAGAAGTTGGCCTCGAGGGTCACTCCGCCCAGGTCGTCTTCGGCCTGCAGTCCGTCGCCGTCGTCGTCGCGTCCTTCGGCTTCGACGGTCCAGGCGCCGCCCTCGCCCTTTTCTGGATCGGCTTCCTGCATCAGTCGTGCGTCGACCGGATCGCTGACCAGCGCACCGAGCGGATCGGGATAACGCAGTTGCAGGATGTGGCCGTCGCCGTCCAGATCATCCGCACCGTCTTCATCGTTGCGTCCGTCACGGTCTTCATCGATCGCGGCACCGCGCCGTGCGGCTTTGCCGGCGAGCGCGCGCGCCATCGCATCGGGGTTGGCGACCGGAACCACGTGCACGGTGGCCACGTCGGTCAGGGCGGAACCGGCGGCGAAGTGCTGGCACAGGCGCAGCGCGACCTCGCTGGCGACCAGCCGGTCGCCCTCAAGGTTGGCGACGATCAAGACCGCCGGACGTCCGTTGGCCGGCGCTGCGCCGAAGGTCGCCAGCCACACCGGGCGGCCGCCGGCACTGCGCGTCAGCTCGCGAGCGCCCATGCCGAGCAGGCTCTGCTCGAAGACTTCAAGGTTGCGATAACCGAAGGGCGGGGGCTCCTGGGCCGGAACCGCAACGCCCTCTGGAGACGGCGGGTCTTGTTCCGGAACCGCAACGCCCTCTGGAGACGGCGGGTCTTGAGCAGCGACCGCCGGGGCGAAAAGGGCGGCCAAAACCATCGTGGGAATCCAGCGGGACATGGGGGGTGAGTCTAACACTGGAATTCCGCACAATGGGGGGCATGGCTCGGCACCTCCTGATCGTTGACGACGACCCGCGTTTCCGCAGTTTCGTGGCCAAGGGCCTGGAGCAATCCGGCATGACGGTCGCCGTCGCCGGCAACAGCGCCGAGGCGGACGCCCTGGTCAGCGCCGCCGACGCCCTCGCCTTTGACCTGATCCTGCTCGACGTGCTGATGCCGGGAGAAGCCGGCTGGGGATTCCTGCAGCGCCTGCGCGAGCGCGGCGACCAGACGCCGGTGATCTTCGTCACCGCGCGCGGCGAGGTCGACGAACGGATCCGCGGTCTGCGCATGGGCGCCGACGACTATGTGGTCAAACCCTTCGAGTTCGCCGAACTGCTGGCGCGCGTCGAGTCGGTGCTGCGCCGTCACCAAGAACTGCCGGTGCTGCGCAGCGGCGAACTCACTCTGCAGGTCGACGGCCGCCGCGTGCGCTGGGGCGAACTCGAGACCGAACTCTCGCCCAAGGAATTCGATCTGCTGGTGGCGCTGGTGCGCGCCGACGGCAGCACTCTCAGCCGACCGCAACTGCTCAGCCAGGTGTGGGGTTTCGATTTCGACCCGGGCACCAATAGCGTCGACGTCACCGTCAAACGGATCCGCAAGCGTCTGCAGCTCAAGGCCGGTGAGCTGGTGCAGACGGTGATCGGCGAGGGCTACCGCCTGGTGGGAGAATGAGGGAAGCCAACGCCAGCCGCAGCTGGTCCCTGGCCGGGCGCATGCGTCTGTGGTACGGAGCCAGCACCCTGGTTCTGGCCGCGATGCTCGCCAGCCTCGGTGCCTGGTTTGTCAATGCCTCGGTCGACCGCGAAATCCAGTCCCTGCTGCGCGAAGAGGCCGAAGAATTCCAGGCCATGTTCCACAACACCGCGGGTGGGGCCGAACGGGTTGCCCAGATCTGCACGGAATTGGAAATGCTGCATCCGGAAGTGCCGCTGGCCTTCCGTTTGTGGACGCCCGAGGGCGAGCTGATCGGTGAAGCCGGGCGTCTGGTCGAATTGGCCGAAGTGCTGCCGAGCGCACCCTTCCTGCCGCCGTCGGAGTGGTCTGCGGGCTCATTTCACGGGCTCCTGGACCAGCGGCCGAACGGCCCGATCCTGGCGGTGGCGCTCGACTCGACCGTGCTCGAGAGCCTGCATGTGATCTTTCTGCGCACCATGGCCCTGATCGTGCTGGTGGCGGTGGCGCTGAGCCTGGGCATGGGCGAGTTGTTCAGCCGCCGGGTGTCGCGCTGGCTGAAGCGGGTGGCGCTGCAGATCCAGCACGTGCGTTCTCTACGTCAGCCGGCTCCGGTGCAGGTGCAAGGCGCCCCCGACGAGGTGCGCGAAGTCGCCGAAGCCTTGCGCGGCATGCTGCAGGAGCTGCACCGCGCCGAAGAAGATTCGCGCCTGATGACCGCCGGCCTCGCCCACGAGCTCGGCTCACCGATCCAGAACCTGCTTGGCGAGACCGAGGTGCTGCTGCTCAGTGAGCCCGACGCCGCCGAGACCTGCGAAGTCCTCGCCCATCACCTCGAGGAATTGCGCGAACTGGCCGACGCGGTGCACAATCTGACCAGTCTGCTCAGCGCGCAACGGCCAGCAGTGGCCGGAATGGATGAATCCGAGCGTTTCGACCTTGATCGTGAGGCGCCGATCCGCCTGCAGCGCGAGACCCGCCTGGCCGCCACCCGCGGGGTGCAATTAGAGTGCGAACGCTACGGCGATCTCTCGCTACAAGGCGACAAGGAGGCGCTGATGCGCGCGCTGCGCAATCTGGTCTGCAACGCAGTGGCCTGGTCCCCTCAGGGCGCCACCGTGCGGGTGGTGCTGGATGGTCGTCAGGCCGACCGCATCTGCTGGACCGTGGACGACGAGGGCAGCGGCATCGCCGATGAAATCCGCGATCAGGTCTTCGAACCGCTGTTCCGCGGTCCGGGCGCCGAGGGCCGGCGCATCGGCTACGGCCTCGGCCTGGCGCTGGTCAAATCGGCGGTCGACGCGCAGGGCGGCCGCGTGCGCATCGAGGCTGCTCCGGGCGGGGGCGCGCGTTTTCAGGTCGAAATCGGCAGATTCCCGGGATCGGCTCCACCACGGTAAATTAGAGGGATGCGTAACGGCAAAGGCCACCTCCTGCTGCTCGCCCTGCTGATCCTGGTCGGCGGGCTGGAAATTTCCTGCGGCAACCGCCGCATCAAGCTGCCGCGGCAGCGGCGCAACAACAACGAGGGCAACGGCCCCGCGGTTGAAGAGCAGGATCCAGGTCAGGAAAATGGCAACGGCGAGGCCGAGGGCCCCGGCCCGGGCGACTCCGGCGGCTCCGATCCGGTGATCCCGGATGATCCTGGCGTCGTCGATCCGGGTGGCGAGATCGGTGAAACCGGCGGCAACGACGGGCCGCCGGTCACCGACACCAACGCCAGCTACACGCGCACCGAGTACTCGCCGGCGCGGGTCGCCGAGGTCACGCCGATGGTCAGCGCGCGCGTGACCGGATTGGGAAGTGCGATCGGCAACCGTCAGGCGTGGGCGCCGATGGCCAAGATCAAGGGCGCCTCGGTGCTGCTGCAGACCGCCGAGAAATCGCGCACCAGCGCGGTACCGCCGTTCAGGGAAAGCGTCTACCTGAGCTTTTCCAAGACCGGCAGCCGCAAGGCCTACGACGAACTCACCGCGCAGCGCCGCGGGCGCCTGCCGCTGATGGTGATGGCCGAGTGCGTCGAGAACAAGGGGCGCTTCCTCAAGAAGATCGAAGAGGTCATCACCACCGTCTGCGCCGAACCCACCTGGGTGCTGCCGCAGCACGACCGCACCCTGGTCAACCTCAAGGGCACCCAGATCGACATCGATCTGCACTCGGCCGAGCTGGCCAGCACGCTGGCACAGACCGACTGGTTCCTGGGCGACAAGCTGTCGGCGCGCACGCGCCAGTTGATCCGCCGCGAAGTCGACCGCCGCGTGCTCATGCCTTACCGCGACATGGTCGAGGGGCGCCGCGAAGAGAACTGGTGGCTGACCAGCAACAACAACTGGAACTCGGTGTGTCTGTCCGGGGTGACCCACGCCGCGCTGGCGCTCAAGGACACGCCTGCCGAGCGGGCTTTCTACATCGCTGCTGCCGAGGCCTACTCCAACAACTTCCTCGCCGGCTACACCAGCGACGGCTACTGCGGCGAGGGCGTCGGCTACTGGAATTACGGTTTCGGCGGCTACACCCTGCTCGCCGAGGTGATCCGCGCCGCCACCAGCGGGCGCATCGACCTGATGGACCGGCCCACGGTGCGCGACGACGCCACCTTCGGCCTGCGCATCGAGATCGTCGACGGCGTCTATCCCGCCTTCGCCGACGCCATCGCCACCATCCGCGCCGAACCGCGGCTGGCGCTGTGGGTTTGTGATCGCTTCGGCATCGACAGGAAGCTGGCACCGCCGGTGCGCAAGGCGACCCGCTTCGAGACCCTGGCCCACTTTGCTCTGTACATGTTCCCGCCCGCCCAGCCGCTGCCGCGTGCCTCGGCTTCGCAGGGTGCCAATCTGATCGGCGTGCGCAGTTACTTCGATCAGGCCGGGGTGCTGGTGGTGCGCCCGAATTCGGGCGTGCGCAATGGACTGGGCGCCGCCTTGAAGTGCGGCAACAACGAAGAGAACCACAACCACAACGACATCGGCAGTTTCCAGCTGGCGCTCAACGGCAGCTCGCCGATTTCCGACCCAGGCTCCGAGGTCTACACGAAGCGCACCTTCAGTCCCAAGCAGCGCTACCAGTCGAAGGTCATCAACTCCTTCGGCCACCCGGTGCCGATGGTTGCCGGGCGCCTGCAGGAGGCCGGCCCGGGCATCCGCGGCAAGGTGCTGAAGACCGAGTTCACGCCTTCGCGCGACATTTTCACCATCGACATGGCGCCGGCCTACAAGGTCACCGGCCTGCGCAAGCTGGAGCGCGAATTCGTCTTTGACCGCAGCGGCCGCGGCGCTCTGACGGTGACCGACTCGGTGTCCTTCGGCAGCCCGCAGGAATTCGAGACCGCGCTGATCACCCTGGGCAGTTGGAAGAAGATTTCCAGCAACGAACTCCAGTTCACTCAGGACAAGGGCACGGTGCGGGTGCGCATCACCGCAGAAGGGGCCGGCGTGCGGATTTCAGGAACCACCATCGACGAAAAGCTGAAGGCCGGCGGCAGCGCCAAGCGGATCGCGATCGCCTTGGACAAAAAGGTCACCAATGCGTCGATCACGATGCATATCATGCCCGCCAATTGAACCGCCGGAATCCCTCGGCCCGCACCTACGTACCCGTTCGAAATCCCACCATGCAAGTCAAGATCGCCGACCTCATGTCCACCGAGGTCATCACCTGCACGCCTCATCAGACGGTGGGGCAGGTGCGCCATATGATCGATGACAACCACATCCACGCGGTGCCGGTGGTCGACGATAGCGATCGCCCGGTGGGCATGGTCAGCGCCGCCGATCTGATGAATGCGGCCTCGGACATGGTCAAGATCAAGGAGATCATGTCGGACAAGGTGCATTCCATTCCGGCCTATAACGGCGTGCATCAGGCGGCGCGGCTGATGCGCAAGAACCGGGTGCATCACGCGATGGTGATTCATGAGAAGAAACTGGTCGGGGTGCTCAGTTCCTTTGACTTGTTGCAACTGGTTGAGGAGCACCGCTTTGTCATGAAGAACGGCCCCAAGTAGTCCGTCCGGGTCCGCATCCGCTTCAACGGCGGCTGCGCCGCCGAATTACGCGGATGCGGACCCGGACGGACTGGGATAGAGGTCGGGTATTGCTTGTCTGAGGCGGTGATGGGACTGAGGCAAGGCTCGGATGCGGATTCCTTGGGTATAGTGGAGGCTCCGTCTCCTTTTTTTGGGGGCATTGTCTTCCTAGTTGTGCCTCTTTACTTCGCAACCATCCAGGTCTTGTAGATGGCGAATAAATCAGTTCTGCTGTGTCTCCTTTGCGCCATTTCAATGGCCGCGCCGGTGTTTTCCATTCAGGGCAACCGGCATGGAGGCTCTTGGGAAACCGAGTATGTTGTGACCACTTTTTCCCCAGGCGTCATTCCCTTCAGGGCGAACGATGGAGATGTCGTTGCGATTGAGGACTTGGATGGAGATCTGGTTCCTGACTTTGCTGTAGTGGATGGCGGGGGCGTAGTCCTCTTCTCTGGGGCTTTGGATGTTCCCCTTTGGACCACCTTGTTCTCGGAAAGTTTTTCGATTATTGCCTTAGATCCATCCATGGAGCGAACCCATGATTGGGATGGTGATGGGATGGGCGACTTATTGATCTTTGACGGTATTGGAAAAGAAAGGTCATTGATTCGGTTTGGTGGAGTCGTGATGGCCATTTCGGTGGTTACGGGTAACCTCTTGTGGACTGCGTTCGGTAGTGAGTTTGGAGTGGGAGCGTTTGGAATTGACGCATGCTCAATGCCAGATCAGAACGGGGATTCCATACCAGATATTGCAGTTGGTGTTGGGAACTCTGGTTCGAATGCAAGTTCCATTTTCTACTTGTCTGGAAAGGACGGGTCCTCTATTCAGGAGCGTGTACTGGCACACCCTGGGCCATTTGGTCTTACGGCAATGGAGATGATGCCGGGCCTTGATGCCGATATGGATGGAATGGACGATCTTCTCGTCTACCTTTGGGATGTCCCTCCGCCCTATTCGCCATACGTGATGTCTACGCAATCCGGAGCTTTGCTTTACCAACTCAGCGACCCGGGTTTCTTGGCCACAAATTTCATGGGTGACGCGGTCGTCCTGCCCGATCTTGACGGTGACAACATCGCGGAATTCGTTCTACCTGGGGATGTACCCGGCGGACAACTCTATCCTGACGGTGCTGTAACCTGCCGCTCAGGTGCAGATGGATCTGAGATCTGGACCGCTCTTGGCCAACAGTGGCAGGAAAGTCTGGGGGCCGCAATCGTTGGTATTCCGGACTGGAATGCAGATGGGGTGCCCGATCTAGCAGTTTCTGCTCCCGCTGCTCCCGTTGGTGCCTGGCCCGATGCCGGGCAAATCCGTCTGGTTTCGGGTAAGAATGGGAGGTTCATCGGCCGCATCCTGGGAGGGCTGGAGGATTCAGATGTCCATGCACTTGGGTCCAGCATGGATTCCAGTCCAGAGGGCGATGGAATGCTGGTGGCGTTCGAGCGGGGGAATCTCAATGGACTGACCGATGGGCGGGTTCGCTATCTCCGTTTCGAACCCTACCTGACGACAACCACGACCTCGGTTTCTGATGCAATCGGCGGCAGCTTCGATCTTGAATTGGACCTGCCCGTCCGTTTCGCCGACAAATCTTATGCGCTCTTGATGTCCAAATCAGGCTATGGGCCCACTGTCATCCAAGGCGTAAAGGTGCCACTCAGCGCAGATTCCATGCTGCAGCGCACCCGCTTCGGTAGCCACTTCGTCTTTTTTGACCAGCCCTATGGGCAGCTCGACCCCGCTGGCCATGCAACCATCTCTGTCGCCCTTCCCGCCGGTGCCCTTTCCGGCCTGATCGGAAGCAAGATCTACGCAGCCGTGGTGGTCGGTGATTCCCCAACCGGTGTGGAAGCGTCTTCGGTGGCCGTGGTGATCGAGGTCACCACCTAAGGTGGTCAGCGGGTCGGGTCGAGCAGGAGTTTGTCGAGGCGGGCTTCGACGAATTGGCGCAGGCGTTGGTGGGCGGCGCCGGTGGCAGGGCCGCTGAAGCCGGACCAGATGGCGTCGACCTGGTTGTGGCGGTCGAGGAGTATGAGGGTGGGATAGGACTTGATGGCTTTGAGCGCGGGGAAGGCGGCGGCGGCTTTTTGTTTGTCGGCGCTGCCGGCGAGGAGGATGGGATAGGGGATCTGGTGGTACTGGGCGTATTTGCGCAGTTGTTGCAGGTCGCGGTCGCGGTCGCCGGTGACCTCGAAGGCGAGGCCGATGATCTGGATGTCGCGGTTGGTGTAGCGCTGGTGCAGTTCGACCAGGTAGCGGGTTTCGTCGTTGCAGTTCGGGCACCACGAGCCGAATAGGGTGATCAGCAAGGGGCGGCCGCTGCGCTGCAGGTTGAGCACCGACTGCTCGTTGCCGTCGAGGTCGGGGTAACGGAGGCCGGCGAGAAGGGCGGGGATCTCGGCTGCCGGAACCGCGAGCTCGACTTCGGCGAGCGGGTCGGGAAGGGTGGCTTCGGGGTCGGCGTGCGCGGTCCATTTCTCGTGCCAGCGATCGGACGACCAGAATTCGCCTTCCAATCGTGGTGGGCCAGGTGTGCCGTTATTGGGCGCCGGCAGCAGGCGCGCGTCGAAGAGGAAGGCGTGGGCGCCGTCGAAGCACGACAGCAGCAGGCGGTTGCCGTTGCGGCGGCCGGCGAGGTAGCGGTAGTCGCCGAGGGTGGTCAGGAAGGTGCCGGTCACCAGGCCCTGTTCGCTCTGTTGGAACAGGCCGACGGCGTCGTCCTTGGCGGAAGAGAAATCGACTCGGTAGCGTTCGGCGAGCGCTGGCAGGTCGGGTGCGCCGAGCGGGATCGGGGTTTCGCGGAAGCGCTGCTCGACGCCGGCCACGGCATGGAATTCCATCTCGGTCCAGTCGTCGAGGCCGCGGCGTTTGCGCCAGGTGCCGTCGAGGCGCGAGCCCTCGAGGCTGGGGCGGGCGCGGATCTCGGAGTCGTAATGGGTGAAGCGCAGGATCAGCTCGGCGCCCTTTCCGTCGTCGGCGTCGTGCCAGCGCACCTCGGGGATGGGGATGCTCTCGACCCCATTGAGCACCGCCACTCGCAGCTCGTGGTCGCCGCGGCGCGGGCGGAATTCGAGATGGAAGGGCAGCTCGCCGCCGGGTGAATCCAGCCACGCGCGCCACAATCCGACCGGTGGGGCCTCGGCGGGTGCCTGGTCGGCGAGCACGGGGGAGGAAGTCAGAGCCAGCAGCAGTCCGGTCAGCATGGACCCATCCTAAACGCCTAAAATGGAAGCCATGAGCACCAGCTTGACCGAGTTGCTGACGATCACCCCAGGGGCCCAGCAGGCGCCGCACGGCAGCGAGCTGCACTGCAAGGACTGGCAGGCCGAGGGCGCGCTGCGCATGTTCCTCAACAACCTCGACGCCGAGGTCGCCGAGCGCCCCGAGGATTTGGTGGTCTACGGTGGCACCGGACGCGCGGCGCGCGACTGGGAGGCCGCACAGAAGATCGTCACTACCCTGCAGCGCCTGGAGAAGGACGAGACCATGCTGGTGCAGAGCGGCAAGCCGGTGGCCGTGTTCCGCACCCACCCCTATGCCCCCAAGGTCCTGATCGCCAATTCGAATCTGGTCGGCAAGTGGGCCAATTGGGATCACTTCCGCGACCTGGAGCGGCGCGGTTTGATGATGTATGGCCAGATGACCGCGGGTTCGTGGATCTACATCGGCACCCAGGGCATCCTTCAAGGCACCTATGAAACCTTCGCCGCGGCCGCGGCCAAATGCTTCGACGGCACGCTCAAGGGGCGTCTGTGCGTGACCGCCGGCGTAGGCGGCATGGGCGGCGCGCAACCCTTGTCGGTGACCATGAACGAAGGCACCTGCCTGATCTGCGACGTCGATCAGAGCCGCCTCGAGGTCCGCCAGCGCACGCGTTATCTCGACGAGATCGCCGCCGATCTCGATGCTGGCATCGAGCGCGCACTGGCCGCGCAGGCCGCCGGCGAAGCGGTGTCCATCGGCGTCTGCTGCAACGCCACCGAACTGCTGCAGGCTCTGATCGACCGTAACATCACCCCCGACGTGCTCACCGATCAGACCAGCGCGCACGATCCGCTGGCCGGTTACGTGCCCGATGGCACCACCTTGGAGCAGGCGCTGGCGTTGCGCGAGAGCGATCCGGCCGCCTATCAGCTCGAAAGCTTCCGCACCATGGGCCGCCACGTGCGCCAGATGCTGAAACTGCAACAGCGCGGCGCCGAGACCTTCGATTACGGCAACAATCTGCGCGCCTTCGCGCAAGAGGAGGCCGGGGTCGAAAACGCCTTCGACTTCCCCGGTTTCGTGCCGGCCTACATCCGGCCGCTTTTCTGCGAGGGCATGGGGCCGTTCCGCTGGGCCGCGCTGAGCGGCGACCCTGCGGACATCCACAAGACCGACGCCGCGATCCTGCGCCTGTTCCCGCACAAAGAAAGCCTGTGCCGCTGGATCAAGCTGGCCGGCGAGCGCGTCGCATTCCAGGGGCTGCCGGCGCGCATCTGCTGGCTGGGTTATGGCGAGCGCCACGTCGCCGGCCTCGAATTCAACCGCATGGTGCGCGACGGCGAGCTGTCGGCGCCGATCGTGCTCGGGCGCGACCACCTCGATTGCGGTTCGGTGGCCAGCCCCAACCGCGAGACCGAGGCGATGAAGGATGGCAGCGACGCGGTCGCCGACTGGCCATTGCTCAATGGCATGCTCGCGGTCGCCGGCGGCGCCAGCTGGGTGTCGATGCACCACGGCGGCGGCGTCGGCATCGGCTACAGCCAGCACTCGGGCCAGGTCTGCGTGTGCGACGGCAGCGCCGAGATGGACGAGCGCATCCGCGCGGTGCTGACCAACGACCCCGGCATGGGCGTGGTGCGCCACGTCGACGCCGGTTACGACCGCGCCGAAGAAGTCCGCCACCAGCGCGGAGTCGACATTCC